>NZ_SJUU01000006.1:0-185265 GCF_004337115.1 Exiguobacterium sp. SH3S3
GGGGACGCCGGATGGGGCGAGTTCGTCCGCCAGCTCGCCTACAAATGCAGGTTCCACGGCCGCACACTGATCCAGGCCGACCCGTGGTTCGCCTCGACCCAGGTTTGTTCGGCCTGTGGCGAGAACGATGGCAAGAAGGACCTGCACGTCCGCGAGTGGACATGCGCCGTATGCGGCACGCACCATGACCGCGACGTCAACGCGAGCCTCAACCTGTTGGGTCTCGCCGACTGAAACACTCCAGGGCAGGGACTGCCCGACGAGCTTGGTCCACAACCGTGGCTGGTCAAAGCACGGTCTTCCCAAGAAGCTCCCACTTCAAGTTGCGAAGCAAATAAGTGGTGAGTAGTTCACTTTTGTCTTGTAACTCGTGACGAGTATGGTAATATAGATAGTAGATGAAGAAATGGAACGCCATATCGTTGTCGACAAACCAAACATGGGGATCTAGATAGCTAGATCGCTGTTAAGGAGCCACGTTCATAGGAACGTGGCTTTTTTTTGCATATTTTTAAAGTCGGCACCGACATCTGCCGCGATATGGGCGTCCGAACCGAGTACGAGTGGGATGCCGAGCCGGGTCGCTTCAGCGGCGACGGCCATGGCGTATGGCTGTCCGCAGGCGGCTTTACGGAGACCGGCGGTGTTGAAGTCTAGTCCGAACCCGCGTGAGGCGATTGCACGCAACAGTCGCGACTCGGCATCTTTGACGTTCGCACGGTTCCATGAGTAGTTCGTCTGATATTTAATCGGTAAATCGATATGCCCGATGCGCGCGACGTTCAGTCGCTCCCACGGGAACTGTAACCCGGTCTCGAGCGCTTCGTAATACCGGCGTAGCACTTCTTCGAACGACCCGATTCGGCTGACGAGCGCATCAAACGTCTCCGGTGAGAAGTCGACGGGCAGGAGCTCGCCTTCGACTTGTAGAAAGTGTTGAGACAAGATCGTCTCGTCGAGGTATGAGCGATAGGGCTCGAGCAAGGCGAGCGTCTCATCGACATATCCCGGCAAATAGTCGATCTCGAGACCGACCCGAATCTCGAGTCTTCCGGCGTAATCTCGTTTCAACTGCCCGACCTCTTCTATATAACGGGGCAATAAGTCGAGCGCCATCGCCGAGTCTTGTTCTGGCGTCGGATCAATGAAACGTGCCGGCAGCGGGGCGTGCTCGGTGAACGTCAGCGTCCGAACGCCTTGAGCAAGTGCTTGATCGACGTACGCGTTGAGTGAATCGGTCGATCCGTGCGGACAAAATGGGGTATGGACGTGGCCATCATGGGTATAATCAATCATCAAACATCGTTCCTTTCGAGTTCGCCGGTTGACAGCATTGGCTTGATTTGATAAATTTAACACACTACTTTAGTTTGGTAAAGTGATAATAAGGTAAAGGGTGATACTGATGATTTGGTTCAATAAAAAAGGATCCATCCCAGAAGGATGGCACGAGTTGCAAGGTGAGGACGTGCTGCGTCCGAAGCAATGGATAAAATCATTTTTAGAGCGGGCCGAGGGGGACGGCTATAGTGTGATCGAGCCGCCGCTCGTTGAATACTATTCCCATTATCAAGATCTCGCACTCTTCGATGAGTCGGCGTATTATCGCTTGTTCGGCAACGATGGGGAGTTGCTCGTCATGCGACCGGACTACACGCTCCAGATCGCAAGGAAGCTCGCCGACGGACATGAACCGATGCGCGTCGCTTACGCCGGTGCCGTCTACCGACGCACGCCGAAGCATTCGGGACAACCGCATGAACGTCAGCAACTCGGTCTTGAATGGATCGATGGGGATTCAAAAGATATGGAGTTGATTGAATCGTTCCTTAGTATGACGGAACGGGTCCTGCCGAAAGGAAGCTTACGCATCCAAGTCGGATCTGCTGCATTGATCGCGTTAGTGGCGAACGAGGCCGGTATCCCGGAACGGACGTTGCGTCAATACTTAGCACTCCGTAATTTGGAATCACTTCGCGACCTCGCGGAATCGTATCAATACCCATTGATCGCCAAGCTGCCGTTCTTGATCGGTGACTCGGCGCTAGCAGAGTTACGCGACCTCGCGGAACCGGGCTTAAAACCGGCGATCGACGAAGTGGAGCATGCGGTCGAACATCTACGTGCGATCGGATTGAACGTCTCGTACGACTTCGGACAGACCGGCGACTTTGATTATTATTCAGGTTTGACCGTGACCGGCAGTATCGACGGCAGACGCGTCCTCTCAGGTGGCCGTTACGACTCGTTATACGGGCATTTCGGACAGTCGCGACGTGCCTTCGGACTATCGCTCGATTTAGAACAGTTAGGTGAGGTGATCAAATGAAAGTCGCAATCGCGAAAGGGCGCATCGAAACAGCGGCCCGTGAGTATTTTGAACAAGTCGGTCTCACCGTTTGGCCGGAAAAGCGGGGCCGTGAGTTGACCGTCGAAGTAGACGGTCATGAATTCATCTTCGTCAAAGGCGATGACGTCTATAAATACGTCATGCATGGCGCAGCGGACGTCGGAGTCGTCGGCGGCGACATTTTACGCGAGAAGACACCAGGCGTCCTCGAAGTCGTCGATTTACCATTCGGCCGTTGTCGTATGGCGGTATGTGGTCCGAGAGAACGGAGAAACGGTACGAA
This sequence comes from Exiguobacterium sp. SH3S3, assembly GCF_004337115.1. NCBI lineage: Bacteria > Bacillati > Bacillota > Bacilli > Caryophanales > Exiguobacterium > Exiguobacterium sp. SH3S3. The sequence continues at coordinate 2,634 of NZ_SJUU01000006.1, forward strand.
GAAGCTGAAAGTTGCCAGCAAGTATCCGAATATCGCCATCTCGCACTTTGCCTCGAAACGTCAAAACGTCGAAGTGATCGCTTTGAACGGTTCGGTCGAACTCGCGCCGTTGACCGGTCTCGCCGACTGCATCGTCGATATCGTCGAGACGGGGGCGACGCTTCGCGCGAACGATTTAGAAGAATATGAGACGATTTTCACGGTTAACGCGAAATTCATCACGAGCGAGACAGCGCTCGCGAACGACCCGGACGAATTGAAAGCGTGGATTCGCCGGTTAAGCAAGGAGGCAGACAGATGAACGGACAAACGAATCGGACGCGCCGAGAACAGTGGGCAGAAGCCGTCAAACCGATTTTAGAATCGGTTGAGGCGAGAGGTGACGCGGCGCTCCTCGAATGGACGAAGCAATTTGACGGGGTCGATGTGATTGAAACGGTCGACCTTGAGACGTTTGAACCGCCGGAGGCGTATCGGGAATTGACCGAGGCGCTAACGCTCGCGGCCGAACGGATCCGTACGTTTCATGCGCGGCAACAGCGTCAAGACGACGTCTTCGAAGATGAGATGTTCCGGCTCGGTCGTCGGTTCATGCCGCTCGATTCGGTCGGCGTCTATGTGCCTGGCGGGACGGCGGTCTACCCGTCGAGTGTGTTGATGAACATCATCCCAGCGAAAGTGGCCGGAGTGAAGCGGGTCGTCATGGTGACGCCACCGAAACAAGGCGGGATCGACTTATCGCTGTTGATTGCCGCGAAGATTGCCGGTGCCGACGAATGTTATCTCGTCGGTGGCGCCCAAGCCGTCGCCGCACTCGCGTTCGGCACCGAGACGATTTCGGCCGTCGATAAGATCGTCGGGCCGGGCAACGCTTATGTGGCGACCGCGAAGTCACTCGTCTCGCATTTCGTCGGGATCGATTCCGTCGCCGGTCCGTCCGAAGTGTTGATCATCGCCGACGAAACGGCCAATCCTAGATGGATCGCAGCCGACCTGCTCGCGCAAGCCGAGCATGACGTCGAAGCGACAGCAGTCGCCCTCGTGACGACAAGTGAACAGGCCGAAGCGATTCGGTCTGAGCTGGACAAGCAACTGCTCGATCTGCCACGTCGCGACATCGCGGTCGAAGCGCTCAAGCGCGGAGGCGTCCTCGTCAAAACGAAAGCAGCAGCAATTCGCTACGCGAACGATATGGCGGCCGAACACGTGCAACTTGCGGTGACAGATCCAGCCGATTATATGGCACAGATTCGCCACGGCGGCTCGTTCTTCCTCGGCCATGAGGCGGCCGAGGCGTTCGGTGATTACATTGCCGGACCGAACCACGTCTTGCCGACGAGCGGGACGGCCCGCTTCTCGAGCGGACTGTCGGTCGATGATTTTTACCGCAGACAGACGTTTCTCGAGATGACAGCGATCGACGAAGCGGTCACACGCGCCGCGATCCGAATCGCGAGACAAGAGCAGCTTGAAGGACACGCCCGAGCGATGGCGGTCCGATTGGAGGACGTATGAGACGTAACTATACAGCGATCCCGCGCTATGTCCCACATGCGGTGAGCGGATACGCGCTAAATCAAAACGAGAGTCAATTCGAGCTGCCGGAGCGCCTGCAACGAGCGATTCAGCTCGTGACGCTCCGCTCACTCAGCCGTTATCCGGTCGATGAGCTGACGGCCCTTAAAACTAGCTATGCGACTTATGCGGGTGTACAACCTGACCAATTGATGGTCGGGAGCGGCAGCGATGAGCTGCTCGCCATACTTTGCCAAGCCATTCTCGACACAGAAGACGTCGTCTTGGCACCGGCACCCGACTTTTCGATGTACGGCATTTATGCGCACATCGCCCGGGGCCAGTTCTTCCAACCTGAGGCAGACGGCCTCACGATCGATTCATTGCTTCGATTGATTGAAGCGAACGAACCGAAACTTGTGCTCGTGTCGAACCCGAACAATCCGACCGGGAAGATGTGGACGCTCGACCAATTAGAGACGATCGCGAAAAAAGTCCCGTACCTCGTCGTCGACGAGGCGTATATCGACTTCACGATGAGTGATTCCTTCAAGTCGCGACTCGCGGATTACCCGAACGTCATCATTTTGCGGACGTTATCGAAAGCGTTCGGACTCGCGAACTTACGGATCGGCTTCATGATCGCCCATCCCGATTTGATCGAGAAGATCGACCGGTTCCGCTCGCCATTCAACGTCAGTGGATTGAGCGCGGCTGTTGCGACCGTCGTCCTTGACGACCCGGATTATATCGCTCAGTCCGTCGCGTTCCATAACGGTCAACGTCAAAAGCTCGAACGACTGCTCGCGCCAATCGGCAACGTCTTGCCGAGCCGGGCCAACTTCCTATACGTCGAGACGCCCAATAGTGAGCTGTGGGCCGAGCGGTTCCTCGCTTACGGTGTCCACGTCCGTGCGTTTCCGACCGGACTGCGCGTCAGTGCGGGGACGGACGAGGCGTATCGATTCATCAAACAAATGTTAGAAGAGGTGACTTCTTTTGAGAACAGCTGAAATTAAACGTGAGACGAAAGAAACGAACATCGAGCTTCGTCTCGATTTAGACGGTACAGGTCAAAGTGACATTAAGACAGGCGTCGGCTTTTTCGACCATATGTTGACGCTGTTCGCCTTCCATAGCCGCATCGACTTAACGGTGCAAGTCGAAGGGGACACGTGGGTCGATGCGCACCACACGGTCGAAGACGTCGGCATCGCCCTCGGGCAGATGATCTTAGAAGCGCTCGGGGACAAAGTCGGGATCCGTCGCTACGGGACGAGCTACTTGCCGATGGACGAGACACTCGCCCGGGCCGTCATCGACGTCTCGGGACGCCCGTTCCTCGTCTACCGAGCTGAAATCAACAATCCGAAGCTTGGTGACTTCGACACGGAACTCGCGGAAGAGTTCTTCCGCGCCGTCGCGATGAACGCGCGGTTGACGCTCCATCTTGACGTGTTATACGGCTCGAACTCGCACCATATGATCGAAGGGCTGTTCAAAGCGTTCGGCCGCGCCCTTGCCGAAGCGATCGGGAAAGACGGGCTCGACCGCCTCCCTTCGACGAAAGGACGGATCGAAGGATGAACGTCGCGGTGATTGACTACGGCATGGGAAACGTCTTCAACGTCGAACGGGCGCTACAAGCGATCGGGTGTTACGTCACGATCACGAACGATCCGGCTGAAATCGAAGCGGCCGACGCCATCCTCTTGCCTGGCGTCGGGGCGTTCCCGCAAGCGATGCAGTCGCTTGAGGACACGGGACTGATTCCGTTGCTCAAGCGAATGGCGACAGAGAAGCCGTTGCTTGGGATTTGTCTCGGGATGCAACTGTTATTCGAGTCGAGCACGGAAGGCATGCCGACGCCAGGACTCGGTTTGATTGAAGGACGGGTCGAACGGATGCGGGCCAAACGGTTGCCTCACGTCGGTTGGAACTCGATTTTACGCGATGAGGACGTCTATTTTGTCCACTCATATCACGTCGTGACCGCTGACGACAATATCGTCGCCTCAGCTGACTATATGGGAGAGCGCGTACCGGCCATCGTCCGATCAGGTCTCGTGACCGGGATGCAATTTCACCCGGAGAAGAGCGGCGCGTTCGGACTCAGCTTATTAAAAGAATGGAAGGAGGCGGTCGAACGTGAAACTGCTACCGGCAATTGACTTAATCGGCGGCAAGATTGTCCGCCTGACTGAAGGAGATTTCAACACGGAAGAGCAATACGGCGACCCGTATGAGAAGTTAAAAGAATGGACCGGGCGCGTCCCGATGCTCCACTTGATCGATTTAGAAGGAGCGAAAGCTGGTGAGCCGAAACATCTCGATGTCGTCCGTTTCGCCAAATCGTGCGGCTTTTTCGTCCAGACGGGCGGAGGGATTCGCTCCGAAGCAGCGCTTGATGCTGTCATGGCAACTGGGGTGGACCGTGTCCTGCTCGGTACGAAAGCGTTCACCGATCCTGATTTCCTGGACCGGGCACTCGCCAAGTACGGGAGTCGTGTCGCGGTCGCCCTTGACGCCTATGACGGCATCGTCGCCATCAACGGCTGGCAAGACGCGACCGAACTAAAAGACATCGATGTGGCCATCGATCTCGCCAGCCGCGGGGTCGAGACGATTCTTTACACGGACATCGGTTCGGACGGGAAACTGAACGGACCGAACTTAGAGCGCATGAAGGCGCTCCGGGAAGCTGTCTCGGTCACGCTCATCGCCTCGGGCGGTGTCACGACCGAATCCGACGTCAAGGCACTGAGTGAGGCCGGAATTGATGAGGCGGTCGTCGGGAAAGCGCTCTTGTCTGGCAAAGTCAGTCTTGACGACTTGATCGAATGGGAGGCGCGACATGCTAAAGCGTAGAATCATCCCATGTTTAGACGTGAAAGACGGACGTGTCGTCAAAGGCATCGAGTTTGTCGAACTGCGTGACATCGGTGACCCTGTCGAGATTGCCAAGTACTATGACGCCTCAGGTGCGGATGAACTTGTCTTTCTAGACATTACGGCAAGCACGGAACGAAGACAGACGATGCTTGACGTCGTCAGTGCCGTCGCCCGGAAAGTGTTCATCCCGCTCACGGTCGGGGGCGGCATCCGTTCCCTTGAAGACATCTCGTCCCTGCTCAAAGCAGGAGCCGACAAAGTGTCGCTCAACACGCTCGCCGTCGAGTCACCTGACTTGATCAAGCGGGCAGCCGAACGTTTCGGTTCCCAGTGTATCGTCGTCGCCATCGACGTCCGTTTCGAAGAAGGTGACTATTACGTATACACGTACGGCGGGAAACACCGGACCGAGCTGACGGCGGTCGATTGGGCTAAGCGCGTCGCTGAACTCGGGGCCGGGGAGTTGCTCGTCACGTCGATGAACCAAGACGGGAAACAGAGTGGCTATGATTTAAAAATTCTCGAATTGCTACGGGCAGCGGTCGATATCCCGATCATCGCCTCAGGCGGGGCCGGGAACGCTGAACACGTCGTCGAGGCACTTGAAACAGTCGACGCCGCCTTACTCGCTTCGATCTTGCACGACCGAAAAACGACAGTAGAAGAGGTGAAGCACGTATGCAGCGCGAACAACTTGCCGATGCGGTTCGTTACGACGCAAACGGACTAATCCCGGCGATTATCGTGTCGACGGATGACGAGACCGTCCTCATGTTAGGATATATGAATCACGAGGCGATCGAAGCGACGCTCCAGACGAACAAAGTCACGTTCTGGTCACGTTCGAAAGGGCGGCTTTGGATGAAAGGTGAATCGAGCGGCAACACGCTCGACCTTGAGAGCATCCATGTCGATTGCGATCAAGACGCGCTGTTAGTCCGCGTCCATGCGAACGGACCGACGTGTCATACTGGAAATCGCAGTTGCTTTTTTACGGAGGTGAACACATGATCCATGAACTCGAAAAACTGATTCAAGAACGAAAGACAGAGCCGAAGGAAGGTTCTTATACGTCGTACTTGTTTGATGAAGGGTTAGACAAAATCGCGAAAAAGTTTGGGGAAGAGTCGTTCGAGGTCGTCATTGCGGCATTGAACGATGAAGACTTGGTCGAAGAGACGGCTGATTTGTTGTACCACTTGCTCGTCTTGCTCGCAGCCAAAGGCGTCTCCTTACACGACGTCGAGACGTTGCTCGCCGAACGGCATGGGACGACGACACCGGCGAAACCGCGCCGCGACGTCACGGAATGGTGACAGACAAAGGGAAGGAAGCCGCGGCTTCCTTCCCTTTGTGGTTAACGATTGACGGAAGCGGCCATACGGATGTACGTATGACGGCGTCCGCGGATGGCGATCGACAACGCCTGAATATTCTCAGGTGTGGCGATTCCGGACAGACCGGCGTCGCCGATATGGAAGATGTCGGTACCGCCGCGTTTTGATGATAAGGCGATGTCGCGGATCGTCCCTTCGTCGGCGCCTTCTTGTGACGTTCCGATGGCGGCCAAGACGAGCTTGTTCAGTGCTTGGATTTCTTGCGTCACGTGATAGAACTCGTCTTCACGGACACCTGGGACGGTTCCTGGCGCGGGAATCAAGATGATGTCGGCACCAGCTTCGGCAAAGCGGACGTACGCATCACGGTCGATCACGTTACCGACACCCGCTTGATGCATCTTCCCGGCAATGATGACGCCGGCAAATTCAGACCGGGCCGTGATGATCGCTTTTTCGATGGCCTCGTTCGTGACACCGGTGTTCGGATTACCGGTCAAACAGACGAAGTCGATTCCGAGTTCGGAAGCGCGGGTGAACGCTTCCTGCGTCGCCAGTCGGCCTTGTTTCACGTCGAACATGTCCGAGGACTTCTCGCTGAAGTCGACAGGCTCGAGATTGACACCGACCGGCAGTCCGATCAGCCGTTTTAATTCCGTGATCGGATTGTCGGACATCGTCTCACCCGGGATGTCGCCGAATAAGGCGTGGCTTTCAAGTCCCTTTATGTACGGATGGAACACGTCAAGCATGTTGAGCAAGATCATGTCGGCGCCGAACGCCCGGGCGAGCTCGGCGTTCGTCACTTCGGGATAGAGCGGCTGCACGGTCGGAATGACCTCGGCGAGCACGGTCCGGCCTTCGGCTTTTCGGATCGACTCAATCAAATCGTTACGGTTGAACGTCAAGAAATCACTCGCTTTGCAATCAAGAATGCGTTTCATAGTCAACTACCTCCTCAGATTCGTCCATTTTCCTATTCCCTATTCGTGCCAATATCCCTCTATAATAAAACAGAATGGAGGCGAAAACATGACAGAAAAAGAAAAGATGATTCAAGGTGAACTTTATCTGGCCGCTGATTCGGAACTCGTCGCTGACCGGCGACAGGCGCGACGTCTGACAGAGCGGTTCAATCAGTCCGGGATCGATGAGCTCGACGTCCGCAAGCAAGTACTCGGTGAACTGTTCGGTTCGACCGGGGCATCGTTCTACCTAGAACCGACGTTCAAGTGTGACTACGGATACAATATTCATCTCGGGGACCGTTTTTTTGCGAACTTCGACTGCGTGTTTTTAGATATCTGTCCGATCCGGTTCGGGGATGACTGTATGCTCGGTCCCGGTGTCCACGTCTACACGGCGACCCATCCGCTCGACCCGACAGAACGAATTTCTGGCCTCGAGTACGGTAAGCCGGTTACGGTCGGCCATCGCGTCTGGATCGGTGGCGGGGCCATCATCAATCCGGGCGTGACGATTGGGGATGACACAGTCATCGCCTCAGGTGCGGTTGTGACGAAAGACGTGCCGGCCCGTGCCGTCGTCGGAGGCAATCCGGCCCGAGTGATCAAGCTGATCCCTTAAAGGCAACAACGCCCCGTCTGGATATGTCTAGACGGGGCGTTGTTCATTTCCAGATTCGTTTTACGTTGAGCGTTTCTTGGGCATAACCCCAAACGGAAATCGGGGACATGAACAATTGATAGCTCAGTACGAAAAAGATGAATCCGAAGAAGTTTTTACGGACCCGCAAGTTCAGGTTTTTGAAAACGTAATCGCGTTGGTAGAAGTAGAGCAGTCCATAGCTAAGGACGGTCAATGGCAGGACGAGGAGCGTCATCGGTCCGACGATCCAATAATGACCGAACAGAGCGAGAACGAGACCTGGGATCCAGAAGAACGTGAAGGCGATATCGAGATACGGCATGATCAAATTGACCCCGGTCAAGTACTTCGTATAAAGCTGGGGCTGACGCCACGGTTTCACTTCTTGCAATCCCTCGATCATCCCACGGGCCCAACGCGACCGTTGACGCGCAAAGTGGCGGAACGATTCAGGTGCGTCCGTGAACGCGACGGCGAGCGGTTCGAAATAGACGCGACGCTTCATTTCAAGGAGTCGCCACGTGAGAACGATGTCTTCCCCGATCGCATCTGGCCAACCACCGACTCGTTTGACGGCATCGGTCTCGTACAAACTGAACGCACCTTGAGCGACGAGTGTCCCTTGGTAAAGCCCTTGAAGCCGCTTGATTGATGCGATGCCGAGAAAATAATCCCACTCTTGAAGCCGTGTCCAAAACGAACTGCGGCTATTGCGAACGAGCATGCTGCCGGCGACGGCACAGACGTCTTTCGGACTCGACACGAGCCGTGCGACCAAATAGCGAATCGCGGACGGATGAATCAACGTATCGGCATCGAGCGTGATGATGTATTGGGTAGTCACTTTCGTTAAACCGTAATTGAGCGCTTGGAACTTCCCGGCTCTCGGTTCATGCAATAGCTCGATTTGTAAGGCGAAATCTTCTTGCGCCCGTATCACTTCGGCCGACGTGGCATCGCTTGAGTTGTTATCAATGACGAATACTTGGAGCGGTCCCGTGTAGTCTTGCAGTGTCACGTAACGAATCGTCTCGTAGATGGATGATTGTTCGTTGTAGGCGGCAATCATGACCGTCACGGCTTCGTCCGGATGTTCGTTTGTGAACGGCGGCTGCCGATCGAGAACGAGACTCGCGAGCAAGAATGCCATCAAATAGCCCGGGACGTAAGCGATACCACCGATGATGAACAAGGCGAGCACCCAATTCGTCACTGCAGCCAAATCGGTCAACCAAGGTAAAGAAATGTAGATAGAAAACAATAACCAGAGCCATGAAAAACCGTGCGCCAACCAAAAGCGAGTCAAAATCGTCCAATACCAACGATTCCCGATGCGATTGCGTCCCCATCTCGATTCGACCGGTTCATTTCGTGAAATCATGTGATGTCCTCAATTCTGTTTCAATGGAAACGAGCTTGTCTAATATTGAAAATTTATCGTTCAAGTTAGATATACAGACAGCAAATTGAATTTTGATGGGGAATGCTTATAAAGTCAACAAATGATGCGTCGTGCATAAAAAATATTGACCCAAATTAAAAACAGGACCTGGGTCCTGTTTTTAATTTTAGCTATGAAATTGTTTCTGATGTGTGCGCCCAAGCCATCAATGTTTGTCGAGCAAGGGCAAGTGCTTGCTCGTTACCGAGCGTGACGCGGATCCCGTCCGGTTGACGCGACGTATGGATGCCGTGTTCGGCTAAGTGAGACCAAACCGCTTCGGGCTGGTCGAGTGTGACGTATAAAAAATTCGCCTCAGCTGGCTGGACTTGACCGATCGTCCCGAGTAACTCCGACCACTTGACCCGCATATCGTGATGCCAAGCGATTGACTCGTTCAAGTAGGTCGCATCAGCCAAAAAGACGTTGGCAATTTTCGCGCTCACACCGCTTATATTGAACGGAGGGACGAATTGCCGGAAATACTGAGCGAGTTCGGTCGTCGTGATCATAAACCCGAGACGGGCGTTGGCTAAGCCGAACGCCTTTGATAGCGTCCGTAAGACGATCACGTTCGTCAGTTCATTCAAGTGCTTGACGATACTCGATGCAGGCGTGAAATCGATATACGCCTCGTCGACGATCAAATAAGGGACGAGGCCTGCCAGTTCGGTCAACTCACCGACCGTCCACAACTTACCGGTCGGATTGTTCGGGTTCGACAACAGTAACAGCTTCGGTGCATGTTGCTGAATCGCCAGGGCGAGCGCCTCATACGATAAATCGTCCGCCTGAACATGCCGACCGTGCGCAATCGTCGTGAAGATCGGGTAGAGCGAGAAGTCAGGACTCGGTGACAAGACGACGTCTTCTGGTGACAAGAGCGCCTGCGTGACGACGTGAATCATTTCGTCACTGCCACAGCCGACGAGCAACTGGTTCGGTTCGACGCCAGCATAGGCCGCGTAGCGGGTGAACAGTTCATCGATCGGTTGGACCGGATATTCGTGCAAGTCATGGAAAGAGATCGTTGCCAGCTGTTCATGCAACCGCTTCGGCGCCGGGAACTGGCTTTCGTTTTGATTCAATCGATATCCTTCCGGGTAAGTGACGGGATAGATTGGGAGGTCGACTTGCCTCATTCCGTCGGCTCCATCGAGAACCATTTTTTAGCGAGCTCATCGATCTCCCCTGAGTCGATCATCTTGTTCAACTCGTCGTTGAACTGATCACGCAAATCGTCTTCCAATTTGAAAGCGGCCGCCGATCCTTTCTCGCCGTCTTCTTTAAGCGCGAACGTATAAAAACCCGCGTCTTGGTCTAAGTATTTTTGAGCGACCGTGTCTTCGATGACCATCGCGTCGATGCGGCCCGTGTTCAACTCTTGAACGATTTCTGGAATCTTGTTCAACGACACGAGTTCAGCGTCTGGCGCTTGGTCTTTAGCGATATTCTCTTGAATTGAAGCGGTCTGGACACCGATCTTCTTACCGGCTAGCGCTTCGATTTCTTTTAACGATTCATCTTTTGTCATAATCAAGTTCGTCGCCGACAAATAGATGTCCGAGAACGACGCGTTTTCTTTCCGCTCTTCGGTCGGCGTCATGCCGGCCATGACGAAGTCGATCCGTCCAGCGTTCAAGGCTCCGAGCAAACTGCCGAAGTCCATGTCCTCAATCTTTAACTCATAGCCGAGACGCTCTGTGACGGTTTCGGCAATCTCGATGTCGAAGCCGACAATCTCATCCCCGTTCGCCGTATCAACGAACTCATACGGGAAGTAATCAGCACTTGTGCCCATGACGAGTGTCTTTTTTTCTTCTCCCGTTGTCTCTTGGCTGCATCCCGCTAATAATGCGCTTGCGACTAGTCCCCCAGTAACGATCCACTTTTTCATGTATAAATTCCTCCTTCAAGATATGAGACTAAGTGTAATTGCATAATTATTAATTGTAAAGCATAAAAATACAATCTTCGCAAAAAAAAATGAATCCACGGTTGTGAGATCGTCGACTCATGGAGCAGTTACTCTTCCATTTTGACGTAATCGACGACGTTCTCTATATAACTATGGAGCGGCTGACTCGTGTCGATGGTCAATGTTTTTATGGAAGGTGGTTTTTTACTGTCGGCGATGCTTCGGTGAAAGTCGTTCGGGGAAACGGATTCGATTTGACTAATCGTTTGTTAGCGCTCGGAAAGTCGGCGATTGATTTCATCGACGTCGTCGACGACACACTCGACGTAGCGATAAGTGGCGCCATAGTTTTCGGCGAGTGGCAATCCGCGTTCAAGCATCACATCATACAGGCAAGGGCTGTCCAGAATGACGTTCCGCCTTAGTGACAAATTGAACGAAATAAGCGCCTAATCGATGTCATAGGCGACTTTTCCGGCCAGTGCCGGGTCGGGCGGATGATCCACCATTGATTCGAGCAACGCTGTCTTCGTCACGTCATGGTCGACGATGATCGCATCGAGCTGAGGCGCGATGGCACGGGCCAGCGTCGATTTGCCGGAACCCGGAAATCCGGACATTTGTAAAAAGAACATTGTTTCACCTCACTTTTCGTTTGATTTACCACGGCTGAAACCGGCGAATAACCTGCCACCGAACGGGAGCAACGCCTCGTCAACGAAGCGGACGAGGTCGTCAATCTCATTCATTTGTTCATGTCTTCTTTTGCGGTGATGTTCCATTTTTTCAACGCCCCGTCTTCTTCGTAAATGACTCGGACTTCCATCTGACTCAGTACGAGCCGTTGCTCCGAGGCAAAAAGGACGAGCGGATAGCCGATCGACAACGGCTCGTCAGCCTCATAAATCGGACTGTGGGCCTGCATCGCGTAATAGCCGTCAGACCGGGTATTAGCCGCACCGGCGTCGATTTGGAGCACCGTTTCGAAACCTTGCAGCCGAAGCACGTAACTGTACGTCGTTCGGGCCCCACGTTCGAGCCGCCATTCCTCAATCACGGCTTCATGATCGTTTTGATTCGCTTCGAATAAAACTTCTTGCGCCGTGTATTCTCGTTCATATGGAATCATCTCTTGAATGTTGACGGCCGTCATCGTCGCGAGTTTTTGCGATTCTTCCGACGGCGGCGTGATGAGAATCCCGATAAAGATCAAGATAGGGATGAGCAAATAAATGATGACCCGACTTTGCATATGGCTTCACCTGTCCTTTATCGAGTTTTTTCGCCATAGTTTGTCAGAACCCTGCCTAACACTTGAAAAATGTCACGAGCAGCACGTTCAATCGTCAAAAATAGGACGACCGGATGTATGATGAAGTCAGGAGGGGATGGAGATGAAAATCGGGGTTATCGGCGGGGGGATCGCCGGGTTGACGGCGGCGGCTCTCGCTAGTCGATCGGGACATGACGTGATTGTTTTTGAGTCATCGCGCGAATGGGGTGGATGTGCCGGCAAGTTCGACCGCGGGGACTACCGCTTCCCGGCCGGGGCGACGCTCGGGATGGGCTTCGAACGAGGCGGTCTCCATCAGCGCGTGCTCGACTATTTGAACGAGTCGGTCGCAGTCGAGAAGCTCGACGAAGTGATGCACGTCCACTTGAACGATCGAACGGTCGTTTATTATCAAGCGCGCCAAGCGTTTCTCGATGAACTGAGCGTAAAGTTTCCGGAACTGCAGTCGGATATCCGGTCATTCTTTCGAGAAGTATGGACGGATTTTGATAGAATCCGACCGCTGTTTGAGCGATTGCCGGCTTTACCGCTCCGGACGATAGACGATGCGCTGACCGCATTACGCGGATTTCAGCCGAATCAAGTAGCGGCACTCGTAAAATTATATCGTCCGCTACATGAAACGTTGCGACGTCATCGGTTGGGTGGGACACCGTTCGAGCAATTCATCGATGGCATTTTACTCGATAGTTTACAGACGGGAGCACGCGAGGCGAGTTACTTGCTCGCGACCGTCGCGCTATCGATTTATCATGAAGGAGCATTTTACGTCGAAGGTGGATTGTACACACTCGCTCACGCCTTGGAACGCTCGATTCGACATAGCGGAGGCACGACGCTGCTCGGTCGTCAAATCATGAAAATCGAGCGCGTCGCCGACGGCTGGTTATTGACCGATCGCCGGGGCCGGCTTGAGATCGTCGACATCGTCGTTGCCGCAATCCCGCTCGAGGCGACACATCGCTTGCTCAACGGTGCTGACGAGCGTCGATTTGCCGGGCAATATCGACGTCAGTTGAAGCAATCGCAATGGGGCACGTTCAGTCTATACGTGACGTTGCCCGAGCGCGTCTGTCTGGACCGGCCCTTATTCCAACAAGTGTATACGGACGACTTGCCGTCCGGCCATGCCTTCATCTCGATGTCGGCTCCGGACGACGTGTTACGGACGTCTCTCCCCGAACGGACCGTGACGGTCTCGACGCATATCGATTTATCAGAGTGGGACGATTGGAAAGACAGGGCCACCTATGAGAAACTAGAAGTAATATGGACCGAGCGTCTCATCTCGGCCGTGAAGCGGGCGTTTCCGGACTGGACGGGCGAATCAGCGGTCCTCCTTCCCGGGGGTCCAGGAGCGTGGGTGAAATATACGAGACGACCGCACGGTGCTGTCGGCGGCTATGCGCAAACATCGCGTCAGGCTCTGTTCCATGCCGCGAGCTATCGGACGACGCTACCGAACTTTTTCGTGTGCGGGGATACGGTGTTCCCGGGAGCGGGGACGATCGGGGCAATGACGAGCGGGTTGCACGTCGGACGTGCGCTCGGTGCAAAGCTATAATGAAGGAGACGGTGTCATGCATAAGAAAACATTTAATGAGCTGACGACGAAAGAACTGTATGATCTGTTGGCGCTGCGGACCGAGGTGTTCGTCGTCGAGCAAGATTGTCCGTATCAGGAAGTCGACGGGAAAGATGTCACGGCGCATCATTACTGGATCGAAGAAAACGGTGTGATTGTCGCCGCACTTCGGGTGCTCGCCGAAGAAACGCCGATCGCGATTGGTCGTGTCGTTACGAGACAAACTCATCGGGGGAAAGGCTATTCTCGCAGGTTGATGGATGCGGCAGTCGCTGATTTTGGAAATGACGAGCTCTACTTACAAGCCCAGACATACGTCGAACCGTTCTATGCGAGTTTCGGCTTTTCGCGAACGAGTGAAGAATACTTAGAAGACGGTATCCCGCATGTCGATATGACGCGGGAAAGAACAAAATCTTCCTAAAGCAGTGCGGTACCGTTCGCCAGAAGTTCATGGTAGAATGTTGAGGAATACATGCGCACATGAAAACGTGCGATAACATTATAGCGTGCAAAGGGGTTTACGATGGTGACTGACCAACAAGTGATTGAAAAAGCGAAAGAATTAGCCGACCTTTTGGCAAAGACTCCAGAAGTGGCCCGCTTCAAAGAAGCGGAAACGAAAGTGAACGAAAGTGAACGCGTCCAAACGTTGATCAAACGGATCAAATATTTACAAAAAGAAGCGGTCAACTGCAAACATTACGGGAAGACCGAAGCGCTTGCCAAAGTCGAACTAAAAATCGACAAGGCAATGGACGAACTCGATTCGATTCCGGTCGTCCAGGCGTTCCAAGAGACACAAGTCGAAGTGAACGACCTCCTTCAATACGTGACGGTGACGCTCGCCAACTCGGTGACGGACCGAATCATCGAAGCGACGGAAGGCGACGTACTCGCAGGTAAAACAGGAAGCGGCATGGCAGCGGAGAAATCACGCGGCGGTTGCGGATACTAAAAAACAACAGCTGGCCTTTGGTCAGCTGTTCTACTTTATAGAGGTGAGACGAAATGGAAGCGATACATCAGACACCGATGATGAAGCAATATTTTTCAATCAAGGCGGATTATCCTGACGCCTTTGTATTTTACCGGCTCGGTGACTTTTACGAGCTCTTTTTTGAAGACGCCCAAATCGTGGCGAAAGAACTCGAATTGACGCTCACCGCGAAAAACGGCAAAAACGCCGAGCATCCGATCCCGATGTGTGGAGTCCCGCATCACTCGGCAGCCGTCTACATCGAGCAGTTGATCGAAAAAGGATTCAACGTCGCAATCTGTGAGCAGATGGAAGATCCGAAAGCGACAAAAGGCCTTGTGAAGCGGGAAGTCATCCAAGTCATCACGCCAGGTACTTACATGGCCGCGCTCGGAGACAAAGACAACCGTTATTTGGTCGCCGTCGCCAAAGTTGGTGAAACCTACGGGGTCGCCCGTGGTGACGTGACGACAGGTGAATCTTGGCTGACGACGTTGCCGACGAAAGAAGCGGTCCTCCGTGAAGTCGAAGGATTGGTCCCGAGTGAGATATTAGTCGATGACGATCAGCTCGCGGACATGTTGCAGCCGCTCGGGATCCCGCTGTCGATTCAAGTCGAACGCCGGTCGAGCGAACTGTCCGCATCGGCGAAAGACGACGCCCAAGTGAGCGCGTTTGATTTGCTGTACGCCTATTTGACACGGACGCAAAAGCGGGCGCTCGACCACTTGCAGCCGGCGATCGCCTATGAGGTCGAAGCCCACATGCAGCTCGACCCGAATACGGCACGCAATTTAGAACTGTTCCGCTCGGCCCGGTCCGGAGAACGGAAAGGCTCACTCTTATCACTGCTCGACGAGACGACGACCGCCATGGGTGGACGTCTTTTAAAGCGTTGGCTCGAACAACCGCTCTATACAGAGCAAGCGATTCATGAGCGTCAAGACGCGGTCGAGAACTTACTTGACGATTTCATGCTGCGCGACCAACTCCGGGACGAATTAAAACACGTCTATGATATTGAGCGGCTCGTCGCGAAAGTCGGCTACGGGACGGCGAACGCGCGCGATCTCGTACAATTGCGCGACACACTAGCACGCATCCCGGCTTTGAGCGTGATGCTCGAAGCGGTCGCATCAAGCCGGTTGCATCATATCCATGAGGACTTGGACACGTTCGAAGACTTGGCGGCGCTCCTTGAAGCGGCGCTCGTCGAATCTCCACCGATCTCGACGAAAGAAGGCGGAATGATTCGTAAAGGCTATTCAGAAGAGCTCGATCAGTTACTTGAAGCGAAAGCGAACGGGAAGTCGTGGATCGCGAACCTGGAGCAACAAGAGCGGATCGCGACCGGAATCAAGTCATTAAAGATCGGCTACAACCGTGTCTTCGGGTATTATCTCGAAGTGACGAAAGCGAACGCCCGTTTACTCGAAGAAGGTCGGTACGAGCGGAAACAGACGCTCGCGAACGCCGAACGCTACGTCACGCCCGAGCTGAAAGAGAAAGAAGCGCTCATCCTCGGTGCGGAAGAGAAGAGCTGCACGCTCGAGTATGACTTGTTCGTCACACTGCGCGACCGAGTCAAACTTGAGACGAAACGGTTGCAACAGCTCGCACGGTCGCTCAGTGAACTTGACGTCCTGCTCGCTTTGGCGATCGTCGCCGAAAAGCGGGACTACGTGCGTCCGACAGCGTCCGCAAACGTTCAAATCGATCGCGGCCGGCACCCGGTCATCGAGACGGTTCTGCCACGCGGTGACTATGTCGCCAACGACTTGACGCTTGACGACTCGCGTCAGATGCTGTTGATCACCGGACCGAACATGTCCGGTAAATCGACGTACATGCGCCAGTTCGCGTTGATCGCGATCATGCACCAAATCGGATCGTTCGTCCCGGCCGAGGCGGCCGAACTGCCGCTGTTTGACCGCATCTTCACTCGCATCGGGGCAGCGGACGACCTCGTGAGCGGTCAGTCCACGTTTATGGTCGAAATGACCGAGACGCGCCAGGCCGTGACCGAGGCGACGGCGAACAGCCTGATCTTGCTAGATGAAATCGGGCGCGGGACGTCGACGTATGATGGGATGGCGCTCGCGCAAGCAATCGTCGAATATATCGCCGCCTCAATCGGCGCGAAGACACTGTTCTCGACGCATTATCATGAGCTGACCGTCCTCGAAACGACGATCCCGACGCTCGAGAACGTCCACGTCCGCGCCATCGAACGCGACGGACGCGTCGTCTTCTTGCATGAAGTTCATCCAGGCAAGGCCGACAAGTCTTACGGCATCCACGTCGCGGAACTGGCCGACTTGCCGCAATCGCTCATCGAACGAGCCCGGACGATCTTAACAGAGCTCGAACAAGAGAAAGAGCCGATCGCTGCCCCGACAACGAAGAAGTCGAGCGATGAAACCGCTCAGCTCTCTTTGTTCGAGACGAAAGATGAGTTAAAACAACAATTGCTCGAGCTCGATCTTTTAGCGATGAACCCGATCGAGGCGATGCAGGCGCTCTATGCGCTCCAACAGTCTGCGAAGAAAGGGTGAGTCGATGGGAATCATTCAAGAGTTGCCAGAACAGTTAGCCAACCGGATTGCGGCCGGGGAAGTTGTCGAACGACCGGCATCGGTCGTGAAAGAACTCGTCGAAAACGCGATTGATGCCGGCGCGACGAAAGTGGAAGTCGAGCTAGAAGAGGCCGGGATCCGGCTCATCAAAGTGCGGGATAACGGCCACGGCTTTTACGAGGATGACGCGGCCCGTGCTTTTTTAAGACATGCGACGAGCAAGATACGAGACGAACATGATTTGTTCCGGATTCGGACGCTCGGATTCCGGGGCGAGGCGCTCGCCTCGATCGCATCGGTCAGTCACGTCACGTTAAAGTCGCGCCGGGCTGATGAGGCCGGCTTTGAGATGACGCTACATGGCGGCGTCGTGATCGAGCAAACACCGACTGCTGCTAACGTCGGGACAGAGATCACGGTCAGTCAATTGTTCTATAATACGCCAGCCCGTTTGAAATACTTGAAAACGTCTGCGACCGAGCTCGCGAGCATCACCGACACGTTGAACCGGATCGCCTTGTCACACCCAGAAGTTCGATTGACGGCTTTCCATGAAGACAAGGAGCTACTCCGAACGAACGGGAACGGGGACATCAAGCAAGTCATGCTCGCGATCTACGGTCGGCAAGTCGCCGCCCAAATCGTGACGGCGTCGAGCAAGACGAATGACTACAGCTTGAGTGCTCACCTCGTGCGGCCCGAAGTGACGCGTTCAAATAAACAGTACGTGACCCTGATCTTGAACGGGCGGAGCATCAAAAATTTCGCGCTCACGCAAAGCGTGCTCGAAGGCTATCATACGCTCCTGCCGATCGGA
This sequence comes from Exiguobacterium sp. SH3S3, assembly GCF_004337115.1. Lineage (NCBI taxonomy): Bacteria > Bacillati > Bacillota > Bacilli > Caryophanales > Exiguobacterium > Exiguobacterium sp. SH3S3. Next base: position 20,596 of record NZ_SJUU01000006.1, read on the forward strand.
CGTTACCCGATCGCCGTGCTCGAAGTGAACATGGACCCGATGCTGATTGATGTCAACGTCCATCCGACGAAGCGGGAAGTGCGGCTGTCAAAAGAGAAGGAACTCTGTCAACTGATCCGGGAGACGGTTCAACTGACACTTCGGGAGCAACGGTTGATCCCGTCGGTCAAACCAAGACAGCCGTCCGTTCCGACAGAGCAATCGAAGCTTGATTTCACCGTCGAACGCTCAGACACAGCAGTTGAGCCGAACGCATGGAACTATCCGATCCCACGCGAGCCGGTCACATCTCCGAGTCGCTGGTCGCCGACACCACTCGTTCAAGAGACACCGGTCGAAACAGTGCTGCCAGAAGAACCGGGGGTTGAAAAGGCGGAAAGCCGGTTGCCGGCGCTCGACGTCATCGGCCAACTCCATGCGAGTTACATCGTCTGCGGCGCGGACGATGGCATGTACATCATCGACCAACACGCCGCCCAAGAACGCATCAAGTACGAGCTGTTTTATGACCAACTCGGCCAGCCGGAAAAAGAGTATCAGTTGTTGCTGTTGCCGCTCACGCTCGAGTTCACCCAACAAGAGACGCTTGCGATCGAAGAAGTCGCCCCGCTTCTTAAAGAAGCGGGCCTCGATTTAGAGGCGTTCGGAGGCAATACGTTTCTCGTCCGGGAAATCCCGACATGGTACCCGCAGCACGATCTCGAAGGGACAGTCCGTGATTTGATCGAGATGGCGATTCGGGACCGATCAATCGATATCGCTAAATATCGCGAACAGGCGTCGATCCTGATGGCGTGCAAACGATCGATCAAAGCGAACCATCCGTTAAACCTCGAGATGATGCGACAGTTGATCCGCGACCTTGGCGAGACGACGTCTCCGTATACGTGTCCACACGGACGTCCGATTTTAGTGAAGTGGAGTACGTATGAACTCGAGAAGTTGTTCAAACGTGTCATGTGACAAACGTTGTAATCTTAATTTAACCGACTGTAACGTTTATGGATGCTTAGCTATGGGAACAATATACACATGTCGTCAAACGCATCGAGGTTGAGAGGTGGAGTTCACACTGCCTCACCCTCAAGATGTAGACATGATTCATAAACCAGTAGGGGGAAATGATTATGACAGACACGCTTAAAGTAACGACACGAGAATTACGACCACGTTCGGTTCGAACAAACTTACGTAAAGAAGGAAAAGTACTTGGTGTCGTTTACGGCTACAAAGTCGAAAGCACACCAGTCGCGTTTGAAGAAATGGCATTGCGCAAGATTCTCCGGGAACACGGTGACAACGCCTTGATCGAACTCAACATCGACGGCAAGAAAGTAAACACACTCGTTCACGGGACGGAAGTTGACCCGTTCACGAACACATACAAGCACGTCGAGTTCATGGCAGTCAAAATGGATGAGGCAACTGAAGTTGAAGCAGACGTCACACTCGTCGGCGACGCGAAAGGTGTCAAAGAAGGCGGCTTCTTGTCGCAAGCACTCTATAAAGTCACTGTTTCGGCAACACCTGCTAACATCCCAGAGCGGATCGAGCTCGACGTTAGCGAGCTAGGGATCGGTGACTCACTCACAGTTGCTGATATTCCGAAGAATAAAGATTACGAAATCTTATCTGAAGGCGATCTTCAAATCGCATCAGTGAACGAGCCGGTAGCAGTCGAAGAAGAGGAAACTGAAGGTGAAGAAGCTTCAGCTCCAGAAAAATCGACTAAAGCATCGACTGATGAGACGACAGAGTCTTCTGAGAAAGAATAATTGGTTTCATGCGGCCCTTTACGAAGGGTCGCTTTTTTTAGTCACAAATCCGACAAATGTAACCGATTACGATGTGAAAAGTATGTCAACAGTTCGAATGGGCAGTTGCAAAAATGTCGCTCCAGGCTTATATTGTTAATGATTTCACATGTTTGTTCTTATTATATGGTTCATTTAAACAGAAAGAAGGGTTTGTGACATGGCATCAATGGAAATCCATGCACTCGAATCATTACGGAAGAAAGCACAGGCTTCCTCAGCGATGATTCACTATCGGCCGATGGAATATTTTTTACGGGCAATGCTCGCGGGGATTTTTATCGGGTTCGCATCAATCTTCACATTAAAAGTCGTCAACGGCATGTATCTTGTAGATTCACCATTTACGACGCTCATCGGGGGATTCTCGTTCGGGATCGCGCTCGTCATGATCATCTACGGAGGCGCTGAACTATTTACCGGGAATACGATGTATTTTACGACTTCAACGATGCGTGGCTATACGACGCTGAGTGATACGATGCTCGTCTGGTTGCTTTGCTTCGTCGGGAACGCGCTCGGCGGCATTCTTTTCGCCTTGTTGCTCGCGCCGACTGGAGTCATTCAAGAGCTCGGCATGAACAACTGGTTATTTGCCGTCGTCGAGAGCAAGATGCATCATACGACAGTCGAAATCTTTTTTAGAGCCATCTTCTGTAACTGGATGGTCTGTCTCGCTATCTTCTTGCCGAAACAAATGAAAAATGAATTTGCCCAAATCTTCTCGATGATCTTCCTAGTGGCCGTCTTCTTCGCTTCAGGGTTTGATCACGTCATCGCCAACTTCGTCTTGTTCGCACTCACACTCGTTGTTCCGCATCCAGAAGCAATCAGCTTTGCTGGAGCCATCCACAACTTGATTCCGGCTACGTTCGGAAACATTATCGGAGGCGCGTTATTCATGGGAGCAATCTATACATGGTTGAACGCTAAAGGATTGCGTGAAGCACAAGAGTCAGAGCAAGAAGAAGTCGAACTGAAAATCGTCAAGCCAGCCAAAGAAGTATGACATACATCACGAAGCGCACAGTCGAGCCCACATCAGGGATTCGGCTGTTTTTTTACGTTCGGGATCGGTTGCAACTGTCACAATATCGACGTGCCTCAAATCGATAAAACGTGACATAATCTATATATAGAATTTTTATCGGTTATCAGCCGTTAAATAATCAATATATAGCGAGGTGATGCGGAGTGAACATGCTCCAGCTTTATAATGATGTCTGTGTGCTACCAGATCAAGATTTGATCCAAGAGAACGCCAACGTCGACGGGAAGTCGCCACTCGGCAAACTAGCGCGCTTATCTTCAGAAGTGTCAAAACAATTATCGACCACGTACCTATTGTCGGAACGGTCACGTCTAGCGATCCGTGATAACTACTTGTATGTGCATGATGCCGATTACTATGTGACCGGATCGACGACGTGTTGTCAAATCCCGCTCGGAGAGTTACTCGCGAACGGGTTCCACACCGGACACGGGACGATTCGTCCCCCGCAGGACATTCGTTCGGCGCTGGCGCTCGCCTCGATCATTCTTCAAGCGAATCAGAACATGCAGCACGGGGGACAGGCGTTCCCGATGTTTGACGTCGATCTCGCTCCTTACGTCGAGAAGACGTATGAACGTCAACTCGAGCGGTTGAACGGATTACCGATTGAGCTGACGGTGGAGCAAAAACAGCAGATCGCTGAAGCGGAAACCGTCTCGGCGACGTACCAGGCGTGCGAGGCGTTCATCCATAACGCCAACTCGATGCACTCGCGCGGCGGCGGTCAAGTTCCGTTCGTGTCGATCAACTACGGCACCGACACGAGTCGGTGGGGACGAGTATTTATCCGCGAGTTGTTAAAAGCGACAGAGCGAGGGTTAGGCAACGGGGAGACGCCGATTTTCCCGATTCAAATCTTCAAAGTAAAGGAAGGCGTCAATTTCAATGACGGGGACCCGAACGTCGATTTGTTCCGCCACGCATGCCGCGTGACGGGTAAGCGGTTGTTCCCGAACTTCTCGTTCGTTGATGCGCCGTTCAACCTTCAGTACTATGACGGGACACATGCTTCGGAAGTTGCCTACATGGGCTGCCGGACGCGGGTGATGGGAAACCGTCATGGGGCAGAGACGTCGATCGGAAGAGGTAATTTATCGTTCTCGACGTTGAATTTAGTGAAGATGGCACTCGTGTCATCCGATATCGAGTCATTTTATAAGACGTTGGATGGATTCGTTGACATCGCCATCGAGCAATTGCTCGAGCGCTTCGACTATCAATGTAAGCGACATGCGGACGAATTCCGCTTTCTTTATGCGCAGCATGTCTGGCGGGGGAGTGAGACGCTTTTGCCTGAATCGGAATTACGAGACGTGTTAAAACAAGGGACGTTGTCGCTCGGATTCATCGGTCTCGCCGAAGCGCTACGTGTCCTCGTTGGCGGGACGCACGTTGAATCAAGAGAAGCAGAACGTCTCGGGCTTGATATCGTGACCCATCTCGCGAACCGGATGAGGCAGGCGGCGGACGATCATGATTTAAACTTTTCGCTACTGGCGACGCCGGCCGAAGGATTGTCCGGGAAGTTCGTGTTAAACGATCAACACGATTTCGGGATGATTGCCGGTGTGACCGATCGCGCGTTTTACACGAATTCGTTCCACGTCCCGGTTTATCAACACGTCTCAATCCGGGACAAGGTTCGAATCGAGGCGCCATACCACGCCTTATGTGACGCCGGACATATTACGTACGTCGAGGTCGACGGTTCGCTCGCCCATAACCCGGAAGCGGTTGAATCGATCGTGCGGCTCATGCGGGCGCATGACGTCGGCTATGGCTCGATCAATCATCCGGTCGATCGTTGCGGGAGTTGCGGTCTAGAAGGGATCATCGACGAGTCGTGTCCGACGTGCGGGGAACGAGATCAGATCGAGCGGATCCGTCGTATCACCGGTTATTTGGTCGGGACGATGGATCGATGGAACTCGGCAAAACGAGAAGAAGAACGAGCGAGGGTGAAACATCATGCGCGTCCTATCCGTACTTGAAGAATCGGTCGTAGATGGTCCGGGCATTCGAACCGTGATTTTTACAGCGGGCTGTCCGCATCGTTGCCTGGGCTGTCACAACCCTGAATCGTGGAATCCGCGAGGCGGTCGCGACATCTCGGTCGAAGAGTTGTTAGACCGTGTCGAGACGGCCGCATGGGAAGGTGTGACGATATCGGGCGGTGAACCGTTCCTGCAACCGGCTGAGCTGTCGGAGGTCGTGCGCGGTTGCAAGACACTCGGGAAGAACGTCTGGATCTATACTGGCTACACGTTCGAGGCGCTACAACAGCTAGAAAATGAGGACATCGACACCGTCCTTGACCACGCCGACGTCCTCGTCGACGGGCGTTTCGAGCAGCCGCTCATGGACCGCTCGCTCCGTTTCCGGGGGTCGAGCAACCAGCGGATCATTTTTCTGAACAAAGCATGATCGGGGCGACAACGCCCCGATTTTTTGTATACTAACAAAAAAGGGGGAAATCATTATGAAATGGTGTAGCTATGAAGTCGAAGGGGAGACAAGAGTCGGGGTGGTCGAAGGGGACCGAGTATATGACGTCAGTGATCAACTACATACGAACTCATTGTTAGAAGTGATTGCTCGCGAATTCGAGCCAGATATCGATTTAGACGTCGCAAGCGTACGATTGCTCGAAGACGTCAAACTGCTCGCACCTTACCGACCGCTGAAAAATGTCATCTGCATCGGGAAAAACTACGAGGAGCACGTGAAAGAGATGGATACGGCGGGAGCCGGTAAGCTCGTCATCTTCACGAAAGCACCGACCTCGGTCGTCGGTCCTGACGCCATCGTCGAGCGTCATGCAGCGCTTACCGACCAACTTGACTATGAGGGCGAGCTCGCCGTCATCATCGGAAAGTCAGGACGCGACATTCAAGACGTCGAGGACCACATTTTTGGGTATACCATCATTAACGATATTACGGCACGAGACGTGCAAAAACAGCACGTCCAGTTTTTCCGCGGCAAGTCGTTCGACACGTTCTGTCCGTTCGGACCATTTATCGTCACGCCGGAAGAACTCGAGTTTCCACTGTCAATCCGCACAGACGTGAACGGCGAAAACCGTCAGCTCGGATCGACGGATGACATGATCCGGCCGATCGATGAACTGATTCGGACGCTCTCAACAGGGATGACGCTCGAAGCGGGTGACATCATTGCGACCGGGACGCCAGCCGGGGTCGGACATGGGATGAAGCCACCAGTCTACCTCCAGTCCGGAGACCGGGTCGAAGTGACGATTTCCGGGCTCGGCACGTTACGGAACGACATCGTCTGACGAAATTGACGCAAATTGTGAAGAATCTTGTAATCGTTCCGTCAATTCCATGAAACGGTGCCGGCTTCTATTATACTCAGGGTAGAAGTTAGAGGAAACATCATTGAGGAGATGACATGTTATGGAACGAAATGATCGGCCAAATGAACAAAATCGACATGAAGATTGGTTAGATACAGAGCTAGGTTCGTCAAAGCGGGCGCCTGAGCCTCCGCAAGCGGAACAAGTCACTCGGCCCTCTTTCATGAGCCGGATGTTCCCAGGGTTCATCGGCGGCGTCGCCGGGGCGTTGTTGACCGGTGCGATTGCGTTACCGTTTATTGATCAAGCACCTGACGTTACGTCGAATACGAATGTGACGTCAGACGGGACACCTGTCCAAACCTCATCGAACATCAAAGACACATCGGTCACCAATGCGGTCGCGGTGGCACAACCGGCAGTCGTGACCGTGAACAACTTCGCGGCGAGCGGATTCTCGAACGAAGCGGTCGAAGCGGGGGTCGGATCAGGGGTCATCTATAAAAAAGAAAATGGCTCGGCTTACATCGTCACGAACCATCACGTCGTCAATGGCGCCGACCGTCTGACCGTCACGTTCAACGACGGCTCAACTGCTGAGGCGAAGCTCATGGGAAGCGATGCGACGTACGATTTGGCCGTGCTCGAAGTCGATGCGGACAACGTACCATCTGTGATTAAAATCGGAAAATCGAGCGAATTGAAACCAGGGCAGACGGTCATCGCCATCGGTAACCCGCTCGGACAGTTTGAGAACTCGGTCACACGAGGGATTGTCTCTTCGACGTCGCGCCTCGTACCGGTCGATACGGACGAGAACGGACAAGCCGACTTCAATGCCGAAGTCATCCAAACGGATGCGGCCATCAACCCCGGTAACTCTGGTGGGGCGTTGATCAATGAATCCGGTCAGTTGATCGGGATCAACTCGATGAAAATCGCGACCGATTCTGTCGAAGGGGTCGGCTTCTCGATTCCGGTCGACATCGCGTTGCCGCTCATCAATCAAATTGAGCAGACCGGCGAAGTGAACCATCCGTCGCTCGGTGTCTCATTGCGTGACGTTAATGAGTTCCCGCCTGGTTATTTGACTGAACAGATCAACCTACCGGAGTCGGTGACGGCCGGGACGATTATCGTCGACGTGCAGGCGAACAGTTCGGCGGCGGCAGCGGGCCTTGAGGCTCGTGACGTCATCGTCAAAATCAACGATCAACCCGTGTCCTCGTTCATCGATTTGCGGAGCGAATTGATTCGTGACACGGACGGCGTCGTCATGATCGAGTACGTCCGGGACGGCAAGACCGAAACGGTCGATGTCGAGATTCAAAATGCGAACGGAGACGCGTTGTAAAGATGGGCACGATGCCCATCTTTTTTGTTATGCTTAGAAAAAGGAGGGGATAACGTGATTCGTAAGTTATACGGTGTGTTATTTTTAGGGGCCGGCATCATGCATTTCGTTCAAGAGCGCGCCTTCATGTCGATTATTCCGAAATCATGGCCGTTTAAGCGCTTCATGGTACAGGCTAGCGGTGTGATTGAAGTCGTCTATGGCGTGTTGTTGCTCTTGGACAAAGGGACCGGCTTCGTCAAGAAGACGTTGCCAGCTTTTTTGATTGCCGTGTTCCCAGCAAACATCAATATGGCACTCAAACCGTCTCGGATCGGTGGCAAGACGTTACCAAAATGGGTGACATGGGGTCGACTGCCGCTGCAATGGGTGTTGATCAAAGGTGTCAAGAAACTGTGACTACATAACGGGGGAATCAATCATGACTATGAACGTACTGAGCTGGTTCGAGCATTTTCATGCTCATCCGGAAGTGAGTTGGAAAGAAAAAAAGACGACGAAGACGATTGCGGACATCTTGGCGTCATGGAACGTGCGTCACGAGACGTTTGACGACGTGACGGGTGTCATCGCTGAAATCGGCACCGGTGCCGACGTTATCGCCGTCCGAGCCGATATCGATGCCTTATGGCAACAAGTCGACGGAGAGTTCCGGGCCAACCATTCGTGCGGCCACGACGCCAACATAAGCATGGTGCTCGGCGCGCTCGAGCTGTTGAAGGACGAGGCGCTCTCGAAACGGATCCGCATTATCTTCCAACCGGCGGAAGAACAAGGTAACGGCTCGCTCGCGATGATCAATAAAGGGGCACTTGACGATGTCAGCCACTTATACGGCATTCATTTGCGCCCACTCGAAGAGCTGAAGCACGGCCAATACGCCGCTGCGATTCAACACGGCGCCGCTTTGTTCTTGAAAGGACGAATCATCGGAGACGATGCCCACGGTGCGAGGCCACACCAAGGTCAGAATGCGCTCGACGTTGTCTTCACGATCCAACAGATGTTGAAAAGCATCTATCTGTCGCCGTTTGAGCCGCATTCGATCAAGCTGACCGGTGTCCAGGCAGGAAGTGACAACATAAATATCATTCCGGGCAACGCCACGTTCTCGATTGACGTGCGGGCCCAGCAAAATAAAGAACTGCTCGAGCTTCGTGACCGTCTCGAGACGATGTTGCATCAAATTAGCGTGCTGCATGGCGTCGAGATCGAGTTGGAATGGCAAGACTTCACGCCGGGTGCCGAGATCGGGAAACACTCGAGCCGGATCGCAGCGGAAGCGATCATCGCACTCCATGGCGAGGACGCGCTCGTCAATCGCATCGTGACGTCAGGAAGTGACGATTTTCATTTTTACACGGTCGAGAAACCGGGACTCGATGCCACAATGATCGGGATCGGGGCAAATTTGACGCCGGGACTGCATCACCCGCAGATGACGTTCGACCGCGACGTCTTGCCTGAAGGGGCGGCTTTGCTCGCCGAGACGCTACGCCGAGCGGTTGCAATACGATAAAGTGAAACGAAATGGACGGGGCGTGAGCTTGCCGTCCATTTTTTTGTTGCCAACTTCTCATGTAAGCGTTATCATAATTTCATTAGCGACAATATAACGACAATTCTGAATTTTCGCTAACGGGGAGGAATTTACATGGAACTGCAGGGGAACAGGCAAGACATGAAGCTTGGTTGGGCGTTGTTGCCGCTACTTGTCATGATTGGGGTCATGCTCGTCGCCATCGTCAAACTCGAGCAAGGGCCACACATCCCGCTCATCGTCGGGACGGCGACCGCTTCGCTTGTCGCGTGGCGTCACGGCTACAAATGGAAAGACATCGAGGAGATGATGTACAAGGGGATACGGCTCGCCTTGCCGGCGGTCGTCATCATCATCTTGGTCGGTTTGACGATCGGCGCCTGGATCGGGGGAGGCGTCGTCGCCACAATGATTTATTTCGGGTTAAAGATCATCTCGCCGGCCTACTTCCTCGTGACGATCTGTCTCATCTGTGCGGTCGTTGCTTTGTCGATCGGCAGTTCGTGGTCGACGATGGGGACGATCGGTGTCGCCGGGATGGGCATTGGGCTCAGCATGGGGATTCCGGCGCCGATGGTCGCAGGTGCCGTCATCTCGGGCGCCTACTTCGGCGATAAGATGTCGCCGCTGTCGGATACGACGAACCTTGCGGCCGGTTTGACGCATACGAACTTGTTCGTCCACATCCGTCATATGCTTTATACGACGATTCCGGGACTCATCATCGCGCTCGGCGTCTATTGGTGGCTCGGGACGCGTTTCAATGATACGGCGACGAATCCTTCAGATATCGTGCAGACGCTCGGCATTTTGGAGGACAGTTTCGTCATCTCGCCTTGGTTGCTACTGATTCCGCTCGCGGTCATCGTGCTCGTCACGAAAAAAGTACCGGCTATCCCGGCACTCGTCGTCGGGATCGCGCTCGGCTTCCTGGCCCAAGTCGTCATTCAAGGCGGATCGCTCTCGGATAGCGTCGGTGCGCTTCAAAGCGGCTATGTCATCGACACCGGCAATGAGCTCGTCGATAACTTATTCAGTCGGGGTGGGCTCGACGCGATGATGTATACCGTCTCGATGACGATCGTCGCGATGACGTTCGGGGGGATTTTGGAGTATTCGGGGATGCTGCAATCAATCATGAACCAGATCGTCAAACTGGCGAAGACGGCCGGATCGATGATCGCGTCGACGATTCTCGCCGGGATTGCGACGAACGCGACGTGTTCCGAGCAATACATATCGATCGTCGTGCCGGCACGCATGTTTGCCGGGGCCTATGAGAAGATGGGGCTCCACTCGAAGAACTTGTCCCGGGCGCTCGAGGACGGCGGCACGCTGACGTCAGTGTTCATCCCGTGGAACACGTGCGGGGTGTTCATTCTCGGGACGCTCGGTGTCGGGGCGTTCGAGTACGCGCCGTACGCCGTGCTCAACTTCGTCGTCCCGGTCATCTCGATCATCTATGCGTTCACAGGGTTCACGATCGAACGGATCACGGTGTTGCAAGCAGAAACACAAGTCGAAGATCAAGCGGCATTATAAAAATTTCCCGGCCCTCTAGGCCGGGAAATTGAATTTATAGACGGCGCGGGGGCGGCCTTGGGCGTAACTCATTTCTTCACCGATGACACGGACGAGCTGGGCGTCGTGTAATTTTTTGATGAGCCGCTCGGTCGTCCGTCGCGAGACGTTCAAGTAGTCGGTCAGCTCTTTGGCGGTGAACTCGAGTTTACGTTTCGAGAACCGGATGATCTTGCCGGCGTTGGCCGGGCTGATGCCGACTTGTTTGACGATATCGAACGCAACTTCTTCGGTCACACGGTAAGAAATCACGTCGTCGCGTTTCGGGAAAGACAATCGCTTCGAGTCGTCAACGATGCGGACTCGTTCGTCGGTGGCTGCAGACAAGGCGATTTGTGCATGTTCGTAAGCTTGTTGGTATTGGGTGCCGTAGCCGATCCCGATTGAATAGTCAAAAGACGCGGGGGCGAGCGTGTTTTCTTCGAGGGCGTTGATCGTCTCGCCTTTCGTCGTCAGTAGAGCGGTCGAGGGACCGTCCGTCGTTTCGAGATGTCCGCCGATGTAGTGTACCGTTGCCAAATGGTCGCGGAGCGCCTCGGAATCGGTATCGTATAAAATGATTGAAAATTGAGCGTTGTCCGCCAATAGTTGACGAACACGTTGAATCAGTTGCTCGAGGTGGTACCGGATCGTACTCGGCGGCTCGATCATGAGCTGACTCTCATAGCCTTGCTCTTGCAATTGGCGGTGGACACGCTCGATGCTCGTCAAGGCCAAGTTCGTTTGAGCGGGTTGTAAGTCCGCATGAAACGCGAATACGTCTTGAAAGTCGACGTCAGGATGAATCTTCATTAAACGAGGTGGTGTCGTCACTGCGGGGAGGGACGATAAAATCGACGCCAACCGTTTCGGCTCGATCACATCGATCGACACGTGTTCGAGGGAGACGGCACGAGTGAGCGCCGCCGACAGGAGCGTCGTCAACAGCACGGTCTCGTCTTGGACGACGTGGTGCGCCAGGCTCGAACTGAGATAAGGCAGCGCGTAGGAATAAGGGAACGAGCCAGAGAAGAAGACGCCGTCGAACGAACCGAGCTGTTTGGCGATCGTGGCCGCCTCGTGCGGATGTTGATACGTATAGTAGGCGAAGCGAACGTCTTCATAATCGGGGGCCAGCGCCGTGATGGTAGCGACGAAGTCGGTTGAACCGACGATTGCTAAATGAAGCGACATGCGAAAACTCCTCCTTGCAATTTAGCGACTATTTAACGACAATATATACAATGAACTTTTAAATGTAAAGGAGCACTTATCATGAAACTAGAAAAAATAGAACTGTTTGCGATTGAACTACCGCTCAAAGTCCCGTTCATCGTCAGCTACCATCGCTATGACGTCATGCCGTCGGTGATCGTCAAGATGACGACCGAATGCGGTCTCGTCGGGTACGGTGAGGCGGTTGCCGACGAACACGTGACGGGCGAGTCGCTTGAGAGTACGATCAGTGTCATTCGCCACTTGCTCGGTCCACTGTTGATCGGACGGAACCCGATGCATCTAGAACGGATTCACGACGAGATGGAACGGGCCATCCGCGACGTTCCAGCGGCCAAGGCAGCGCTCGATATCGCTTGTCATGACTTGATCGGGAAGAAGCTCGGGCAACCCATCTACGAGTTGCTCGGCGGACGCTATCACGACGCCTTCCCGGTCACACACGTCTTAAGTATCGGTGAGCCTGAAGCGATGGCGGCGGAAGCGTCGGAACAGGTCGGAGAAGGTTACACGGCCGTCAAAATGAAAGTCGGCGTCGATGTCGCCTCGGACGTCCGTCGTGTCGCGGCAGTAAGGCAAGCGGTCGGTCCTGACGTCCCAATCCGTGTTGATGTCAACCAAGGCTGGGTAAACGCGGCGAAGACGCTGCAGGCGATGCGTAAGCTTGAACCGTTCGATATCGATTGGGTCGAGCAACCGGTCAAAGCCGACGATTTTGAAGGAATGCTCGAAGTCAAAGGCAAAATATCGGTCCCGCTTATGATTGACGAAGGGGTACGGGGTGTCGCCGACATGCGCCGCTTGACGATGATGCAAGCGGCGCATAAAGTGAACGTGAAATTGATGAAGTGCGGTGGCATCTATCCGGCGAAAAAACTCGTCCATATGGCCGAGATGTCCGGTATCGAGTGTCAAATCGGCTCGATGGTCGAATCGTCGATCGCCTCGAGCGCGGGCTTCCACGTCGCGTTCTCGAGCAAAATCGTTCAATCGGTCGAACTGACCGGCCCGCTCCGGTTCGCTACGGACGTCGGCAATTTGACGTACGATTTACCGTTCATCCGCTTGAACGACCGCCCGGGTCTAGGTGTCGACGTCGATGAGGACATACTCCGCCGCCTGACGACCGATTACTACGAAGTCGGAGGCGCCGATCATGTGGCACGGTGAATGCAATGGACTTGAACTCGACGTTCGGCATCTGACCGATATGGACTTGACGGCCATCGAAGCGGTGCAACACACCGTGATTGCTGATCTGGCCGAAGGTAGCCATTACCAAGCGCTCACGACAGACGAATTCATGAAGCTGTTGTCGGATCAGACAATCATCGGCGCGTTCCATCAAGGGGTGTTGATCGCGTTTCGGGCGTTGCTCATCCCGCCGCTCGATGACGAACATTTAGGTCGTGACATCGGGCGGCGTGAGGATGAGCTCGATCGCATCATCTATCAGGAGGTGACAAACGTCGATCCGTCTTATCGGGGCTACCGTTTGCAGCAGCATTTAGGGAAGCTGTTGATGGAAGAGTTGAGCCAAGATGAGCGGTTTGACCTCGTCTGTGCGACCGTCGCCCCGTTCAACATCCCGAGCTTGAAGGACAAGTTTGTCCTGGGCCTAAGAATCGGCGCCCTCAAACAAAAGTATGGCGGTAAACTTCGTTATATCTTTATGAAAGAACTGCATACGGGTTGGCGACCGTTAGGTGAGACGGCGTGGCTTGAGATGAGTGATACGGACGGGCAAGTCGAATTGTTGAAGACGGGTTGGTACGGCACGGCGATGAAACGAGTCGACGAGACGTGGCTCATCCAATATGAACGGTAAAAATGGCCTGATCACATGGATCAGGCCAAACGTGTTTAGTCGAGGATGAACAAAATGTCTTCGGCAAACTTTCCATACGTCCGATCGCTCGGGTGGAACTGGTCGCTTGCGAGGTCTCGGGTGACGTCGCTCACGTACGCGAACGGATCGATCACGTCGATGCGGTACGTATTCCCAAGATTAGCCGCCGCAGCGTTCCAGTCGAGAATCAGCTGGTTGAACGCCTGTCCGTTCGTGTTCTCGGGGAACGGGTTGTAGAGGGCGATATAGACGATTTGAGCCGAGTCGTTCAGACCACGGATTTGTGCAAAGATATCATTTAAGTTTGCTTTAGCGTACGTGACGACTTGTTCGATATCGACGGATTCGAAGTTATCGACGTTCTCGCCCCGGTTGAACAGGTCGTTGCCGCCGATCGTGAGCGTGATGTAGCGGGCGTTTTTGATTGTCCGCTGAACTTCCGGCTGAGCGAGCTGAGCGAGCAGGTCCTCGGTGCGTGCCCCCGATATGGCCAAGTTTTGTGTCCGGATATCTTGGTTTTCGAGAGCGGCGCGGACCGGTTGAACGTAACCGGCACCTGACGTCGAGCCGACGCCGCGCGTGATTGAATCGCCGAGGGCGACATAAATCTCGCCGTCCGGTTCAGGTCTTGCTTCTTCACTAATTGATAATGTACGCTCTGGCGGATTGACGATGTCTTGATACCCAATCCACAGCCCAAACAAGGCCGTTGCCGTCAACAAGACAGAGCCGATTAAAAAGGCATACCATTTCCCATTTTTCATCTGATGACCTCGCTTTCTATGTAACCATCATATCAAATATATTTGAACCTGCCCTATGTGAATGTTCGAATAGGACAGAAGCGGACGAGTCCGCTAGAATAGAGTTGAGGTGAGACGATGCAACCAACATTGAAAATAGACCATTTGACAAAAGTAATCGGAAAAAAAACCATTATCGACGATATCTCGTTCGATGTGTTTCCTGGGGAAGTGTTCGGCTTTTTAGGACCGAACGGCGCCGGTAAGACGACGACGATCCGGATGATCGTCGGCTTGATCAAACCGACGAAAGGGTCCGTCTCGATTTGTGGTTTTGGCGTCGAGCGCCAGTTCGTCCAAGCGATGAACCAGATCGGGGCGATTGTCGAGAACCCTGAGCTGTATAAGTTTTTGAGCGGCCGCGAGAACTTGAACGTGTTCGCGCGCATGTTACCGGGTATCACGGAGGCCCGGATTCAGGAAGTGATCGACCTCGTCGATTTGACGGCCCGAATCGATGACAAAGTGAAGACGTACTCGCTCGGGATGCGCCAACGGCTTGGAATCGCGCAGGCGATGCTCAATAACCCGCGTGTCTTGATTTTAGATGAACCGACGAACGGGCTCGATCCGATGGGGATCCGTGATTTGCGACTGTTTATCCGTCGCCTCGTCGAAGAGACCGGACTCAGTGTGCTCGTTTCAAGCCACATCTTGGCGGAAATCGAGTTGCTTGCTGACCGTGTCGCCATCATGTCGCGCGGCAAAATTGTGAAAGTCGGTACCGTTCAAGAACTGATCAACGAATTGGCGTCGACAGTCGACGTTCACGTGGCGGACAGTTTTGCGGTGTTGCCGATTGTTCGTGGTTTTGAATCGATCGAGCAGGCGGACGTCGTCGACGAACGGACGATTCGTGTCTCGATGAACTTAGAAGACACGGCTCGATTAAACCGTTATTTGCTTGATCGTGATGTGGAAGTCTTCGGTCTCGAACGACGTGTTCAGACGCTCGAAGAACTGTTTATCACATTGACCGGGGGTGACCATATTGTCTAATCCATCTTTACTCGGCCTGATTCGTAACGAAGTGTTGAAGATCCATAAGAAACGACGGCTATTGGTCGTCTCGGTCATCCTCGTCGTACTCGTCTCGATGTTCACGTACGCCAACTATCGTCAAATCGAGAAGCAGCGTGAAGAGCAAGGGACGATCGACTGGCGTGTCGACCTGCAGCAAGAAATCGTCGATACGCAAAACCGGCTCGCCTCGGCGAACGTCCAAGACGAGTTTCGGCAAATCCTCGAGTTCCAAGTGCAACAAAATCAATACTACTTAGATAACGACATCAACCCGAGTTATCCTGGGGCGCCGACGTTCATGCGTGTCTTCTTCTCCCAAGGGACGACGCTCGTCCTGCCGCTGTTCATCATCGTTCTGATGGCAGACATCGTCAGCGGCGAGCATAACGACGGGACGATCAAGACGCTGTTGTCACGTCCGGTCCGGCGCTTTAAGATTTTGTTGGCGAAATGGATGACGACGCTGTTGTACACATCGATCCTCATCTTCATCACGGCGTTCGTCAGTTACGCCATTTCCGGGATCGTGCTCGGATGGGACGGTTGGACCGCACCGATCTTGACCGGATTCCAGGCCTCAGCGACCGGGACGTTCTCGACCGACTTCGTCCATACGCTGCCGATGTGGCAATACTTGCTCATGTCGGTCGGTCTATCGTGGTTCGTCGTGGCGGCCGTCGGTACGATCGCACTCATGATTTCGGTCCTCGTCAAAAATACGGCGACCGGGATCGGGATCATGATGGCCATCCTCATTTCAGGACCACTCCTCACGTCGCTCGGGTCGAACTGGGACAGCTCGAAATACTTGGTGAACGTCAACTTCGGTCTTCATACCTATCTCGAGGGACAAGCCCCGCCGATCGATGGGATGACACTGCCGTTCTCGCTCATCGTCATTTTAGTTTGGACGCTCGCGGCGTTGGCGTACGCGTTCTATCACTTCACCCAAAAAGATGTCTATTAAATGAGAAAGTGTCACCATCCCGGTGACGCTTTTTTTATACGGTTGAAAGCACTAAACAGGAAGACTGAATAGGTTAAATGTCTCAATAGTTAGAATTGTCAAAATAATCAATAAGTTGGATTCCTTAACTGTGGGAAACTATGT
Organism: Exiguobacterium sp. SH3S3; assembly: GCF_004337115.1. Lineage (NCBI taxonomy): Bacteria > Bacillati > Bacillota > Bacilli > Caryophanales > Exiguobacterium > Exiguobacterium sp. SH3S3. The sequence goes on from NZ_SJUU01000006.1 coordinate 37,259, forward strand.
AAAGTAAGAGACACCACATAAGGAGGGAAACACATATGAAAAAAGTTTTATCGACATCATTGATCGCAGGCGTCTTACTCGTTCCACAATTCGCCGGGGCGGCAGAACTGAAGACAGGCACGTTGACAAAACCATCGACTGAGGCGCCGGCGACGATCGTCAAAGAGTTCGCCAAAGCGAAAGGAGAATTCAAGACGATCGAATCGAAGCGCGACAAAGTCGGACAAGTCGTCAAACTCCAACAGACGGTGGACGGTGTTCCCGTATTCGGCGGTATCGTCGTCGGAGTGGTCGACGACGCCGGGCAATTGAAGACGGTCGTCGATGACACGAAGCAACTGAAAGGACTACATAAATCGATCAAACTGAACGAACGAAAAGCGATCGCCCGCTATAAAGAACTTGTCGGTCATACAGGCGCCTACGAGCTCGAGCCGGCAGCGGAACTCGTCATCTACCCGAACAAAGGTGAAGCGGCTTATGCCTATGAGGTGACCGGGACGATCCTTGATGCTGAGGAACCATCACGTTGGACGTACTTCATCGATGCGGCGAGCGGCGAGGTGTTGAACAAATACAACCAGTTGGCCCACGCCAAACCGGTGAACGGCGTCACAGGAACGACGTTTACCGGAACGGGCATCGACGTGCTCGGACAGAGCCAAACGTTCAAGACGACGAAGAGCGGTTCATATTACTATTTACAAGACTCGACGCGCGGTAAAGGCATCTATACGTACGATGCCGGCAACCGGACACGTCTTCCCGGATCACTTTGGGGCGATGTCGATAACGTCTTGAACACGACGTATGATCGGGCCGCGGTCAGTGCGCACGTGAATGCGACTAAAACGTACGATTTCTTCAAAAACACTTACGGCCGCAATAGTTACGACAACAACGGGGCGGCTCTCAACTCGACGGTCCATTACAGCCGCAGTTACAACAACGCGTTCTGGGACGGCAGCAAGATGGTTTACGGGGACGGGGATGGACAGACGTTCACGTACCTCTCGGGTGCGCTCGATGTCGTCGCCCACGAATTGTCACACGCCGTCACCGAGTACACGGCCGGCTTGATCTACCAGAACGAATCGGGTGCGATCAACGAAGCGGTGTCTGATATCTTTGGTACGGTCGCCGAATACAGTGTCGGATCGAACTTTGACTGGTTGGTCGGGGAGGATATCTACACGCCAGGCGTTGCGGGGGACGCTCTACGTTCGATGTCGAACCCGGCCGCTTACGGTGACCCGGATCACTATTCGGTGCGTTATACAGGAACGCAAGACAATGGCGGTGTCCATATCAACTCAGGAATCGTCAACAAAGCGGCCTACTTGTTAGGGAATGGCGGATCGCATTACGGTGTCTCGGTCCAAGGTGTCGGCGTCATGGAGGTGGGGGACATCTACTACCGCGCCCTCACGGTCTACTTGACACCGACTTCGAACTTCTCGAGTCTTCGCCAAGCGGTCGTCCAATCGGCTAAAGACCTTTACGGTTCGACGAGCACACAAGCCGTTGCTGCCGCGAAATCGTTTGACGCGGTCGGCATCTACTAAGCTGAAAAACATCTCTTCCCACGTGGAAGAGATGTTTTTAGTTTGGAAGGTGAGTCCACCCTGTGAACGAATCATTTCCCTCTTGCGTTGAAAGCGAATCCAATGTACAGTGGACGTATCGAATCAGACGTCAGACATCTATACAAAGGAGCAATCATTGTGGGGAATATTAGTTTGTTGTTCGGCGGCGTGGCACTGTTCATTAACAGCCTCGTCCTGTTTGGGAAAGTCGATATGAAAAGTGCCGGGGTGTTCAGCCTGTTCACCGGTATGTTTCAGACGTTCATTGCGACATGGCTCGTCATCGGGGCGAGCCCGTCAGAACTGTTTGGATACGCAGGTATTTACTTGTTCGCATTCACGTATTTGTACGTCGGTGTGACGTTCATCTTTAACTTGGACGGACGCGGTGTCGGCTGGTTCTCACTGTTCGTCGCGATTTCGGCACTATTTTACGCCGTCGTCGGGTTCGCGAACGGTGACAGCATGGGCGCGGTGTCGTGGCTGTTCTGGTCGTTCCTTTGGGGATTATTCTTCTATGGGATGGCGCTGGAACGAGCGATCGACGGCGTGATAGCACGCGTCGCCTTCGTCCTCGCTTGGTTGACATTGATCGTACCCGCACTGCTCGGCTTGGCCAATTTGATGACGCCACTCTATGACGTCATTTGGTGGGCGGCGAGCGGTACGGCTGTCCTCTACTTTGCCTTCGCGATGTCGCGGTTCAAACGCCAAGTCGAGACGGCAAACTAAAAACGCTCATCCTGAGCGTTTTTAGTTTGCATGTTAAATTGTGTCTAAAGTGTGAAAAGTGGGAAAGGAGTAGGTAAAGGAGGCGGTCACAGATGAGTGATGGCTTGATTTTACTGCTCGGTTTATTAATCTGCGGTTGGATGCTGTTTGCGGTCGTATTTGATGATACAATTAAAAGAAGAATTTGACGGGCCGTTTCCTTTTTAGGAACGGTCTTTCGTTTGAGGAGTGACAGAAATGAAAAAGACACCAGTCATCGTGATCGTTGGGCCGACGGCAGTCGGGAAGACGAAGACGGGCATCGAGCTCGCCAAGGCGTTCGACGGAGAAATCGTATCAGGCGACTCGGTCCAAGTGTACCGCGGAATGGATATTGGTTCCGCCAAAGTGACGGTCGAAGAGGCGGAAGGCGTACCGCATCATTTGATCGACATTTGTGACCCGGATGAAGCGATGAGCGTCGCCAAATTTCAACGTCTCGCCCGCGCGGCGATCGACGATATCTACTCGCGCGGGAAGGTGCCGATTGTAGTCGGTGGAACGGGCCTGTATATTCGGGCGATTTTATACGATTACGAGTTCACGGAGCGACCAGTCGATACGGAACTGCGTGCAGCGCTAGAAGCCGAAGCGGAAGCACACGGCGCCGAGGCGTTACATGATCGCTTGCGTGGCCTCGACCCGAGGCGCGCCGACATCATTCATCCAAATAATGTCCGCCGTGTCATCCGTGCCCTCGAAGTCGCGCTCTCAGGTGACGAGCAGGCAATGGATAGTGCCCCATCTGAGCATTACGATTATAAGTTGTTCGTCCTGCACGCCGATCGCGACGTCTTATATGAGCGGATCAATCATCGCGTCGATTTGATGATCGAAGCGGGTCTCATCGAAGAAGTCGAGCGCTTATTGCGTGCCGGGTACCGGGAGACACAGGCGCTACGGGCCATCGGCTATAAAGAAGTCGTGCCATACTTAGACGGGAAGCTGACGCGAGAGCGGATGACCGAGACGTTAAAACAACATACACGCCAGTTTGCAAAACGGCAATTAACGTGGTTCCGTCATCAATTTGATGGGATTTGGGTAGATATGGGAAAGAAATCATTTGAACTATCGTATAAAAATATCTATGATGAGGTTGAGGAGTTTTTTCGAAAATTCCGATTATTTGAACGAGACATAGACTAGGGGGAATGCAACATGAAGGCAAGCTATAACATCCAAGATCATTTTCTGAACCAATTGCGCAAAGAAATGGTTCCGACGACCGTGTTTTTAGTCAGTGGCTTCCAAATTCGCGGAGTCATCAAATCATTTGACAACTTCACAGTGATCGTCGAGTCGGAAGGGCGCCAACAGTTGATTTATAAACATGCGATTTCGACGTTCTCGCCAGCACGGAACGTCACGTTGTTCGAACCGGAAGCGGTCGAGATGACGGAAGGTTAATTGAAGCATAAGGAAAGAGCGGCCCGGGGACCGCTCTTTCCTTATGCCGTTTTTATGTTGCGATCATCATGGAGCGCCTCGAGGACGCGATGGATGGCGCAGCCACCGAGCAACGAGTCGAGTTGCTCGCACATTTGGGCGGGACTCGACCGATACAAGTGCGTATACGTCCGTTTCCACGAGCGGTCGGCCGACTGAATGCGGACGAGCAGGTCGGCGTGACCGAGCTCTTTCAGCTTATCGATATTCATCCGGTTCGTCCGGGCGAAGGCAGATAAGACGACCGCTTTCGCGAGCGGTGTTTGCACCGGATACCCTGAGACGATTAAAGCGGCCATCGCCCCTTTCATCTCATGCGCGACGACCGAGTCGATGAGGTCGTCGTGCGTATATGGATTTCCGGCGTGACCGGCGACTGCCTGTTCAAGCTCATTGTCTGATACGGGACAGACCGCCCCTTCAAGGATACCGTCAATCGTTGGATGGACATCTGCATAACGTGCCGCTTCCCCTGTCGCGATCAACCGTTCATACGTGTCTAGTAGTGAAATCATCATCGTTCCCCCTTTTTGTAACTACTTATATCGTAACAATATAGGTAAGCGCTTTCAATACATTCCTCGCAAGTTTCTGACCAGTAACGAAAGTATGTTCGCCTCAAACGATAAAACACGATACAATGGGCAAAGAGAAGAAAAAGGGGGTCATATCATGAATTATTATCAACAGATCGACGCGGTCACAGGTGGTGGCACGTTCGACCGGGCCCGGTTCCAAATCCCGAAAGTCGAGAAATCGAAGCTGCGTCTAACGGATTTGTCGGACGGGACACCGATTCAGACGAATGCGCTCGTCAGTTCGGTCGAGGTCCGTGAAGGCAAGTCTGGCGCCAAATGGTTGCAGCTCAATTTGACGACGTCAGGCGGGCTGATCCGGGCCAAACATTGGCTACGGGGCAACGAAGACCAACTGCTACCGATTTACGAATCGGGCGTGATCGCCTTAGAAGGAAAGATCGACGTCTATCCGAAGCCGGACGGTGCCAAATCGATCACGATCGACCGGGCCCAACCGATGTCTCGTGACGAGGCGGTGTCGCTCTTGCCTGGACTTCCAGGCGACGAGACGTTCGATCAGTATGCCGAAGAGCTGTTCTCGATTTTGTCGACGCTGTCTCCGGACTATGAGGCGATCGCGCTGGCGCTCCTCGATCAATATTGGGACGATTTCGTGTTGGCTCCGGCTGCGCTCTACCATCACCACAACTACGTCGGTGGACTGTTAAAACATACAGTCTGCATGTTGCGACTCGGTTACCGCATCCAAGAGCAAGACGATTATTTGGCGACTGCGTTCCGGATCATCAAAGAAGCCGAGCAGTTGCACAAAGTAGACGTATGGAATACGATGAACGGTGTTAAAGTCGAGCAGGCGTTCCGTGGGACGTTTGAGTCGCTCTATACGGCGTGTGAGGCGATGGCAGAACTGAAAGAACCGCTCCGCTGGGACGAACTCGCGCTCGGTATCTTGTTCCATGATATCGGCAAATTGTTCGAATACAGTCATCTGTTGTCGTCACCGAGACGGTTCGAGCAGCTGTTTTACGTCACCGGCACGAGTGAGACGACAGGGATCGCCATCAATCCGATGGGGAGTCTGGTCGGTCACATGCCATACGGAGGGCTGTTGTTCGAGAAGAGTCAACAAGCCGCCGGCATCACGTTGCCGCTTGACGTCCACCACCGGATTTGGCATATGATCTTGTCCCACCACGGAAAACGGGAATGGGGTTCTAGCGTCCTGCCGGCCACGACCGAAGGGTGGCTGCTCCATTTGATCGACTTGTTGGACGCTCGCTACGAGAAGTGGGCACGGGTCCACGAAAATTTATAAAGTGAGGTGCAAGGCATGATTCCCGTGCAATTAGTGACCGGCTTTTTAGGCGCCGGAAAAACGACATATATGAACCGTCTTTTAGAAGCGACGGACGAACGATTGCTCTTGATCGTCAACGAGCTCGGCTCGGTCAACATTGACGAACAATTGATCGTCAACATGGATCAAGAACAGATCGAACTGTCGAACGGTTGTATTTGTTGTTCGATCCAAAATGATTTGAGCAAGACGTTTTATCGACTCGCCTCGCGAGGCGAGTCGTTCGATCGCATCGTCATCGAGACGACAGGTGTTGCCGACCCGGCCCCAATCATCCAGACGATTTATTACGACGATTACTTACGCTCGCGCTTTAAACTGACGGCGATTTTGACCGTCGTCGATGCGAGCCAGATGGACCGCGAACTGTTCATCGAAGGTATCCATCAAATCGCCTATGCCGATGTGATCTTGCTCAACAAAGTCGATCTCGTCAGCGAGGCCGAGCTCGGGCGGGCCCACGGCCGGATTCGTGAATTGAACCCGACCGTACGTGTCATCGAGACCGAGCAGACGGTCGGAGCGTATGAGTTACTCGAGAACACGTTCCAGCTCTCCCGCATCGATGAACGTCTGCTCGGCGAGCTGACAGCCGGACATACGTCCGTCTCGACGCTGCGGGCCATCACGATCACGACCGACGTGCCGTTAAACCGCGAGCGGGTCACGCGTTACGTCAGAGAAGTGCTCATGCACTATGAACAAGACGTCTATCGTCTCAAAGCGATTGTCCGTATTGAAGGCGAGTCTTCAAAATTTGTCGTCCAGGCGACGAACCAGTTGATGGGCGCGACGTTCGCCAATGAACCGAGCGACGATACCCGGTCTGTTTTTGTCTGGATCGGCAAAGAACTTGACCGGGAAGCGCTTGAACGCGGGATGAAAGCTTGTGAGGTGAATGAACGATGAGGTTGATGCTAGTAGATGGATTTAACTTATTATCGCGTTATTATTTTGCGACCGAACGGCGCCGGGCGCTCGACCCCGAAGTGACGTTGAAAGGTTTGCTTCGTAAAGTCGACGGCTGGACGAACGAGTTTACCCATATCGCTTTCTTTTGGGACGGACCAAGAGAGACGACCCATCGGTTCGCCTTGTTCCCCGACTATAAGGCGACCCGGACCGGTCTGCCGGAACCGTTGTTTCATGATTACGTCAAACTGCGGGCCGCCCTCACGGAACGCGGCATCTTTCAGTCCGAGCTGGCCGGGTACGAGGCGGACGATTTGATGGGGGCCGTCGCGACGGCGTTCCCCGGGGAATCGTACATGTACTCGTCCGACCGGGACTTGCATCAACTGTTATCTTCGAACGTGTTTCAAATTGTCCCTAAAAAAGGCGAGGAACTGTTGATGAGCCGGGAATTGTTCGAAGCGACGTACGGGGTGAGACCGTTACAGTTCGTCGATGTGAAGGCGCTCCAAGGCGATGCGTCGGACAACATTCCGGGCGTCAAAGGGATCGGCCCAAAGACGGCGACGATCCTCGTGCAGTCATACGATACCGTCGAGCAGTTATACGAGCTGTTGCGAACGGAACAGTTGCTTGAAGCACACCAAAAGTATGCGAAAAAATTGGACGGGCACGAAGAAGTCGCGTTGCTGTCGAAGCGTCTGTCACAAATCGATATCGACGCTCCGATCGAGACCGACTGGGAGGCGTACCGCTTTGGTTCACGTTTATTTTGACGCGGCCACGAATCAACAGACCGGGGAGAACGGGCTCGGTGTCTGGCTAAAGGCGTCCGATGGGACGGTCGTTACGTTCACAGAGAAGCGGACCGGGCTATCGAGCGTTCAAGCCGAGCTCGCGGCACTCGTCTTCGCGCTCAAACAAGCTGAAGCGCTCGAAGGGGAGTCGACGTTCCTGTTTTATTCAGACGCCGAGACAATCGTGCGTGCGCTCGAGCAACGCTTTATGAAAGACAAATCGGTCAAACCGCTATTTCTTGAGGCGTTGATCACCTACGACGAACTGCCGGTCACGTTCATCAAGTGGATCCCACGGGCAGATAACCGGGCTGACGCGGTCGCAAAGGCAGCGCTGCTTGGTAGATGAAGAAGTCGAGACGTGTCTCGACTTTTTTTCGATTCTCATAGGCGCACGTTTCTTTTTTGCAAAAATTTCGCTAAAATGAAAGCGTAGTCAAAAAAAGAGGGGGAATTTTCATGGATTATCGGATCGAACGGGACACGATGGGGGAAATCAACGTCCCAGCTTCAGCAAAATGGGGAGCACAAACACAACGAAGCTTAGAGAACTTTAAAATCGGGACGGAGAAAATGCCGCTCGAAGTCGTTCATGCGTTCGCGATTCTGAAAAAAGGCGCGGCCTTGGCCAACGCTGAATTAGGGGTCCTCGAGCAAGGCAAGGCGGACATCATCGCCGAGGTCGCAGATGAGATTGTGGCGGGTGACCATGACGCCGAGTTCCCACTCGTCGTCTGGCAGACAGGATCAGGCACACAATCCAATATGAACGTCAACGAAGTGATCGCCCACTTGGCGAACGACAAGTTAAAAGCACGCGGGCAGTCGCTGACGATTCATCCGAACGATGACGTCAACAAGTCACAAAGTTCAAACGACACGTATCCGACTGCGATGCATATCGCCGCCATCCTTGCCGTCGAGGATAAAGTCATTCCGGCGATCGAAGCGCTCCATGCGACGCTCGACAAGAAAGCCGAAACGTATATGGACGTCGTGAAGATCGGGCGCACCCACTTGCAGGACGCGACGCCGGTCACGCTCGGGCAAGAGATCAGCGGCTGGGTCCGCATGCTTGAACTATCGAAACAGATGATTGAACGGACGCTTGAACCGTTAACAGAACTCGCGCTCGGAGGGACAGCGGTCGGGACAGGCATCAACGCGCACCCGGATTTCGGTGAAGTTGTCGCTGCCAAAATTTCGACTGAGACCGGTAAACGTTTCGTGACAGCCGTGAACAAGTTCCACGCGCTCACGAGTCACGATCAACTCGTCTTCACGCACGGGGCGTTGAAGGCGCTCGCGATGGACGCGATGAAGATCGCCAACGACGTCCGCTGGCTCGCTTCTGGTCCTCGTGCCGGGATTGGTGAGATCACGATTCCTGAAAATGAACCGGGTAGCTCAATCATGCCTGGAAAAGTGAACCCGACGCAAAGTGAGGCGTTGACGATGGTCGCGGCCCAAGTGCTCGGCAACGATACGACGATCGGGTTCGGCGCGAGCCAAGGGAACTTCGAATTGAACGTCTTTAAGCCGGTCATCATGTACAACTTTTTACAGACGTGCCGTTTATTGACAGACAGCCTTCATTCGTTCGACGTTCACTGTGCCGTCGGGATCGAGCCGGATTTAGATGTGATCGCCCATAACGTCGAACGCTCCCTTATGCTCGTCACGGCGTTGAATCCGCACATCGGCTACGAAAATGCTGCGAAGATTGCCAAGCATGCCCATAAAAAAGGCATCTCATTGAAAGAGTCAGCGCTCGAGACAGGTCTATTGACCGAAGAGCAGTTCGACCAGTGGATTCGTCCGGAAGAGATGACATCACCTAATCTAAAAGTTGGAAAATAACAGGAAGAGCGGTCTTTGAACCGCTTTTTTTTTGATTTTATAGGACGTTTGAACTAGATTAATGTCAAACAATAGGAATTAAATGAGGAAATAGTTGTATTTTCGTGGGTGAAGTCGCATAATCAGAGACAGAAGCGAATATCGGGGAGAGCGAAACTGGGGGGGCGGGCATGGAGCAACATCAACTCACAGATCAAGTACATAGAATTTTGGCGAAAATCACGGAAGCTAGACAGATTCAAAAAACCGAAATCGAATTTTTATTGGATTGGATGAAAACGGAAGTCAAAAATCGTCGACTCATGCATCTGCTTGAGATTTTTAGCCGGGTCGAGTCTGACGTGCGTGAGCTGCCGCCCGTCTTGACGCAGTCAGAAGCGATTGCGTTGATTGCGCCGGTCAAACGTTATATTCATACGGTTTTGGGAATCGAACAAGAAGATGAAGACTTAGTATTGATTTTATCGGGTAGTTTCTCTACGTTTAGTCGCTACAAACCGAGAGTTGAAAAGTTAGGGGCGAGGCCGGTGTTTCTGCAGACGATCGCAGAAGCGGTCGAGTACGATTATGAAGACGTCCCGAAAGCGATCGTCATGGATGTCGAACTATGGTCTCACTTCCCAGAGCGAGACATTCAGTCGTTCGTCAGCAAAATGAAGAAACTCTATGTGCCGCTCATCGTCATCGGGACGAATGAGCATTATCGCTTGGCCGCTTATTCATACGGCTTTGATGATTACTGGGAATCGTGGATCCCGATGGAAGAACGGCTCGTCCGGCTCGGCTTACATATTGAAAAGGCACGGCTCGTCTCGAACGCGCTTCTCGTCGATGAATTGACGGGCGCTTTTAACCGTAAATACTTAAAAGCGACGTTCAGCCGGTTCGTCTCCCGGTTAGAGCGTTCCGGAGAGAGCTTCACGCTCGCACTTTTAGACATCGATCACTTTAAGCAGTTAAATGACACGTTTGGCCATGCGTATGGCGACGAAGTGTTGCATCGCATCGCCGAAGAGATCCGTCTAGCCATCCGCTCGAGCGATGAGTTGATTCGGTACGGCGGCGAAGAGTTTTTGGTCATCCTTAACGTTTCCGACCGGACCGTCGTCGACGCGGTACTTGAACGGGTCAGGACGCGGATCGAACAGATGGAGTTTCCTTACGAGCACCATGTCACCGTGTCGATCGGTTATACGCGCGTCTGCGAGACCGGGATGACGCTCGGAGAGTGGTGCGCCTATGCCGACGAGGCCTTGTATAAAGCGAAGCGTGACGGGCGTAACCGCATCATCCGTTATTCGTCTGCAGTTCGAGAAGAGAAGCGTCTCGCTTACGTGACGATGAGCCCGCAAAAATACGCCTCACTCGCCGAACAGCTGCCGAAACAGCATCGGCGCTACGAGGTCGTCTATCGGCCGTACGACTTATACGCCTGTAACGATAACGTCGAGATGTTCATCTTAGACGAGTCAGGGTCGACCTCGACGAAAGGAACGCTATCGGCCGTGAAAGAACAACGCGGCAAGTATAGCCATATCCTTGCCGTCACGAAGCGGACGGCGACCGAGCTCGGGACGCTGTACGATGATTTGGCGGAGCAAGACCGTAACGACGTCATCACAGAAAAAATTGAGCAATGGCTTGAAAAATTACCGGATTGAAAAAGACATCGATCTCATTCGATGTCTTTTTTGTCGTATTGGCGGAACGTGAAACTATAATCATGCCGCTCATCTTTCGGATGGAACCGTTCGTCCGTGACGATGAGATTTTGCGGCGTGAGCGGGTAATACGTGTCCGCCTCGAACGTCCCGTCGACCTCGGTAATATAGAAGCGTTCGGTGACTGGCATCGTCTGTTCATAAAGCGTCGCCCCGCCGATGACCAAGAAGTCCTCGGTGTCGCGCGCGGTGAGGATGCGATCGAGGTCGTGCCAGACTTCGACATCGGGTGCTGAAAACTCACGGTTCGATGTGACGACGATGTTGCGCCGGTTTGGGAGCGCCCGGCCGATCGATTCAAACGTCTTTCGTCCCATGACGATTGTCTGACCCGTAGTGACGGCTTTGAAGTATTTCAAGTCGTCAGGCAGGCGCCAGAGCAAGCCGTTGTCTTTCCCGATTTCACGATTCGATCCACAAGCGACGACATGGATGATCATACGCTGACCGCTCCTTTAATGTGCGGGTGCGGGTCGTAACCGACGAGTTCAAAGTCCTCGAACCGGAAGTCCTCGATCGATGATACGTCACGCAAGATGTTCAGTTTCGGAAGCGGGCGCGTGTCACGCGTCAGCTGCAGCTTCACTTGCTCGAGGTGATTATGATAGATGTGCGCGTCACCGAGCGTGTGGACGAAATCGCCGACCTCAAGACCGGTCACGTGGGCGACCATGTGCGTCAACAAAGCGTATGACGCGATATTGAACGGCACGCCGAGGAACGTGTCGGCGCTGCGTTGATACAACTGGCACGACAGTTTGCCGTCGGCGACGTAAAACTGGAACAACAGATGGCACGGCGGGAGCGCCATGTCATCGAGTTGACCAGGGTTCCAAGCAGACACGACGAGTCGACGAGAGTCGGGATTCGTCTTGATCTGTTCGATCACTTGGGCGAGTTGATCGACACTCGAGCCGTCTGGTTTCGGGAACGAGCGCCACTGGGCACCGTATACCGGGCCAAGATTGCCGTCCTCATCCGCCCATTCGTTCCAGATACGGACACCGTTGTCTTGTAGGTAACGGACGTTCGTGTCGCCAGAGATGAACCAAAGCAGTTCATGGATGATCGAGCGCGTATGTAATTTCTTTGTCGTGATGAGCGGGAACCCGTCCTGCAGGTTGAAGCGCATCTGATAGCCGAACACGCTCGTCGTGCCGGTACCGGTCCGGTCTTCTTTGACGACGCCGTGGTCGAGAATATGGTTACATAAGTCGTGGTATTGTTTCATGGTAGGTGTGCCCCCTTTTCAATCATTCATCTCTAACGTTATCACATCTACCACAAGATGTAGATGATTTCTTGACTGTAAAATCGATATACAGCTACGAGACAGTGATTATTCGTTTTCGGGATGTCCGATTTCGGGTATACTAGGGAAAGACAATTAAAGGGAGGGATTCGATGAAGTTACAAGGTATGAATATTTTGCAGATCGTCAGTGACGACTTTGAAGATTTAGAACTCTGGTATCCGGTCCACCGGTTACGTGAAGAAGGGGCGAACGTCATTCTCGCTGGCGAGAAAGCGGATCACGCTTATATTGGGAAGTATGGCGTCCCGGCCAAGTCGGACGTGGCGTTCGACGACGTCGACATCTCGTCGTATGATGCGTTGCTCGTCCCGGGCGGCTGGTCGCCCGACTTGTTGCGCCGTTTCGACTCGGTGAAAGGGTTCGTCCGCTACATGGATGAGCAAAAACGGCCGATCGGTCAAATCTGTCACGCGGGCTGGGTATTGATTTCAGCCAACATTCTTCAAGGCGTCAACGTGACGAGTACACCGGGCATTAAAGACGACATGGAAAACGCGGGCGCGATCTGGCACGATGAGCCGGTCGTCGTCGATGGCCATATCGTCTCGAGCCGTCGTCCGCCAGATCTGCCCGACTATATGCGTGAGTTTATCAAGGTCATGACCAAAAACTGAAAAAAGAATAAAGGAGATTTCTACAGTTGAACTTAAAATCTAACCCAATTCTCCGTAAATCGATGGAGTCGACTGCTTATAGCACAGAGCCGATGACGAAAGCCGGTACGTGGTCGAAAGTGTTCACGTTGCTCTTGCTCGTGACGGCCGCGGCTGGTACGACATGGCTGCTCGTTCCGACGATCGGGGAAGCGCTCTTGTTCCCACTCATGATCGGCTCGCTCATTCTTGGCTTGATCATGGCGCTCATCATCACCTTCAAACCGAACACGGCGCCTGTCGTCGCACCACTCTACGGCATCGTCGAAGGGGTGTTCGTCGGTTCGATTTCGTACTTCTTTGAAGCGATGGCACCGGGCATCGTCGGTCGCGCCGTCTTGACGACGTTTATCGTCGCGTTCGCGATGTGGTTCGTCTATTCGACCGGGCTCGTCAAAGTGACGCAAAAGTTCCGGGCCGGTGTCACGGCCGCGATCTTCACGGTCATGCTATTGTATCTCGTCCAGATCGGCATGAGTTTCTTCGGTTCCGGACTTCCGTTCATGACGGGGTCGTCACCGCTCGCGATCGGTGTCCAGTTCGTCATCGTCATCATCGCCTCACTTGCGCTCGTCCTCGACTTCGACTATATCGCACGTCAAGTCGAAGCCCGGGCACCGAAGCAGTTGGAATGGGTGGCGGCGTTCGGATTGATTGTAACGCTCGTCTGGCTCTATATCGAATTGCTCGACTTATTGTACCGCCTCGCGATGCGAGACTGATCATCGGCCTTGGGCCGATGATTTTTTTAGGAAGACAGGAAAGGATGTGACCGCCCTCGCGATTAAAGGGGGCGAAACTTATGAAAAAAATTATTATCATCGGTTCGGGCATCGTCGGCATCTCGGCTGCCTATCATTTGGCCGGGAAAGCCGACGTCACCGTCATCGATCGAAAAGAAGTGGGCCGGGCGACCGACGCGGCCGCAGGCATCGTCTGTCCGTGGATCGCCCAACGCCGCAATAAAGCCTGGTACGCGCTCGCCAAAGGCGGTGCCCGCTATTATAGAGACGTCGTCGCCGAGTTAATGAATGAGGGTGAGCGTGATACCGGCTATAAACGCGTCGGGACGCTCGCGTTGCATGAAGACAAGAAGTTGAACGAGATGCTTGAGCGGACGACGCTGCGCCGGGAAGAGGCACCAGAGATCGGTGAGTTGACTCGACTGTCGGCTGAAGAGGCGAAAGTTCTTTTCCCACCGCTGTCAGATGAATACGATGCGCTCCTCGTCGAGGGCGGGGCCCGCGTCGATGGCGAGAAGTTGCGCGCGGCCCTCGAACGTGTCGCCGTCAAACGTGGCGTGAAACTTATCGACGGCTCTGCCGTTCTCGTCGAAGAAGACGGCTATCACGTCGAATGTGACGGCGTCCGCTACGACGCGGACGAAATCATTTTGGCGTGTGGGGCCTGGTTGCCTGAACTGCTCGAGCCGATCGGTTATACGGCACGCGTCGCGGGGGAGAAAGCGCAGATCGTCCACGTCCAGTTAACAGACGTCGATGCATCGGACTGGCCGGTCGTCATGCCGCCGCGACGCCGGTATTTGCTCGGGTTCGAAGGGGGTCGGGTCGTCATCGGTTCGACGCATGAACGGGGCAAGGCGTTCGATGCACGCCCGACGGCGGTCGGTGTCCATGAAGTGCTCGCAAAAGGTCTGGAGTCGGCGCCTGGCTTAGCCGAAGCCGAATTGATCGAGACGCGTGTCGGTTTCCGTCCGGTCACACCGAACTCGATCCCGGTTCTCGGTCGTGTGCCGGGGGCGGAGAAATTACTCGTCGCCAACGGTCTCGGTTCATCGGGCTTGACGGTCGGCCCGTTTATCGGCAAAGTGCTTGCTGACTTGGTGCTGACGGGAGACTGCGAACTTGATCTGTCGCTTTATCCGATAGAAGACCATGTCTACCGACAACTGCAGTGAATAAAACAGGCGACAATCCACGGATTGTCGCCTGTTTTTAATCACTTCGTCGCATGATCCCGTGCAAGAAAAAATGAAAATACTCCTGCATCGTCTCGGTCATTTCGTGCGAAGTGAAATCTGGATCTGATAAAACTGCCTGTTGCATCAAGCGAACGTAACGAAGGTAAGCATCGGTCGATACGTCTGGGTCGATCGCCCCGGTCGTCTTGCCGTACTCGATCAAGCTTCGAAACGCGGCATAGCCACGGGCCGCGAGTTGTTGCCACGACGGGTCGGCCGTGAGGATTGATAACACCGCGTCATCGAACAATGCCGCCGATTCAATTTTCCGTCTTAATATCTCAATCAGTAACTCCTCGAACGGGATGTGTTCCCCGATGCGCTCATCGATCCAGCCCATCTCATCTTCGGTCAGACGCGTGAGCACTTGAAGGACGACTTGTTCCTTCGAGCCGAAGTAATTGTAAATTGAGACAGGTGAGACTGAGGCAGAGCGGGCAAGTTCACTGATCGTGAAGCGTGACTGCTTCTCGCCCATCAGCGACTTGGCGGCATCAAGTATGGCCCGTTGTTTTGTCTCTGTCCGTTTCGTAAAACCGTCCACCTTCATCCCTCTTCTCCATTGTTTTGTAATCAATATACCATTTCCATTTCAAAAAATAACGTGATATACTAGTTTTGTAATCATATCATGTTTATATTTCAAAAAGGAGAGGGCGAAATGATTCAAATTGAAAAGTTGACGAAACGGTTTGACCAGACGCACGGCATTTTCGACGTCTCGTTCCGTGTCGAGCCCGGCACCGTTTTCGGCTTCATCGGTCCGAACGGGGCCGGGAAGTCGACGACGATTCGTCATTTGATGGGACTGCTCCACGCCGATTCAGGGAAAGCGACCGTGATGGGGCATGACTGCTGGAAGGAGACCGAGACGGTGAAGGCGCTCGTCGGCTATTTGCCAGGTGAGATCAACTACCCGCAAGACATGAACGGGGAAGAAGTCATTCGTCTTACGAGACGCCTTCACGTGACGAGTGCGGAGCGGGAGCGTCAATTGCTCGACGTGTTCGCTTTCGATACGGGTTTGAAAGTCCGGAAGATGTCGAAAGGGATGAAGCAAAAACTCGCTATCGTCACGTGTTTCATGAAAGACGTTCCTGTATATGTCCTCGACGAGCCGACGAGCGGGCTCGACCCGCTCATGCAAGAGCGTCTCGTCGACTGGGTGCTCGCTGAAAAAGCGGCCGGGAAAGCGATTTTGATGAGCTCGCACCACTTCCCGGAAATGGAGAAGACGTGTGACCGGGCCGCCCTCATCCGCGACGGCCGGATGATCATCGAAGAAGAGATGGCGGAACTGAAACGGCGAAGCAAAAAGACGTATCGCATCGGCATGAAAGACGAGGCGGCGGCGATCAAATTGAGCGAACAGATCGGGACACGTGAACAGACATTCGTCACGGTGTCGTTATCGACGTCAGAAGAGTTGAACGGCTTGATCAAGCTGCTCGCAAGTCACGACATCGCGTCTTTGACGAGCGGCACCGACGAACTCGAGCACATGTTCATGCAATATTACGGGGAGGCGACTTAAATGGTACTCGTATCGTCACTGTTCAAGCAAAATCGGGGTTGGATATTAGGTTACGCGCTCGGGACGAGTGTGTACTTGTTCTTCTTGGCGGCCATCTTCCCATCGATTCAAGAGACCGGCCTGATCGAAGGGAAACTCGATTCACTACCGCCAGAGCTGCTCGACGTGTTCAAGATCGACCCGAATCTCGCGATGGACAACGTCATCAACCTGCTCGCCGGGAACTATTATGGGCTCATCTTCTACGTGCTCGCCATCTTGTTCGCGTTGACGTTCGCGTCAAGGCTCATGGCCAAACCGGTCGACTCGGGCGAGGTCATGCTCTACATGGCGGCCCCGATTTCAAGAAGCGGCTACGTGACGGCGAGTATCGCCTTGCTGGTCATCGCGACCGTCTTGTTCGTCGGGTTGAACGGGCTCAGCCTCATGCTCGCGAACGTGTTGTTCGACTTAAACATCGATAGCGGTCTGTTGTGGACGTTGCAACTCAACGCCGGTCTCATCTTGCTCGTCCTCGGGTCGCTCGCTTACGTGCTCGCGAGCCTGTTCGATGACAGCACCCGGTCGTACATGGTCACAGGCGGCATCTTTTCAATCTTCTTGATTGCCAACATCTTCTCAGGCTTCAGCGATCAACTCGACTGGTTGCGAAACCTGTCGATCTTCTCTCTATTTGACGCAAACGCATTGATTCAAGGCGATTCGGTTTGGTTGTCGTTGTTTTGGCTGACAGCGCTGAACGTGTTGATCATCGTCTCCTGCTATGGCTGGTTCACACGGAAAGACTTGACGATTTAGTTTTTCGGAATAAGATGTCGGGTATGTTACAATCAGCTCGACAGATTAGAAAGGGGAATGATTTATGCAACTCGCAACGTTACGAAACGGCGTTCAAATCCCGATGATCGGATTTGGCGTCTGGCAAGTAGACAATGAGACCGAGGCACCGCAAGCTGTCGCCGAGGCGTTGAAAGTCGGGTACCGCCACATCGATACGGCGGCTATCTATAAAAACGAAGAAGGCGTCGCCAAAGGGATTATGACTTCAGGCGTCAACCGCGCCGACATCTTTTTGACGTCGAAGATTTGGAACGAGGACATTCGTCAAGGACGGACGAAGGATGCGTTCGACGAGTCGCTCGCTCGCCTCGAGACCGACTATTTGGACTTGTGCCTGCTTCACTGGCCGGTCGACGGTTTCGTCGCCGCTTGGAAAGATCTTGTCGACTTGTATGAGGCCGGAAAAATCAAAGCGATCGGCGTCTCGAACTTCAAAGAGCATCATCTTGAAGCGTTGAAAGAAGCGGGTCTGATGACGCCACTCATCAACCAAGTCGAACTTCATCCGCAACTCCCGCAACCGGACCTCGTCGAGTACTGCCAAGATGAAGGTATTCAAATCGAGGCGTGGAGCCCGCTCATGCAAGGAAAATTCCTCGATGTCCCGGTGTTTGCCGAAATCGCTGACAAGCATGGGAAGACACCGGCCCAAGTCGTCCTCCGTTGGCACTTAGAGACAGGGAACGTCGCCTTGCCGAAATCGGTCACACCACACCGGATCGAAGAAAACTTCAACGTCTTCGACTTCACACTCGATGCGGACGATATGGCGAAAATCGATGCGGTCGCGACACATGAACGCATCGGTCCAGACCCTGATACTATCGAATTTTAACATAATTAAGCGAGAATTCTCCCACCTCTAAGCGTCTGGGGCGAGGCCCAGCGTAGGTGGGAGATGAATCGCCCGTACATAAACCTCTTGGCCACCCCTGTGACAGATATGACGAACATAAGTTCGTGATTCCGTCAGATTTCCCTTCCCCCGTCGCGGGTATCGGATGAGGAAGGCGTTCATCACGATCATCGGCCGAGAGGAGGGGGAGACATGCTGAAGGGCTACAAATACCGGCTCCACCCGACGGCGGAACAGGCCGATTTCCTGGTCAGGACGATCGGCTGTGCCCGCCTCGTACAAGCCCCTGTTCCCGTTCCTCGCCGAGGCGGACAGCCTCGCGCTCGCCAACGCGAAGCTTCACCTCGACGCGGCGTTCGCGAAGTTCTTCGCCGGGACGGCCGGCTTCCCGGTGTTCAAGTCGAGACGGAAGGCGCGCGCCTCCTACACGACGAACAACCAGCACGGCACGATCCGCATCGAGGGGGACCGGGTCCGGCTCCCGAAGGTCGGGTTCATCCGCTTCACACAGCACCGAATCTTCGACGGCGAGATCCGGTCGGCGACCGTGTCGATGACGAAGACGGGCAAGTTCTTCGTGTCGCTCTCCCGCAAGAAGCCCGGCAGCCGGAACCGCGAGAAGGCGCGGCTCCCATTGGCCAAAAAGCATGAAAAGGTACGGAACCGCCGACATGACTTCCTCCACAAGCTGTCACGACGCATCGTCGACGAGAACCAAGTCGTCGTCGTCGAGACGCTGAAACCGAGGGAGATGATGCAGGACCGCCGCCTGGCAAAGTCGATCGGGGACGCCGGATGGGGCGAGTTCGTCCGCCAGCTCGCCTACAAATGCAGGTTCCACGGCCGCACACTGATCCAGGCCGACCCGTGGTTCGCCTCGACCCAGGTTTGTTCGGCCTGTGGCGAGAACGGCGGCAAGAAGGACCTGCACGTCCGCGAGTGGACATGCGCCGTATGCGGCACGCACCATGACCGCGACGTCAACGCGAGCCTCAACCTGTTGCGTCTCGCCGACTGAAACACTCCAGGGCAGGGACTGCCCGACGAGCTTGGTCCACAACCGTGGCTGGTCAAAGCACGGTCTTCCCAAGAAGCTCCCACTTCAAGTTGCGAAGCAAATAAGTGGTGAGTAGTTCACACTGATTGAGACTCATTATTTGAGTCTCTTTTTCATTTCGCTTGTGTATGAGCAGAGACACACGGGTATAGAATACTATGTTAATAAAGGAGGTGTCAGGTCTTCTTCGGAAGATCCTATTTATGGACTTGTCAAAATGGCCTTTAGTCAACTGGCTGGCGTTTTTAGCAACAGTCGTCATCAACTACTTCGCGAGCGGTAATAACGCGGCCGTGTCAGACCGGATCGATATTTATTTCAAGCCGGCCGGATACGCTTTCTCGATTTGGGGACTCATTTACGTCGCGCTCGCAGTATGGCTCGTACTCCAATTGAAGAAAGGGTCGGTCGCGAACCGACAGGCTAACCGGATGAAGGCAGGTTTTCTCGTGTCGTGTATTTTGAACGGTCTTTGGCTGCTCGCGTTCACAAACGAGTGGTTCATCGCCTCGCTCGTCGTCATGGCCGCTTTTTTAGCGACGCTCGCTTGGTTGTATTACATCGCCTTCCGCACGTCGACGAGCTGGCTTGACCGTTTCCCATTCTCGGTTTACCTCGGTTGGGTGTCGGTCGCGACGATCGTTAACGTCTTCATCGTCATGAAGACGGAACGGATTACGACGTTGCTCGGCTTAGATGAGTTGGCATGGACGTCACTCATGCTCATGGTCGGGGTCGTCCTCGCTTTGGTGTTCATGTGGTGGCACCGCGACTTCATCTACCCGCTCGTCTTCGCCTGGGCGTACGTGGGCATCTTCGCCCGAATCGACAACGGGACGCTTTACGTCGTCCTCGTGAGCGCGCTCATCGTGCTCGCGCTCGGTTACGTCGGCTTGATCATTTGGAAACGGCCGCGTTCGTTTTTGCATCACTCCAGAAAAACAGTATGACAAGCAAAAAGATAGCCTAAAACGGGCTATCTTTTTCTTTGGGAATAACAAGTTCTGATGAACCTATACATAAATATATTTGATGGATAAATATTCATTATGGATTATAAGTTGTTTTGAGAAATCCCTTGATATCAAATATGTATCCGCTTACAAAAAATATTCATCCCGTTACCGTTATGCAAAAATCTATTCAACATACTTGATTTTTCAGAATATTTAGAACAGAATAAAAATTACGAACAAGATGGATAGAGAGGGGCTGATTCGATGGAGCGAACAAGTTTGTACGATCCACGATTCGAAAAAGACGCATGCGGTATTGGATTATATGTCAATTTAATGGGAGAAACAAAGCACGAGATCGTCAGCAAATCGCTATCGATGCTCTGTAAGCTCGAACATAGAGGTGGGCAAGGCGTCATCGACGCTGGTGACGGGGCCGGCATCATGACCGAGTTGCCACACGAGTTATTCACTCAGACGATGAACTTGCCAGCGCCGGGGGGCTATGCGGTCGGCATGGTGTTCTTCCAACCGAACGAGACAAAGTTGCGCGACAAGCAACAACAAATGGAGCGACTCGCCGATGAACTCGATTTCGCGACGATCGCCTGGCGGGAAGTACCGGTCGACAGTTTGGCGATCGGTGAACACGCTCGGGTGACACAACCGACGATTTATCAATGGTTCGTGTCGTGCCCGTTCGCGGACTACGATTCAAACGAACGCTCGCTCTATCAGCTTCGCCGGATGATCGAGAAAACAGACGAATTAAACCTTTATCTTCCGAGCCTGTCGACGAAGACGATCGTTTATAAAGGGATGTTGACGCCGATCCAGATTGAGCGGTTTTATCTCGATCTGCAATCGCCGGCTTATAAGAGCACGTTCGGGATCGTCCATTCACGGTTCTCGACGAACACGTTCCCGTCATGGGAGCGGGCCCATCCGAACCGGATGATCGTGCATAACGGTGAGATCAACACGTTGCGTGGGAATATCGATGCGATGCGTGCCCGCGAAGGTGTGACCTCGACCGACCTGTTCGATGATGTGAACGAACTGTTCCCCGTGCTCCAAGAAACGGGCAGTGACTCCTCGATGCTCGACAACGCGTTCGAGTTCTTCACTCGGACCGGTCGTTCGATCGCACACACGGCGATGATGCTCATCCCTGAGCCGTTCGCCGAAGTATCGATGGATCCGTTCAAAAAAGACTTTTATCAGTATCATTCGTCGATCATGGAGCCGTGGGACGGACCGACGGGCGTCGTCTTCACGGACGGGCGTCAAATCGGGGCAATCTTGGACCGGAACGGCTTGCGGCCGATGCGTTATATCGAGACGATGGACGGGGAACTCATCCTGTCGTCTGAGAGCGGAGTCATCCCGGTCCATGCGGAGAACGTCAAGACGAAGCAGCGTCTCCGTCCCGGGCAGCTCCTCCTCATCGACTTGGAATCGAAACGTCTCATTCCGGATGCTGAGATCAAACAGACAATCGCCCGGGCCGAACCGTACGGGAAATGGTTGAAGCAGATGACGACGATTGCGGACCAGCCTGTGAATGAACCGGTCGTCGAACAGGTGCACCGTAAACAACGGGCGTTCGGATACACGAAAGAGGATATCGAGCAGTATCTCGTGCCGCTCATCCTCGAGAAAAAAGATCCGATCGGCTCGATGGGCCATGACCAACCGGTCGCCGTCTTGTCAGAGCGACCGCGGTCACTGTTCCATTACTTTAAGCAACACTTCGCCCAAGTGACAAACCCGCCGATCGACGCGTTGCGCGAGAAAATCGTTACGGCGACGTTCACTTGGCTCGGTCCTCAAGCGAATCCGGTTCATACCGGTCGGGGACACGCCCGCCGCGTCTGGCTCGAACATCCGATCATTGACGCGGCGACAGTCGAGGCGGTGAAGTTGAAAATGAACGTCGCCCGCATCACGACAACGTATGAAACAGACCTCGAACGTTCGCTCGAGTCATTGTTTGAACGTGTCGATGCGGCCGTCCGAGATGGGGCTGAAGTCATCGTCTTGTCTGACCGTGACATGTCCGAGTCATCGCTCGCGATGCCGGCCCTGCTCGTCATGAGCGCGGTCCATCAACATTTGATTCGGTCGAACTTACGGGCGTCATGCAGTCTCATCGCTGAAAGCGGAGAAGTGAGAGAAGTGCACCAAGCCGCCGCTTTGATCGGATACGGGGCCGATGCGGTCTATCCGTATTTAGTGTACGCGACGATCGCGGAAGCGGTAGAAGCCGGATTGATTTCGTTCTCG
This sequence comes from Exiguobacterium sp. SH3S3, assembly GCF_004337115.1. Lineage (NCBI taxonomy): Bacteria > Bacillati > Bacillota > Bacilli > Caryophanales > Exiguobacterium > Exiguobacterium sp. SH3S3. Next base: position 59,729 of record NZ_SJUU01000006.1, read on the forward strand.
GTCGAAGCAGCAATCCGCCGCTATCAAACGGCTGCAGTCGATGGAATCGTCAAAATTATGTCGAAGATGGGGATCTCGACCGTGCAAAGTTACCGGGGAGCACAAATTTTTGAGGCGGTCGGCATCGACCGCGCATTGATCGACCGTCATTTCCGCGGGACGACGTCACAACTGTCCGGGATCGGGTTCAAGGAGCTCGAAGCAGAATCACGGCGTCAGCACGAATCGGCGTTTAGCCGTGACCGTCCGCTTGAAGCGGGAGCAGATTTCCAGTGGCGAGCCGACGGAGAAGAGCACGCCTTTAACCCTAAGTCGATTCACTTGTTGCAGCGGGCGTGCCGTGAGAACGAACGCCGTTACTATGACGCTTACGTCAAACAGCACGAAGCATCCGGTCAATTTTTAAGACAGTTGTTCGACTTTAAATCGCAAGAGCCTATCCCGATCGACGAGGTCGAATCGGTCGCCTCGATCGTCAGCCGTTTCAAGACGGGCGCGATGTCGTTCGGCTCACTGTCGAAAGAGGCACATGAGACGCTCGCCATCGCCATGAACCGGATCGGCGGGAAGAGCAACTCAGGTGAAGGCGGCGAAAACCGTAACCGCTTCACTCCTGACGCGGACGGGAACGAGCGCATCAGTCGGATCAAACAAGTGGCAAGTGGACGATTTGGTGTCACGGCCGAATATTTGTATCATGCCGATGAGATTCAAATCAAGATGGCGCAAGGTGCGAAACCAGGGGAAGGTGGGCAGTTGCCGGGCAATAAAGTCTACCCGTGGGTCGCCGAAGTGCGCGGCTCAGTCCCAGGTGTCGGGCTCATCTCGCCGCCACCGCACCATGACATCTACTCGATCGAAGACTTGGCCCAGTTGATCTTTGACTTGAAGCACGTCAATCCGCAAGCAAAAGTGAGCGTCAAGCTCGTCTCGAAATCCGGTGTCGGAACGATTGCGGCCGGCGTCGCCAAAGCGAACGCCGACACGATCGTCATCAGCGGCTACGATGGCGGGACAGGGGCTTCGCCTCGGACGTCGATCAAGCATACGGGTCTTCCTTGGGAGCTCGGATTGCTTGAGACACACCAGACGCTCGCATTGAACGGACTTCGCGGTCGCGTCACGCTCGAGACGGACGGCAAGCTCATGACCGGACGCGATATCGTCCTCGCCGCCATCTTTGGGGCGGAGGAATACGCGTTCGCGACGGCACCGCTCGTCGTGCTCGGCTGTATCATGATGCGGGCCTGTCATCTGGACACGTGTCCGGTCGGCGTCGCGACACAAGACCCGGCGCTTCGCCAAAAGTTCATGGGTAAACCGGAACACGTCGTCAATCTTATGACGTTCCTCGCCGAAGAAGTGCGCGAAATACTCGCCTCGCTCGGCGCGAAGACGATCGGTGAGGTCATCGGCCGAACGGACTTGCTAGAAGAGAGCGCCTGGAAACAGGAGCACGCGAAAGCGAAAATGCTCGATTTGACACCGATGTTATCGGTCCCGACAGCGTTACCGGGGAAGGAAGAGTTACCTCATCCGGCTTTTCAGTCGTACGACCATCGAAAATTGATCCCAGCCGTATCGCGTTCGATCAAATCGCTTCAACCGACGTTCTTCGTCGGGCGGGTCCGCAATACGGACCGGGCCGTCGGGACGATGCTCGGCTACGAAGTGACGAAAGTTCACGGCAACATCGGTTTGGCTGAAGATACGATCTCACTCCGACTGAGCGGATCGGCCGGACAAAGTTTAGGCGCATTTCTTCCTCATGGCATCACGATCTCTGTGATCGGGGATGCGAACGATTATGTCGGAAAAGGGTTGAGCGGCGGGAAACTCGCGGTCATCGCTGAGAAACATGCCCCGTTCGACGAGAGCGAACAAATCATCGCCGGCAACGTCTGCCTGTACGGGGCGACATCGGGGATGGCATTCTTTAACGGACACACGGGGGAACGGTTCGCGGTCCGAAACTCAGGTGCCGTCACCGTCACTGAAGGCGTCGGGGATCACGGGTGTGAATATATGACCGGTGGGACGGTCGTCGTCCTAGGAACGGTCGGCCGCAACTTCGCGGCCGGGATGTCCGGAGGTGTCGCCTTCCTATACGGTGACCAAGACTATGACCAACTCGTCAACACGGAACTCGTAGCGGTCGAACGCGAGTTGACCGATGAGGACACAGAACAGATTTATTCGCTGCTCGAGATGCATCAATTCCACACGGATAGTGTGAAAGCGAGTCGTATCCTCGAGTCGTTCGATGACGAGCGGAAGCGCTTCGTCAAAATCGTACCTCGCGATTATGCGAACGTACTTGACGTCATGCGTCAAATTGAAGCCACTCGTCCGGAACTGAACGAGGCAGACCGTGCCCTCGAACTGTTCCGGGTCGTGACTGAAGGAGGCGTAGTATGAGACATAAATTTATCGATATCCCACGTGAGACGCTCCCTGAGCGGACAGTGCTCGAGCGGATACGTGACTATGATGAATATGCATCCCGGATGGACGATGAACCGATCGTCAAGCAGGCCGAGCGCTGCATGGACTGCGGGACCCCGTTTTGTCACGTCGGTGACATGATCGGGCAAGAGACGATCGGGTGCCCGATCCACAATTTGATTCCGGAATGGAACAAGCTCGTCTCGGACCAAGACTGGTATCGCGCTTACGAGCGGTTGATGGAGACGAACAACTTCCCAGAGTTCACGGGCCGCGTTTGTCCGGCCCCATGTGAAGGGTCGTGTACGCTCGGCATCAGCGAGGACCCGGTCGCCATCAAATCGATCGAACGGACGATCATCGACCGCGCGTTCGAAGAAGGATGGGTCCAGCCGCGCCTCGTCCAGATGCGGACCGGACGCTCGGTCGCCATCATCGGCAGCGGTCCAGCGGGTCTCGCTGCGGCGGACCAGTTGAATCAAATCGGTCATCACGTCACTGTGTATGAAAAAGCTGACGAGGCGGGCGGGTTGTTGTTTTACGGAATCCCAAACATGAAGCTTGATAAAGACGTCGTCCGGCGCCGGATTCACTTGCTGGCGGCGGAAGGAATCCGCTTTAAGACAGGTGTCAACGTCGGTGTTGATGTGACGGTCGAGTCACTCCGCCACAAGTTTGATGCCGTCATCCTCGCGACGGGGGCGCAGAAACAGCGGACGCTCGGAATCGAAGGGGACGATGCGACCGGCGTCGAACCGGCGATGGACTATTTGACCGAGTCGACACGGGTGCTCGGCGGAAAAATGATCGACGCACAGTATGACGCGGCCGGGAAAGACGTCATCGTCATCGGTGGCGGTGACACCGGGGCCGATTGTGTCGCGACGGCGATCCGGCAAGGTGCGAAATCGGTCACACAGTTCGGCAAACACCCGGAAAAAGGCATGTTCCGGGCGCCAGAACGTCCGTGGCCACTTCAACCAGACACGCTTTCGGTCGATTATGCTTACGCCGAGGCGATCGAACGTTATGAGCATGACCCGAGAACGTATTTGATCCGCTCGAACCGAGTTATTAGCCAAGACGGTCGCGTCGCCGGCATCGAGACGGAACGGATGGAAAAGATCGTCAAACCGGACGGACACGCGACGTTCTTCGTCGTCGAAGATTCAGTTAAGACGTATCCGGCCGACCTCGTCCTCGTCGCCATCGGTTTTGAACGTCCTGAATCCGAATTGCGCAAACTTGGCGTCGAAGCGAAGCAAGACTACGTTTCGAACGTAGACGGCGTCTTCGTCGCCGGGGACGCGAGACGCGGACAAAGCTTGATCGTCTGGGCGATCCGCGAAGGGCGAGAAGTCGCCGAAACGGTCGACGCTTACTTGGAGGCTTGTCAATCTCGTCTAAAAACTTCATCATAAAAAGGAGCGACGATTTCGTCGCTCCTTTTTAGATTGATCAATAGGAGGAGTCAGAGATGCTAATGGAAGTCCTCATGTATACGGGTTTTTGGTTTTTACTCGTGCTCGTCTTACTGGGCACGATTTACGCGCGGCGTAACCGGAAGTGATTACAGCACCATTGCGGCAATCAAACCGAAGACGATGAGCGGGATGTTGTAGTGGAGGAACGTCGGCCAGACCGTCTCACGCAAGTGGTCGTGTTGCCCGTCCGCGTTCAAACCGCTCGTCGGTCCGAGCGTCGAATCACTCGCCGGGCTACCGGCGTCACCGAGTGCTCCGGCCGTTCCGATGATGGCGATCGTCGCCTCGACCGAGAAACCGTACTGGATACATAACGGCACGAAGATGGCGGCGATGATCGGTATGGTCGAAAAGCTCGAGCCGATACCGAGTGTGATGACGAGACCGACGAGGAGCATGACGAGGGCGGCGAGGAACTGCGAGTCACCCATCAAGTTGCTTGCTCCGCTCACGAGCGGTTCAATCGCACCCGTTTCACGGATGACGGCGGCGAATCCGCTCGCGGCGATCATGACAAAACCGATGAAGGCCATCATGCGCATACCGCTCGTAAAGATATCGTCCGCTTCTGACCAAGGGATGAGACGGAAGAGCGTCAACAGGATCAAACCGGTCACGGCCGAAGCGATCATCGATTCGGTCTGCAATTGAACGACCAAGACGACCAAGACGACGATCGCCGTCAACCAAATCTTCATGTTGCTCAACGTGCGGACCTCATAGTCGCTCGGACCGAGTTGGATCGTTTCATACGACCGCGGTTTCCGGTAGTGGAAGAAAGCGGTGATGAGTCCGACGAGCATCCCGAGTGCCGGGATGGCCATGATGCTGACGATATTGACGTCACCGACGGCCATCCCGTTCGTCTCGACGTTCGGGAGCAAAATCTCGTTCAAGTAGATGCCGCCGAAGCCGACCGGTAGCAACATGTACGGTGTGACAAGCCCGAACGTGAGGATCGTCGCGACGAGCCGGCGATCGAGTTTCAACTCATTGAACAAGACGAGTAACGGCGGTACGACGATCGGGATGAAGGCGATGTGGATCGGTAAGACGTTCTGTGAGCTGATAGCGAGTAAGAGCAGCAGCGACAGCAGTAACGCTTTGACGCGACCGACACTCTTGCCGGTCACATCACGGCCAGACATGCTGATCAACCGTTCAGCCAGGACGTCAGGCAGGCCGGTCTTTGACAAGCCGACAGCGAACGCACCGAGCAGGGCGTAGCTGAGGGCGATCGTGGCACCGCCACCAAGCCCGTCGCTGAAAGCGGTCAACGTGTCGTTGAAACCGAGTCCTCCGACAAGTCCACCGACGATGGCGGCGAGGATGAGCGATAAGACGATATGGACACGACTGATCGCGAGAGCAAATAAGACAATGACAGCTAATAATACAGCATTCATGAGTTCCAACACCTTTCGAATCATAAGTTCTTTCTCTTGTTATCACTTTAATACGATAAAGACTTTTGAAATTTAACATACGTTTTATGACTTGTCAAATCATGAAAACAAAAAAAGCGACAACTTCGAAAAGTTATCGCTTCTTCATCATAGTTCGACGTTATGGTACACCTGACGAACGTCTTCTAAGTCTTCGAGCACGTCGAGTAGTTTCTCGAATTGCTCTTTCGACGCTTCGTCGAGTTCGACTTCGTTTTGCGGTAGCATCGTCAGCTCGGCGACTTCGAACGTCTCCACACCCGCCGCTTTGAACGCGGTCTGGACGGCATGGAATTCTTCCGGCTCGGCATAGACGATGACCGTCTCATCTTCTTCGATGACGTCACGGACATCGAGATCGTGCTCCATCATGAGTTCGAGCACGTCGTCTGCTGTCATCCCGCCGACACCGATGACGGCCGTCGCATCGAACATATACGCGACCGACCCGCTGACGCCCATGTTACCACCGTTCTTGCCGAACGCGGCCCGAACTTCAGAGGCGGTCCGGTTGACGTTGTTCGTGAGCGTGTCGACGATGAGCATCGACCCGCTCGGCCCAAAGCCCTCATAGCGGAGTTCGTCGAAGTTCTCTTCGTCGCCGCCTTTCGCTTTGTCGATGGCCCGGTCGATGATCGCTTTCGGGACGTTATACGTCTTCGCGCGCTCGACGACGAACTTGAGCGATTGGTTCAATTCTGGATCAGGTTCACCTTGGCGGGCGACGATGTAGATCTCGCGGCCGAACTTCGCGTAGATACGACTCGTATTGGCGTCTTTAGACGCCTTTTTCTCTTTAATATTGTTCCATTTACGACCCATTACGTGTCATCTCACTTTCCATTGTTCGATAGATTCACTGTCGATTATATAAGAAGAAGCGAGCGTTGACGAGAGAAAATCATCCCTCGCTCTTGTCCATCTTCTCAACGATCTCGGTCAGCGTCTTTAAACTGTCGATCAAGCGGTCGGTCTCATCCTCATCGAGGAACGCTAACCGATCCTCGAACAGGCGCCGAAACGAGTCGCGCCGCTCGAGGAGCACGCGCTCTCCTTGGTCGGTCAATTGGTTCCAGATGACGCGGCGGTCGCGCTCGTCAGGGACACGTGTAATATACCCTTCGTCGACGAGCTTCGTGATGAGCGGCGTCACGTTCGGCGGGGCAATTGATAACGTCTCACTAATTTGTCCGTTCGTGACCGCGCCTTCATCCTCGATCAACATCAATAGATGAAAGTGAGAGAAATTTAAGTTCGGGATTTGCGGGAGGTCGGAGCGGCGGAGCAGTTTTCTTCTGATTAACGGGATCAGTTTCACAAACTGATCGGCTGCATCTTGTCTTGGCATAGTCATAGTCACTTCCTAGTCAGGTTCTTTCTTCATTATACACGACCACAGGCGGGGTGGACGAGCAATCATCGGACTGTGAGCATTTACACACCGATTCCGCCAAACTAACGACACAAATAATGTAAGCGTTTACATATAGGTCTGTCCTTGTTTTCATGAAAACGCATACGATTTTACTGAGCTGATCTATAAAAATCAAGACCTATCCTCAAACAGCAAAAAAATATTGTGAAAGAGTTCACATTGTTGTCACGCACAAATTGAATGAAACGGTGTATTCTATGAATGTGAAGGAAAGCACAAACTCTTATCAGGCAAACCGATTATCCCGTGCTCTCCATCAAGTCAGAAGATCAGCTCTCATTCATGAGGAGGAAACCAACATGGCAGTTAAAGAGAAAGCAGTAGTGGAAACATCAGCAGAACAGATGGTCGACACGCTCGTCAAGCAAGCGCACACGGCACTCGACACGTTGATGACGTTTGACCAAGAGAAAATCGACACGATCGTCCAAGCGATGGCGTTAGCCGGACTCGAGCAACACGTCGTACTCGCTAAACATGCATATGAAGAAACAGGTCGCGGTGTGTTTGAAGACAAGATGATCAAAAACATCTTTGCGACAGAATATATTTTCAACTCACTTCGCGGTGAGAAAACAGTCGGCGTCATCGAAGACGATGAGCAAAACGGCATCACATACATCGCCGAGCCGGTCGGTGTCGTCGCCGGGGTCACACCGGTCACGAACCCGACATCAACGACGATGTTCAAAGCGATCATCGCCATCAAAACACGTAACCCGATCATTTTCGGCTTCCACCCGTCAGCACAACAATGTTCAAGTGCAGCGGCCCGCGTCCTTCGTGACGCAGCGATCGCAGCAGGTGCACCGGAACATTTGATCCAATGGGTCGAAAAACCGTCACTCGACGCGACGAAAGCACTCATGAACCACCCGGGCGTGGCCATGGTACTCGCAACAGGCGGCGCGGCAATGGTGAAGTCGGCTTACTCGACAGGTAAACCAGCGCTCGGCGTCGGACCTGGTAACGTCCCGGCTTATATCGACAAGACAGCGAAAGTGAAACGCGCCATCTCGGACGTCATCTTATCGAAAACGTTCGATAACGGCATGATCTGTGCGTCAGAACAAGCGATCATCGTCGACCAAGAAGTATATGAAGACGTGAAACGTGAAATGACAGCGCTCGGCTGCTACTTCTGCTCACCAGAAGAAAAAGCCAAACTCGAAACACTCGTCATCAAGACAGACACATGTGCGGTCAACCCTGAGATCGTCGGGAAACCGGCAGCATGGATCGCCGAGAAAGCTGGACTCAGCGTCCCGGCCGACACGAAAATCTTGATCGCTGAACTCGAGACAGTCGGCGCGACAGAACTGCTCTCACACGAGAAGCTTAGCCCGGTGCTCGGCGCTTATAAAGTTCAATCACGAGAAGAAGGCTTCGCCATCGCTGAGAAAATGCTTGAAATCGGTGGTCTCGGCCATACAGCTGCAATCCACTCGACAGACGACGACGCGATCCTCGCGTTCGGACTTCGCATGAAAGCTTGCCGCATCATCGTCAACTCGCCAACGGCACACGGCGGTATCGGTGACCTTTACAACGAAATGACACCATCACTCACACTCGGTTGTGGGTCGTACGGTAAAAACTCCGTCTCTGAGAACGTGACGGCGAAACATCTACTCAACGTGAAAAAGGTGGCGAGACGTCGCGTGAATATGCAATGGTTTAAAGTCCCTGAAAAAATTTACTTCGAGAAAAACTCGGTTCAATACTTGCAGTCGCTCACGTCAAAAAAACGAGCAATGATCGTCACAGACGAAATGATGGTCAAACTCGGATTTGCTGACAAAGTCATCAAAAACTTGCCGGCTGGTGTTGACTACCGCATCTTCGACCAAGTCGAGCCAGATCCATCGGTCGAGACGGTCATGGCCGGAGCTGAGGCGATGCGCCAATTCCAACCAGACATGATCATCGCGCTCGGTGGTGGTTCACCGATGGATGCCGCGAAAGGGATGTGGCTCTTCTACGAACGTCCAGAAGAGAAGTTCTCAAACCTTCGCCAGAAGTTCATGGATATTCGCAAACGGACGTACAAGTTCCCGACGCTCGGCAACAAGTCGATGTTCGTCGCGATCCCGACGACGTCAGGTACAGGTTCAGAAGTGACACCGTTCACGGTCATCACTGATAAAAAACGGAACGTCAAATACCCGATTGCCGACTACGCGATCACACCAGACGTCGCCATCATCGACCCTGAGTTCGTTATGACGGTACCGGCTTCAATCACGGCTGACACAGGAATGGACGTCTTGACACACGCCATCGAAGCGTACGTATCGGTCATGGCGAACGACTATACAGACGGACTTGCCCTCCGTTCGATGAAGATGATCTTCGACTACCTCCCGAAAGCTTACGAAAACGGAAGCGACGCTGAAGCTCGTCAAAAAGTGCACAACGCCTCAACAATGGCCGGTATGGCATTCGCGAACGCGTTCCTCGGGATCAACCACTCGATCGCGCACAAAATCGGTGGCGAGTTCCACGTGCCGCACGGTCGGACGAACGCGATTCTCATGCCGCACGTCATCCGCTACAACGCGACACGCCCATCGAAACTTGCGGCGTTCCCGAAATATGAGTCATTCATCGCTGACGAGCGCTACGCTGAAATCGCACGCTTCCTCGGACTCCCGGCGAAGACGACTGAAGAAGGCGTCGAGTCACTCGTCCAAGCGATCATCGAGCTCGGACAGCGCTTGAACATCAAACTCTCGTTCAAAGCACAAGGCATCAAGAAAGCGGACCTCGATGCGAAGATCGACAAAATGGCGGTCGATGCGTTCGAAGACCAATGTACGACGGCGAACCCGAAAATGCCGCTCGTCGAAGAATTGAAAGAAATCATGTACGCAGCGTACGAAGGCGTCTAAGAATCCATGATCAGAGCGGTCATCCTCACAACGGGGATGACCGCTTTTTTTGCTGTAAATTAGGATATACAATTGTCAGATGACTTACTATAATTGAATAATGCCAATCAAGTATGGCGAATATTGATGTAGATGGAGACGACCAAATGACAATCATTTATAGCTTACTGTCGGCCTTGTATGCCGTATTTCTTTACTTCAGTCCGGCCGCTTACGCAAGCCCGTATGAGACGGCCGAATATTTTGCGTCGTACGACCGAGACGTTAACAGTTGGGAGAACGTCGAGCTGTTCGAGTCGCTCGGGACCGAGCTCGATCTTGAGATGGACCGTTTCGTCCATTATGCCTCCGTACCGAGCCATTGGACGACGTTGACCATTGAAGACGACGAACGATTCGATGGTGTATCTCATTTCATCTTAGAAGCTGGATTTGACGGTGAAGTGATTCAAACGGATTGGAACGAACCGATTGATGATGTAGAAGGAAAAGTCGTCGTTTTGCCGATGACGGTCAAATCACTCGAGCTTGACGGGAGGGACACGTCGGCTGATCCATATGGAGAGGTCCTCATTGATGATGAGGCGAATCGCCACTTACTCAACCTGTTGGAGGCAGGAGCCGAAGGGTACATTGTCACGCCCGATGAACAAGAAGAGGGTTATTACGGAACCATTTATACTTCGCCACGGACGCGGCTGCCCGGCATCGGCGTCGATGTTGAGACAGCAGATTGTTTGACGGACGGGACGCATGTCTCGGTCGAACCGTTCGTCGACGACGAGGTGCCGTATGTCGAATTTATTCAACCTGGTAAAACAGACGAGGAGATTGTGATCTTGGCTAGGCTTGACGGCACGGGTTACGGGGACCATGCGTTATGGAGCCTTGGTGGTTCATCGATATTGTACGCGCTCATCGAACAAATGGATGGCATTGATACGGATGCGACGATCCGGTATGTCTTCTTGAACGGAAGTGGGGGTGGCTACGAGACCGCCATGGATTATTTAGAAACAGCGAAACAGGCTGAAACTTTGCCGTCTTTAGTACTGTCATTAGATATTCTTGGTACCGGGGAAGATGCACGTTTTGTAAGGACAAAAGGGATGACAAGACTGCCGGTCCTTGAGCAAGGAAGCTGGTCATCACTTGATGTGAAGCCACTCGGGACGTCGTATTTAGATGAATTTCATGCGGAAGGCGTACCGGTCATGTCATTAAGCGATTCATTGACGGCTGAGTTTGATGCTTTAACTGAAGCCGATACAATCGACCGTTTGTCGAACGAGGCGATGGAAGACCACGTCGCTTGGCTAACAGATTGGCTCGCCACACAATGATGTCTTGAACCGTCCCCGTGTGAGGGCGGTTCTTTCTTTTTGACTGAAACACTCGTCCTCTCTCGAATTGTTCGGTATGATGAAAGAGGAGGCGATACAATGGAACGAAACATGAACATTACAAGACATTACGGTGAACTGGCCGGTACGCTTTTATTGCATGACACGCCGCGAAAGACGGTCGTCATCTTGAGCGGGAGCGGGCCGAGTGACCGGAACGGCAATGTCGGACCCGTCCACTTCAATACGTATAAAAAACTAGCCGACGCGCTATATGGCATGGGCGTCAACGTATTTCGGTACGACAAACAAGGGATCGGGGAGTCGGATGGTGACTTTAATAAAGTCGGACTCCATGACTTGGTCAACGATGCGATCGAAGTCGTGAAAACGATCCAACGGTTGCCTGAAACGGGCGACGTCTACGTGCTCGGCCATAGCGAAGGGGCGGTCATCGCCCCGGCCGTTCAACTCGAGACGAATGCGGCCGGGTTGATCCTCCTCGCCGGCTTCAACGACTCGTCGAAGCAGATGTTCTTACATCAAGCCGACGCGCTCGCGTCCGAGATCGGGCGCGTGAAAGGGTTGAAAGGGATGTTTTACCGGTTGACCGGCGTCCCGAAAAAAGTCAGACAGCGTCAAGACGATCTGCTCGAGCGGTCGCTCCGGACGAACGTCGCTGCGTTCAAATACCGAGGCCAAGTCGTCAACGCCAAGTGGATTCGCGAACATGCGTCGTATGACGTCCGGGAACGGCTCGAGCTCGTGCGCGTCGCGCTGCTTGCCATCACCGGTGACCGCGACGTCCAAGTCCCGCCTGAACACGTCCATTCACTGCGGACGAAAGGCGATGTCGACAGCTATATCATTAAAGATATGAACCACCTCCTCGTCGAACGGACGAGCCCGCATTCACTTTTAACGTTGCACAAAGAATATCGTGAGGCGATCGAGGCCCCACTTCATCCACAGTTGTTACAGAAATTGAACGATTGGTTAATCAAATAGTAAAAAACAGTCGTAAACGGTCACTAAGTGACCGTTTTTTGTGTTACAATTGTGACAATAAGACAAAAAGTGAATGAATTTGAATGTTTTTGATTGTTTTTTGAATGTAAACGCTTTATATTGGAGATACGGAGGGAATACGATGTTAACGAAACAACGACATCAGATGATTTTGCAACGGTTGTCGGAACAAAAGATCGTCAAGCTGAAAGAGTTGGTCGAATGGATGGGGGCGTCAGAGTCGACGATCCGCCGTGATTTGACGGACCTTGAGGCCGAAGGCTACCTTGAACGGGTCCATGGCGGGGCGACGCTCGTCGTTCGCGCTGAAGATGAGCCGACGTTCGAGGAAAAACGGGATCGGCACGTCGATGAGAAAGTCGCGATCGCACGGAAGGCCGCGACGTTCATCGAAGACGGGATGTCCGTCTATCTCGATGCCGGGACGACGACACAAGCGATGGTCCCGTTCTTGACCGGAAAGAAAGTCATCGTCGTCACGAACAGCCTCCCGATTGCCAACGACTTGTTCGATCTCGATATTAAGACGTTCGTGGTCGGCGGCGAGTTGAAACGTTCGACGCAAGCGCTCGTCGGCTACAATGCCCGCGAGAGCATGATGAACTACCGGGTCGATGTCGCTTTTCTCGGTATCAACGGGGTCGACCTAGAAGCGGGCTATACGACGCCTGACCCAGAAGAAGCCCTCGTCAAAAAAACAGCGATTGAACTGGCTCGGGACGCCTACATCTTGGCGGACGATTCAAAATTCGGGAAACGTTCGTTCAGCCGAGTGGCGCCCCTCGAGGCGGCGACACTCATCACGATGAGCGGTGCACCGTACGTCAGTTCAGTCGAAACATTAACAAAGGTGGTGAACGCCCAATGATTTACACGTTAACACTCAACCCATCAATCGATTATTACGTCACGTTACCAGAAGTCGTCTTAGGTGAGGTCAACCGCATCCAAGAGACGACGCAGCGGGCCGGAGGAAAAGGTATCAACGTCTCGTTCGTCTTACGTGAGTTCGACGCCGATACGGTCGCCCTAGGATTCATCGGCGGGACGACAGGTGAATTTATTAAGAAAGCGTTGACGGACAAGGGTGTCGAGACCGATTTCATCGAAGTCGATGGCGAGACCCGAATCAACGTCAAGATCCGGGCGAAAGAAGAGACGGAATTGAACGCGAGTGGTCCTGTCATCTCGGACGCGGAACTTGAACAGTTGACGGCACAGTTCGAACACGTCCAAGCAGGTGATATCGTCGTCTTGGCCGGAAGTATCCCTGGCAATCTGCCGAGCACACTTTACCGGACGCTCGCTGAGAAAGTTCGAGCGAACGGAGCCGACTTCGTCGTCGATACAACAAAAGAGGCGATGCTCGAGGTGCTCTCGCTCGAACCACTCATGATCAAACCGAACCATCACGAACTCGGTGAACTGTTTGATGTCGATATCGAGACGTTTGACCAGGCGCTCCCTTACGCGGAACAGTTAGTCGAGCGTGGCGCCAAAAACGTCATCGTCTCGTTCGCAGGAGACGGCGCGATGCTCGTCAACGCGACAGGTGCCTATACGGCGAACACGCCGAGCGGGAAACTCGTCAACTCGGTCGGAGCGGGGGATTCACTCGTCGCCGGTTTTGTCGCTAACATTTTAGACCACGACGCAACCAAGGCGTTCCGCTATGCGGTCACGACCGGCAGCGCGTCTGCTTATACGTTTGGCCTCTGTACGAAACAAGACGTGGACCGCTTGGTCGGCGAAGTCGACGTCACCCCACTATCCCGATTGGAGGAAACAACATGAACATCACGGACCTACTCAAAAAGGACACGATCCAACTGAATCTCCGCAGTCGTTCAAAAGCAGACGTCATCGAAGAGCTCGTCGACGTGCTCGACCGGGCCGGTAAGCTAGCGGACCGGAACGGTTATCGCGACGCCATCTTGGCCCGCGAAGCGCAAAGCACGACCGGACTCGGTGAAGGGATTGCCATCCCGCACGCGAAGACGAAAGCTGTCAAAGCACCCGCGATCGCCTTTGGTCGCTCGAGCGGAGTCGACTATGAAGCGCTCGACGGCCAAGACAGCCGCCTGTTCTTCATGATCGCAGCAGGCGAACACGCCGACAACGAGCACTTGGAAACACTCTCGAAATTATCCGTCTTCCTTATGGATCCAAAATTCCAGGAACGTCTCTATGCGGCAACGTCAGAAGATGACGTCATTCGCGCGATCGAAGAGAAAGAAGCGGCCGAAGCGGCACCGGTTGCTGAAAAAACGGTCAAAAAGGATGCACCTTATATCCTTGCCGTCACGGCTTGCCCGACCGGCATCGCGCACACGTATATGGCAGCAGACAGCTTGAAACAAAAAGCAGAAGCGATGGGTGTCGACATCAAAGTCGAGACGAACGGTTCGACTGGCGTCAAAAACGAATTGACGGCAGCTGATATCGCCAAAGCGACAGCTATCATCGTCGCGGCCGATAAAGCCGTCGACATGGAGCGGTTCGCCGGGAAACACGTGATCGAAGTACCGGTCGCGCAAGGCATCCGCAAACCGGAAGAGTTGATCAACCGGGCTGTGAAACAAGATGCACCGGTTTACCGTTCGACAGGGACGTCAGGCGCTCCTAAAGAACAGCGCACCGGCATTTACAAACACTTGATGAGCGGGGTATCAGCCATGCTGCCACTCGTCGTCGCCGGTGGTCTATTGATTGCCCTCAGCTTCTTCTGGGGCATCAACTCGGCAAACCCAGATGACCCGTCGTACAATGAATTTGCGGCTCAGCTCATGACGATCGGTGGCGCGGCGTTCGGATTCCTCGTCCCAATCCTTGCCGGTTTCATCGCGATGTCGATCGCCGATCGTCCGGGTCTCGCACCTGGTCTCGTCGCCGGTGTGCTCGCGAGCGAAGGGAATGCCGGATTCCTCGGTGGACTCATCGCCGGTTTCTTAGCTGGTTACGTCGTCCTGTTCTTGAAAAAAGCACTCGCGAAATTGCCAGCGACGCTTGAAGGAATTAAACCAGTCCTCCTGTATCCGTTGCTCGGCTCGTTCATCTCAGGGATGATCATGCTACTTGTCGTCAACGAACCGATTGCAGCGTTCATGACATGGTTGATGGATACGCTCAACAGCATGAGTGGTGCTAACGCCATCTTGCTCGGTGTCATCGTCGGTGGGATGATGGCCGTCGATATGGGTGGCCCGATCAACAAGACAGCATACGTGTTCGGTACGGCGGCACTCACAGCCGGTAACCAAGAAGTCATGGCGGCCGTCATGGCAGGTGGGATGGTGCCACCGCTTCTCGTCGCGCTCGCGTCAACCGTGTTCGCTCGTCAGAAGTTCTCGAAACAAGAACGTGAAGCTGGTAAGACGGCGTACATCATGGGCGCCTCGTTCATCACAGAAGCGGCCATCCCGTTTGCTGCGGCCGACCCGATCCGGGTATTGCCGTCAGCGATTCTCGGGTCAGCACTCGCCGGTGGATTATCTGCCTTCTTCGCGATTCAATTGCCGGCGCCACACGGTGGGATCTTCGTCTTCCCGTTACTTGAAGGAGCTGGAAACGTCGCGATGAGCATGGGTCTCTACGCACTTGCGATTCTCGCAGGGGCACTCGTCGGGGCACTCCTTCTCTCGTTCTTGAAAAAACCGCTTACGACAGCGACTGCAGAGCCAACGCGTGACGTCGCTTAACAAACTCGACCGTAGGGATTCCTACGGTCGTTTTTTGTCAAATGATTGTCAGTCGTTTCTGGAAGAAGTGTGATTTCGATTCGGTGATTTGTGGTAAACTACTTGTAAAACTTAGGGTAGGAGGGGGTACGGATGCAAATACGGAAAGCTGAGCCGAAAGACGCTTACGGGATCGCGCGCGTCAGGGTCAACGGTTGGCGAACGACTTATCGGGGAATCGTTCCGACCGAGTTTTTATTAAAGCTTTCTTCTGGGTCGATCGAGTGGTCGGAAAAAGTCCGGAGTGCCCTTTCCAACCGCGAAATCAGCGGATTCGTCGCCATAGTCGATGAGGAGATCGTTGGTTTCGTATTGTATGGGGACGAGCGGACGGGGGACTATCCGGACCATCCGAACGAGATTTACGCGATTTACATTTTAGAAAACCATCAACGGAACGGGATCGGCTCACTCTTACTCGAACGCGCGGTCCAAACGATGTCTAGCCGTGGTGTTCTCATTTGGGCGCTCGAGCTGAACCCGCATCGGGCGTTTTATGAACAGCGCCAAGGACGAGTCGTCGATGCGAAAGAGCGCTTGTTCGGCGAACTCGCGTTGCGCGAAGTCGCCTATGGCTGGACGGAAGCGACCCATGATGCGATCATCGGGGCATGAACGGACGCGACGAAACTGTCGCGTCCGTTTTATTTAGACAACACACAAATATATAGCAAAATAGGTGACTACATGAACATGTATAACATAACCAAATATCATCCTGAAACGAGAGGGAAGATTGACGAGTGGAGAGTATAAAGTGAATGAGTCAGACGAAGAATATAGGTTCAAAGTGTTCTTCGGATACGACTATATGATGGGCGTCCATTCGTTGAACGATTTGTCGCCGCTGCGACATGAGTTGTTGCATTTGGATATGTATCTCGAAGATTGATGCAGAGGTGACACCTAAAAAACGATTACAAGATAAGGGGAGGACGATGTTTATCTTTTCTCCTTATCCATTCCGTTAATCGGGTTTAAATGGTAAAATTTATAAAAATAAGAGTCGGAAGATTCCTGATTTTATAACGATATCTTACAAAAAGGTGCTGGCTAAATGCATAACTACACTCTACTGGAGAGAACCCTATTTTTATCGCCTTCCCTCAATTTCGAGAAGATGAAAAAAGAGATGGATGGGAAGACTGTCCTGATTACTGGATCGAGTTCAGGAATCGGTAAGGAGTTCGCCTATCTATTAGCGAATACAACTGCGCATCTGATTCTGGTGGCCCGCAGCGAAGCAAGCATGAACGTCATAAAAGTCGAAATCGAAAAAGCTACAGCCAGTGTAACGGTATTCCCGGCAGATTTGCGAAATGAAGAGGAACGAAAAGGATTGCTAACATTTCTTCATCAATTGACGGACGGAGTGGATGTTGTCGTCAGCAATGCCGGAATCTCCATCAACCGTCCAATTGCCCAGTCGCTGGATCGTTACCATGACTTCACACGTACCATGGCGCTTAATTATTTTGCTCCGGTACAGTTGTTGCTATCGCTCATTCCGGTGCTTGAGAAAAAGAACGGGCACATCATCAATGTCTCCACCATAAATGCTTTGCTATTCCCTATACCTCACTGGGCTGCCTACCAGGCGTCGAAAACCGCTTTTGATACGTGGTTGCGCTCGGCGGAGCCGGAACTGAAAATCAAAAACATTTCCACCACTTCCATTTATCTGCCGCTCGTGAAAACACCCATGATCAAACCGACGATTGCTTATCAGACTTCCCCTGCCATGTCACCGGTTCACGTGGCGGAAATTATAGGACACGCCTTGTATACGAAAAGAAAAGTTTATAAACCGTGGTGGCTGATTCTAGGTCAATGGGCTTCAGTTATTTTCAGATCACCGTTATCGTTTATCGTCCTCAGGTTATTAAGAAAAAAGGAGCGTGAAAGAGACAATGTTTAATTTGCTGAAAATATTGTCGCAGCTCAATTTTCTTTCTCCATCAAACTTAGGACGTCTTTGCTTCGCGATCCGTCAAAACGGTGTAAACCTTATGCTGCTTTTTTCATTGACGGAAAAGACAGGAGGCCAAAAAACTGCTTTGGTGGATAGTCGGGAAACATTCAATTATCTGGAGCTGCAGAAGCACTGTGAAAATCTCGCTCATCTTCTAGCGGAGAGGTATGGGATTTGTAAAGGACATAAAGTGGCGTTCTTCTGTAAAAATCACGCGTCCTTCGTGCAGGGCATTTTTGCTGCTTCGCGGCTCGGAACAGATATATACTTGCTCAATTGTTCCATGAGTCAACTACAGTTCGATCGACTAGTGCAAGAACATCATTTCGACTTGCTGATTTACGACGAAGAGTTTAGCGGATTGATTGAAAAATCGTCTTACCAACATTCAAAAATCGTCAGTTATCATGAAAAAAATGAAGCCATCAACAGTTTGTCGGATTCGGCTCTACATAGAAAAGAAAAATTGACGGCTTCTTCCAGCGGAAAGATTGTGCTGTTGACCGGTGGCACCACCGGAAAGCCCAAACAAGTGATTCACCGTCCATCCCTCTTTAATTTCCTGAATCCTTTTGCTGCTTTACTGAACCGACTGCAGCTGCCAACATACAGCACTGCCTATATTGCGACGCCGATTTACCATGGCTATGGCATCGCTGTACTGTTATCATTTCTTGCTTTGGGAAAGAAAGTTGTCATTCAGGAGAGTTTTGATGCGAAAGGAGCATGCGCCCTTATTCGGCAGCATCAGGTAGAAGTTGTCACGGTAGTTCCTTTGATGATTCATAAAATGTTGAAGCGCGATAAAGAAGCGCTCGGCTCCCTAGCTTGCATTGCGTCTGGAGGTGCAAAACTAAATCCGGTTTTAGTGAATGAAGTAAACAATCATCTGGGGAATGTCTTATACAATCTATACGGAACTTCGGAAGCTGGCTTGAACATCATTGCTACACCCGAAGATTTAAATTTTCATGCAAACACGCTTGGAAAAGCAATTCCGGGAAGTCAATTGCAGGTAGTCGTGGACGGGAAAAAAGTTGAACCTGGCAGTATTGGACAATTTTGTATTCGGAATAAATGGTCCATGAAAAACAGCCCAAGCCACTGGATTCAAACTGGCGATATCGGATACCGGGACGAGAACGGCTATTATTTCCTGTGTGGACGAACAGACGACTTGATCATTTCGGCCGGCAACAACATCTATCCTTCGGAAATAGAAGTTGCATTGTGCAGCCATCCGAGTGTCGAAGACGTCGCTGTAATCGGTGTAGAGGATGTCTACGCTGGCAACATTCTGAAGGCATATGTGCAGTTGTATTCCGAGAAAAAAATGAGTGAAGAAGAACTTTTGAGCTGGTTACGCACACGAGTGGCAGCATACCAAATCCCTCGAGAAATCGCTTTTGTTGAAGAGCTGCCTTATACACCTGTAGGAAAGCTGGACCGAAAACGAATTCAAACAATTACTCGTAGCGGGGGTTAAGTGATCTAAGAATAGAGTTATAAAGATGTTGAGAGTACTTTGATCGCGGGGGAAGGAAGTGGAATTGAACGAGGCAATCATCGAACGGATGAAGTGTTGCGCTTAATTCGACAAACCGTCGGATGTAAAGGTTTTCAGGTTAGAAAAATAGAAAAACGGTGACGATTTTTTGTCTAGGTCATCAAAAAGCCCCAGTTCTAGCCGATAGATAGAATAACGCAGCGGGAATTATTCTCGGGAAAAGGGGTTTTCTATGAATCGGACGAAACAACGAACCATCAGCATTAAACAAAAGTTGATCACGATGTCATTGCTCTTATTATTGATTCCATCGTTATTGATCGGCTTTGTCGCTTACTATCAGGCGAAACAAAAAATTACGGATCAAATCATGCAGTCGGCGCACGCGGGTGTGGAGCGGATGAATGACGAGATCACGAATCTGATTGAACCGATTGAGCGCGACGTCGCCTTTTTTGCGGGGCGGATTGACGAGTCGCTCTACGAAGAAGGAGAAGACAACCTTGGGTTAGAGGAGAAGTTCGTCGAATATTTGGCGACCCATCCGAAAGTGACGAACATCTATTACGCGTCGACGGAAGGCGTGATGACGATTTACCCTGTCCAGTCGTTGCCTGACGGCTATGATCCCCGGACACGTCCGTGGTACGAAGCGGCAGATGGTGCCGGAGGGAACGTCGTCATCACCGACCCTTACGTCGATGCGTCATCAGGTAAAATGATGGTCACGCTATCGCAGACAACGGATGACGGTCGTGGCGTCATCGCAGTCGACGTTGACGTCGATGACATCGCGAGTGTTGCGGCTGGCATTCAAATCGGGAAAGAAGGCTATGTCACAATCCTTGATGCGAACCAGCAGTTCGTGACCCATCCGACGTTAGCCGCAGGCGAGAAGGCATCAGGCGATTGGGTCGAATCGCTTTACGACGGCAAAGACGGCAGCTTTTCATATGTGTTCGAAAATGAAGACAAACAAATGGACTTCATGACGAACGACTTGACGGGCTGGAAAGTGGCCGGGACGTTGTATGATAAAGAAATTACAGATGAGACGGTCGGTATCCTGTGGACGACATTAAGTGTCATCGCCGGGATGAGTTTGCTTGCTGCCGTCATCTTATACTTCATCTTACGCTCGATCATTCGACCGTTGAACCGGTTGACGACGGGCGCGGAACGGATTCAAGCAGGAGATTTGACGGAAGAGATCGTCGTCGATTCGAACGATGAGATCGGACGTGTCGCTGAAAGTTTCAACGGCATGACGGCGTCACTCCGCTCGATCATCATCAATCTCGATCAATCGATCGGGCAAGTCGCCGCATCGTCGCAAGAACTCATGGCCAACTCGGCGCAGAATGCGGCATCTTCTGAGCAGATTGCCGGCGCGGTCCAGCAGATGGCGGCCGGGGCCGACGATTCGAAACGTCAGCTCGACGACAACGCCGTCTCGCTCCAAGCAATCACGGCAGGCATCATGCGCATCGCTGAAAGCTCGACGGACGTATCGGAACTGTCTCGCGAGACGGCGATCGAAGCGGAAGACGGGACTGCTGCCGTCACTCATAACGTGACGCAAATGAAAGCAATCGACACATCGGTCGAGACGTTCGGTGCAGTCATCGAGTCGCTCGCCAAGCGTTCGAACGAGATCGGAAACATTGTCGATGTGATCAACGGGATCGCGACGCAGACGAACTTGCTCGCCTTGAACGCGGCGATCGAGGCTGCCCGCGCCGGTGAGAACGGGAAAGGGTTTGCCGTCGTCGCGAGTGAAGTTCGGAAGCTAGCCGAACAGTCACAGGACTCGACGAAGCAAATTTCGCAGTTGATTGAGAACATCAAGCAAGAGACGGAGCGGTCTGTCACGTTGATGAAAGAAGTTTCAGCCCATACGAAAGCGGGTCTTGAGACGACCGAGAACACGGCGGAGCGCTTCAAGAAGATCATGTTACGGACGCAGGAGATGACGCCACGGATCGAGGACGTGACGGCCACTGTCGAAGAAATCGCGGCGAACGTCGAAGAAGTTTCAGCATCAGCGACGCAAATCGCTCACATCGCTGAGGAGAACTCGAACGCCTCGAGACAAGTCGCGGCGACGACAGAAGACCAGCTCGGTTCGATGGAGGAAGTGTCGCAATCCGCGAAAGCACTCGCCGATATGGCGGAGGAGTTGCAAGAACTCGTATCACGATTCAATGTATAAACGAAAGGCAGAGCGGATCCGCTCTGCCTTTTTGGTACACTTCGATTCTTCTTAGAGTTCATATCATCGTTTGCTCGACACTTGGTTGCGGCCTGAGTTTTTTGCCACGTACAGCGCCTCGTCCGCGTCTTGAAGTGCTTGTTCGACGGTCTTTCCGCCATCAAGCGAACTGACGCCGAACGAACATGTGACGTGCGGGACCGGACCGAACGGTTCGTCGTTTATCTTTTGACGTAACTTGTCGGCCAACTGGATGCCATCAGTAAGTGTCGACTGCGGGGCGACGATTAAAAACTCCTCGCCACCCCAGCGACCGATCGAATCGGTCTTCCTTATATTGCGGCGGAGCAATTGAGCGATCGAACGTAACACGAGATCGCCGGTCGGGTGACCGAACGTGTCGTTGACGAGCTTGAAGTAGTCGATATCGAGCATGATGACGGCGGCAGGTGCTTTCGTGTCGACCGTATCTTGGACAGCCGAGGTCAGGACGTCGCCGACTTTTTTACGGTTGAATAACTCGGTCAACGGGTCGAGTGACGACAGATGCTCCATCCGTTCTTCATAACGTCGCTGTTCGGTCATGTCTTCGATGACGCCGACCCCGCCGTCGATTCGGCCATCAGCCTGAAAGCTTGGTGACATCGTCGTCCGGACGAAACGGGGCTGTCGATTCGGAGGGGTATACCAACCGGCTAAACGGACGGTCTCGCCTGCCAATACACGGGCGACGGCACCGTATAAGTCAAACGTTGAGGTCGTGCACCGTTCAAACGTCGAGCTTGTCATCGGGACGACCCCGAGTAAGTCGACGAACGAATCGTTGTAACTGATGATGCGTCCGAACGTATCGAATGCAAAGAGACCGATCGGTAACTGGTCCCACGAGGAAGGATCGGGTTTCATGGTGTGGGTGTCTTGGTGAATTCGTTCTTGATCAGCCATAGAATGACATATGCGCGAACGCATACTTCCTCCTTTCTTTAACGAAACGAGAGTTTAGGACGTTCGTACTGATACTTTATACCCTTATTTGGAAGAATATTAGCTAAAACATGATAAAAATAAGCTGAAATCTAGAATCTGTCGGCTGATGGACATAAAAAAGAGACCGCTGGCGCGATCTCACAACGGTCATAAGATTGGGCTGAGCAACCGTGACACACCTTCGCGCATCCGGACGCTCCACTTCCGGACCGCATAGTCGTCGACCGTATAGCGCCGACTGACGGCGACGTCCGACTCGAACAACGAGGCGAGCTCAAGCGCGACCCGCTCATCGTAGATGATGGCGTTCACTTCGAAGTTCAAGCGGAAGCTGCGGGCGTCCAAATTCGTCGTGCCGACGGTCGAAATTTCGTCATCGACGACGAGCGTCTTCGCGTGCAGGAAGCCTTCATCGTACATGTAGACGTTCGCCCCGTAATCGAGCAGCTCACCGAGGAACGACAGTGACGCCCACATGACGAACGGATGGTCCGGTTTTCCGGGAATCATGATGTCCATCTCGACACCGGACAACAGTGCCATCTTGCAGGCGTCCATGAAGCTCGTATCCGGGATGAAGTAAGGCGTTTGGATGATGACCCGCTGCTTGGCCGACGCGATCATTTTGATCATCATATTTTTCAAGTGCTCGGTGTCCGAGTTCGGTCCGCTCGTCACGATTTGCATCGGTGACTGCTCTTTAATATCGTGGCGCGCGAAGCAGAACGAGTTTTCAGGGTCGTGATGCTTGCTCCCCGAAAAGTTCCAGTCCAAGATGAACCGGTGCTGCAGGTGATAGACGACGTCCCCCTCGACCCGGAGGTGGGTATCGCGCCAGTAGCCGAATTTTTCGACGAGGCCGAGGTATTCGGTACCGACGTTGAAGCCGCCGACGTAGCCGATTTTCCCATCGATGATGACGACTTTTCGGTGGTTCCGGTTGTTCAACTTGAAGTTGATCAAGCCGAACGTCGGCGGGAAGAAGACACGGACTTCACCGTTATGCGCGATCAACTCCTTGAAGTCTGAATCGCGGAGGCTGCGCGATCCGACCGCGTCATACAACAGCCGGACTTTGACGCCCGCTTTGGCGCGCTCGATCAGTTCGTGGATCAGTGCCTTCCCGAGGGCATCACGCTGGATGATGTAATACTGGATGTTGATCTCGGTCTCTGCGCTACGGATATCGTCCATCAGCGCCTTGAACTTCTGTTCCCCGTCATGCATGATGGTCGACTTGTTGTGGACGCTGATGAGTGACTTCGATGAGCGCAAGTTCATCTCGAGCAACTGCTCGTACTTCTCAAATAGCGGTTGGGCGAGCGCGGTCTCTTTACGGTGAATCTGCTCGATTTGACTCTCGACTTGCAACGAATGAAATGAGCGTTCCTCAACACTCAAGTTAAAGAAGTTATCTTTTTTCAGCTGTCTACCGAGGAACAAGTAGATGATAAATCCGAGGATCGGTAGGAAAAACAAGACGAGCAGCCAGGCCCAGGTGGCACCGACATCGCGGCGTTCCGCGAAGATAACGGCTAAAGCGAACAATAAATTTAACCCGAGGACGATATACAGCCCCCAACTGATCATGACCGACCACTCCATGCGACCCACTCCTAAACGACAAATTGTGCAACTAGCTTTATAATACCTCAATCGAGGGAATAGTATGCTAGTGAAAAAATAAGGGGGAGACTGAGATGAACTTGAAAGTGGATTGGCAACAAGGGATGGCGTTTCAAACGACGACTCCTTCCGGTCATAGCGTGACACTCGATGCGGCGGCGGATGTCGGGGGATTGGATACGGGGCCACGGCCGACCGAGATGTTGCTGCACGCCACGGCGGCCTGTACGGGCATCGATATCGTTTCGATTTTGCACAAGATGCGCCTGCCGCTCGAACGGTTCGGGATGGAAGTCGACGCGGTGCGGGCGACCGAGCACCCGATGCGGTTCACGACGATCCATATTTTATATGTACTCGAAGGGGAGATGCCGGAGGAACGGGTCCGCCGTGCCATCGAACTGTCCGTCGATCGCTATTGCTCGGTATCGCATAGCTTGAACGCGACTTTGACGTATAGTTATCAATTGAACGGGGGCGACGTCATCCCGTTCCGATGACATCGCTCAGGCAAGATGGTTGAAATCGGTCAAACGTCTCCGTTATATTGGTATTTCAAATACTGCATAAATAAAGGAGGACGTTATGATTCGACTCGCGACGAAACGCGATGCTAAACACATCGCGCACCTAATCGAACAACGAGCCGTAGCGCTTAATGAAACAGGAAGTGACCAGTGGACGGAATATTTGGAGCTAGATTTGTTAGAACGCGTGCGAACCGACATTGCGACGGGAAGTGTGTACGTGTATGAACAACATGGCTTTGTCTTGGCCTCGATCGCCTTGCTTCCTCCGGATGAATGGGATCACAATTTATGGGAAGATGGCGAGCGCGGTCAATACATCCATCGCATCGTCGTCAGTGAGCAATTGAAAGGCCGTGGCGTCGGTCAACAGCTGATGCAACATGTACTCCGCGAAGCCGATGGTAACGAGCCGATCCGTCTCGACTGTGTCGCCGACAACGAGTTTTTGAACGAGTATTATCCACGTTTTGGTTTCGTTTACGTCGATTCACGTAACGGATACAACACGTTTGAATATGGTTTGGATGAAAGTGTCAGTGCGTGAGGGGTCAATGTACCCCTTTTTTTGTTACAATCAATCGTGAAGAAACAAAGGAGGAATAGATATGATCAACACTATATTGGTCGGTTTCGGCTTCTCGGCGACGACGTTCCACCTGCCATTTTTGACGACGCTCGAGGAATTCAACATCACTGGGGTCGTCTCCTCTAGACCGGATGACGTCCGTGCCGTGCTCCCTGATGTGGACGTATACGCGACGCTCGAAGAAGCGATCGCGACCGATGCGACGCTGTTCGTGATCACGACACCGTCGAACTTACATAAAGACATGGTAACGACGTGTCTCGACGCAAACAAAGACGTCCTCGTCGAGAAGCCGGCGTTCCTAACGTCTGAGGAAGGGGAATCCCTCATCGCCCTCGAGAAGACGCGTGACGGGATCGTCAACGTGTTCCACAACCGACGCATGGACGGAGATTTCTTGACGGTGGCGTCACTGCTCGAATCAAACCGAATCGGAGACTGGAAAGTGTATGAATCACGCTTTGACCGGTTCCGTCCGCTTGTCCGGGACAGATGGCGTGAGAACGCAGGTCCTGGGTCTGGTATTTTGTTCGACCTCGGCAGTCATTTGATCGATCAGGCGCTCGTGTTGTTCGGCGAACCGGACCACGTCTCAGCAGACGTCATGGTCCAACGAGACGGCGGACAGTCCGACGACGGCTTCAACGTGACGCTGCACTACGGTGAAAAGCGCGTCTACTTACGTTCGAACCCGTTCGTCGCCGTTGAAGCGCCTCGCTTTGAAGTCCACGGTACGGCAGGCAGCTTTATGAAATACGGTCTCGACCCGCAAGAAGCCGCGCTCCGAGACGGCACGATCGAAGCGGGTGTCCGTGAGACGGGGACACTCGTTGTAAATGAGCCGCAAACGATTGAAATCGAGCCGGGGCGTTATTTGGCATTTTATCGCCAGCTCGCTGACAGTTATTCGACGCGACGGCCGGTCGTTTCCCTCGAGGACGCTTTGTTGACGACGCGTGTGATCGAACTTGCACGGCAATCGTCTCGAACGCAAACAACGTTATCGTTTGAATAACGAAAAAGCAGGAAGTCCGCGAATTGGACTTCCTGCTTTTTCATGCGGCTTCCTCTTCAGGATTTGCCATCTTTTCCGTATGCCGAACGATCGGGAAATTGCTGAACAGTTTGCTGCCGACGAGACCGGCGATGATGCCGACGGCGAACACGATGATTGCCGTCACCGTCACCGTCTGCCAGTCATTAAAGCCATACATGACGAGCAGTCCCGGGATACCGGCGGCAGACCCAGGTGCGTTGTTCACCATTCCGGTCATCGCGACGATGAGTCCGGCGATGGCACCACCGACAAAGTTGACGCTATAGATTGGGATCGGATTCGCCGAGATGAGGTCGGCTTGTGTGAGCGGTTCGATCGCGACCGAAAGTTGGTCTTTCTTCGAGCCGATGTTCAATCGCTTAAAGAGTAAATAGTTCATCGAAATCGACGCCGTCAGGGCAAGGGCCGCGATTGCCATCGGGACACCGGTCAGACCGAGCATCGCCGTGAGCGCCATCGAACTGAGCGGTGATGTCGAGACGACCGTGACGATTCCGCCAAGGACGAGTCCCATCACAATCGGATTTTGCGTCGCTGCGAGCTCGATGACCGCCCCGATTTGAGCGAGCGTGTTCGAGACGAGCGGATCGACACCGATGGCGACGAGACGGGCGAGCGGTGCCATGATGATGACGTAAAAGATCATGTCGACACCGGCCGGAAGGTGCCGGTCGAGCTTGCCGCCGAGTAAGGCGAGGACGTACCCTGCGAAAAAGCCGGGGAGAATCCCGAAGCCTGACACGGACAAACCGAGCATCAACGAGTAGACCGGGTTGATGCCGAGCGCAATCGCGACAAGTGCCGCTGCCGCAGGTCCCGACAGCGCACCGGCAGCTTGGCCGACTTCTTCATATAAAGGGAGCGGCAGTAACCCACCGATCGCGTAGGCGTTGAACGCTTCGACGAGGAAGCTCGCGATTGCGGCGCCGGCGAGTGCTCCCATCGCTTTCATCCCGAACGGTGCTTTGTAACTGAATAACGTGAACAAGGCGAGAATCAACAGCAACAGGGCGATCCCTTGAATAATGACCATACGTGTACCTCTTTCTCTCTGTTTTATTTTCTCTATAGTTAACCATTCAGACTGTTATGTAAAGCCATTTCATCCATCTGACACGACTTTTTTGGATGGTAGCGTTTCCAAATGAAAAACGAGGCAAATGTGAACGGTTTTTTTGAAAATGTTGTGAAAATGTGTCGTCTGATGTGTCAGGAAGCCATGGAGTGGGAACATAAAA
Organism: Exiguobacterium sp. SH3S3; assembly: GCF_004337115.1. Classification (NCBI taxonomy): domain Bacteria; kingdom Bacillati; phylum Bacillota; class Bacilli; order Caryophanales; genus Exiguobacterium; species Exiguobacterium sp. SH3S3. The sequence goes on from NZ_SJUU01000006.1 coordinate 87,253, forward strand.
GAGATAGATTTTCATATAGGATCGACCAAGGAGGAGTAGAGATGCAGATGGAGAACAAGAATTGGCACGCACTCGAACCGGAAGAGGTGAGGAGTAGTCTTGAGACAGACGTAGACAACGGGCTGTCGAAGCAAGAAGTGTCGAGTCGGCAAGAACAGTTCGGGAAGAACGTTCTGCCGGAAAAGGAAAAGACACCTGAAATCATAAAATTTTTGAGACAGTTCAATGACATTCTTGTGTACGTCCTGATCGGTGCGGCCGTCGTCACTGGCTTTTTAGGTGAGTATATCGATACGATCGTCATCGCGCTCGTCGTCACGATCATTGCCGTCGTCGGCTATTTGCAAGAAAACAAGGCTGAACAGGCGCTTGAAGGGATTAAAAAACTGCTCGAGACGAAAGCAAGCGTTATCCGAGACGGCAAACAGATTCAAATCGAATCGAGCGAACTCGTCGTCGGAGACCTTTTGGTGCTCGCCGCCGGTGACAAAGTGCCGGCCGATGCGCGAGTCATTCTAGCCGAGAAGTTCAAAGTCGAAGAATCGGCTTTGACAGGTGAAGCGACGACGGTCGAGAAGAAAATTCAAGTCGTGGCGGAAGATGCTGTCCTCGGTGACCGGAAAAACATGATTTATTCAGGAACGAGTATAGCGACGGGCAGCGCGAAAGCGATCGTCACGTCGATCGGTGAAGGGACGGAGCTCGGTCAAATCAACGCATCGATCGCTGAAGTCGAGACGGTGAAGACACCGCTCATCCGTCAGACGACGAAATTCGGTCAAACGGTCTCGATTGCGATCCTTGTGATCTCGGTCATCATTTACGCGTTCGGCTACTTTGTACGTGATTTCGATCCGATCGAACTGATGCTGACGACGATCGGGTTAGCGGTCGCAGCAATCCCGGAAGGTCTCCCTGCCGTCATCTCGATCATTCTCGCACTTGGTGTTCGTAACATGGCCGAGAAGAAAGCAATCGTCCGTAGTCTACCGTCCGTCGAGACGTTAGGGGCGGTCTCTGTCATCTGTACCGATAAGACGGGTACGCTGACGAAAAACGAGATGACCGTCAAGCAAGTCGTCACGGCGAAGCACGACATCGAAGTGTCAGGCGGCGGATACGCTCCAGATGGTGACCTCGAACAAAACGGTCAACCGTTCGACCTCGATGACGACGAGTCGATGATCGACCTGCTCACGGTCGGGAAGACGTGTAACGATGCCCAATTGTATGAAGAAAACGGCGAATGGGTCATCAATGGCGACCCGACAGAAGCTTGCTTGCTCACGCTCGCCGAAAAAGCGGAGCGACCGATTGAACGGCTGAAAGTCATCTCGAAAATCCCGTTCGATTCGGAGTATAAGTACATGGCGACGCTCGTCGACTATAAAGATGAGCGGATGATCTTCATCAAAGGGGCGCCAGACCGCCTGTTCGATATGGCTGAAGATACGGAATTTGACCGCACCTATTGGGATGAGAAACGTAAAGAGATCGCCGACCGCGGACAACGTGTCCTCGGTGGCGGATTCAAACGGGTCGATCGCTCGAAAGAGACGGTCGACCATGAGGACGTCCAATCCGGTATCACGTTCCTTGGTTTGTACGGAATCGTCGATCCACCACGTCCAGAGGCGATTGAAGCCGTCGCGGCGTGCCGTGACGCCGGTATCCGCATCAAGATGATCACGGGTGACCATAAAGACACAGCCGTCGCCATCGCCCGTGAACTCGGCATGGAAGTCGAAGGCGCACTTGAAGGGAAAGAATTGACGAACATGTCGGACGAGGAGATCAAAGAAGCGTCGGTTCATAACGATGTGTTCGCACGGACGAGCCCAAATGATAAGCTGCGTCTCGTCAAAGGATTGCAGCAAAACGGGCTCATCACATCGATGACCGGTGACGGTGTCAACGATGCCCCGGCCTTGAAACGGGCCGACATCGGTGTCGCGATGGGTATCAAAGGGACCGAAGTCGCAAAAGAGGCGTCGCAGATGGTCCTCGTCGACGACAACTTCAAAACGATTTACAACGCGGTGCGTGAAGGCCGCCGTGTATACGACAACTTGAAGAAGACGATCTTGTTCTTGCTCCCGACGAACGGTGGACAAGCGCTCCTCGTCGCGATGAGCATCTTGCTCGGTGCCGCGGCACCGCTCAGCCCGGTCCAAATCCTTTGGGTCAACATGGTCGTTGCCATCACACTGTCGCTCGCGATCGCCTTCGAACCGCTCGAAGAGAGCACGATGAAACGTCCGCCGCGTCCGGCGAACGTCCCGCTGTTGAGTCGCTATTACGTGTTCCGGATCATCTTCGTCTCGATTTTGATCGGGGGAGGTAGCTTGATCATCAACTACATGTTAGCCGACTTTGATTTCTCAATCGCGAAGCTGCAGACGATCACACTCAATACGATCGTCATGGCCCAGTTGTTCCACTTGTATAACTGTCGGACCGAACTCGCTCCGGCGTTTAACCGCCACTTTTTCGATAACAAGATTGCGTTTATCGTATCGGCACTATTGATTGCACTTCAACTGTTCATCACGTACGTGCCGTTTATGCACACGTTGTTCGGGACAGCGGCACTTGATTTGAATGATTGGATCTATCCGGTCGTCTTCGGTGCCATCGTCTTCGTCATCGTCGAGATTGAAAAAGCGATCTCACGTCGTGTCATCGGCAATAAAGACATACACTGATGTTTCGACTCTTGATCAATGTGGAATTAGTCCACTATGACAGAGGAGGGATGCTCAATGAAACGTGACGAATCGCAACCAGGGGTTCACCCGGACCCGATGCCAGACGATGAGTCTGATCCGGCGAAAAAACCGGCTCCGACGCAACATCCAGATCCGGATCCGGAAGAAGATAACGAGGAGTCATAACGCACGTCGATGACTCGAACGATAAAAAGGCGACTTTCCCGATTAAATGGGAAAGTCGCCTTTGCTGTGGATCACTTTTTCGGTGCGACCACACGATACTCGTTCATTTTATCAAACTCTTTTTCATTGAAGTATTCGACGACGACGAAGTCACCGACCGGGCATTCCCACCGGTCTTTCGCGACTTGGCACTCTTTGAGCGTCACTTTCTCGTCGAACATGTCGAGCTCTAACGTATCTTTGAGGAATTGTTCAGCCTGTTTGTCGGCGATTTTGAAATACTCGCTTAGGATGACGTCTTCTCCCTTGTCGTTCGTGTGTGTCATTACTTTAAAAAATCTCATTGGATTTGACCCTTCTTTCTCTAGATAAACTCTCGCTCTAGTATAAAGGAAAGAGTGGGTTTTGGGAAACCCACTCTCAAGTACAGCATCAAACCACTTTCGGCCGTCGCGGCGGCGCCTCGTTGAACGGTTGCTTATGACGAATGATGAGCCAAAACAATAGACCGAATAGCGGGATGTACGGGAGCGGCCACAAGCTCATCTTATAGCGCTTCGCATCCCGGGTCATCAATGTCATTTGGACGAAGGCGAGCAAGAAGAAATCGACCGTCATCGTGCGGACGAATTGATTCTGTTCGACGTATGACCAATACTGTGCGACGTTCCCAGTCATCACGGCAGCGATGAATAAACCGATCGTGACGAGGAGCAACACGACCCCGAGCAGTCTCGTCGGCAACGGCTTGATTGGCGTCGGGTAGGGCGACTGCCGTGCGAACGCGAGATACGGAGCGATGATGAATCCTCCGACGACAAAACCGGTTGCTGCCGGTAGGAGTGGATTCGGCCGCAGTTGGTTCACTTCCGACCAAAGCAGCGGGAACAGCGCGAGCGGGTAGACGCCTAGCACGCTAAAGAGGGACAAAGAATATCCTTCATAGGCATCGGTATTGTACGTCAGGAAGTCGAGCAAGAACCGGCTCGAGAACGGGGTGTTAGGACCGAGTAGCGCGATGGCGATCGCGGCGGCCCAAGGAATCAATAAAAATTTTCTAGTCATGGCTACACCTCTAATCTGTCTCTGTTGTCATTAGTATACCCTGTTATCGGACGAACAAAAAATGAGAAGTGTCTGACGACACGTTCTCATTGGTTCTCTCTTGCATAAGCTTTGATCATCGTCACGAGCTGTTGGGCTTCTTCTGAATTCGCTTCAAGACGGATCCCGTAATCGTACATGCTTCCCATTTGACTACGGTGACGGACGTGACCAGTCAATTCGATTGATTGGATTAAAGGAACGAGGTCGAGCACGACCTGAACTTTCAGCCCTTCCGACAGTGGGAACAAGTAGTCGCAGCGCAACTTCAAGCCGTGGGCACTAATGTTGAGCAGCATGCCTTCACCGTCATGCAACTCCTTGTCTTCCCATACGAGGCGGTAGGGGATGAAACGGGGGTTCGGTAAAATATAGCGGAACGTTTCTTGTCGGCGATAACGCATCGGTTCACCTCATTTCTCTACTAGATTATCGGTTCGATTTCACGATTTTTGAAGCGTTGGACCGCCAAATTTTCGGGAAGCACGGTTTACAGAATCGTAAGCGCTTTCTATAATGAGGATAAAGGTTTGGTTTAAGGAGGGGATCGCGTGAACGTGTCTGATTTACTCCGACGTTACTCGATTGACGAACCAATCATCTATGTGAAGAACCTGCACGGGCAGTGGGTCAAGCTCGAACATCTGCCGCCCTACACCATACTTGAGGTCGAGACGACGGACGAGACCATCGAAGCGCTCGCTATCGACGCTTACATGGCACTCACTGTTTGTCGGGAGACGTCGTCACTCGAAGATGCACGGCCTTACGCGGTGCGTCTGCAAATCCGAGAAAAAACCGCAACCCGTTGAGGTTGCGGTTTTTTATTTAGGCTGCTTTTTCCGTCTCGTCGTCTTGTGGTTCGGTCCGTTTCGCATAATACATGAACGGCGTGGCCATCCAGGCGATGATGAACTTCGCGACATACGTCGTGACGAAGATGTTCCACCAGATGTCCCATTCCATTCCCCAAAAGGCGATCGTACAGAACGTGAGCGTATCGATCAACTGTGAGACGACCGTCGAGCCCGTCGTCCGGAGCCACAGTTTCTTCTCACCCGTCTTCGCCCGAATCTTCGAATAGATGAAGACGTCGAACAGTTGTGAGACGAGGTACGCCGCGAGACTGCCGAGCGTGATGAGCGGGAGCATCGAGAACAACGCCTCGAAGCTCTCATGCATATAGAGCGCTTCTTCAAACGGTTCGTAAAGCAAGGCGAACTGCATGAGTACCGTCGAGACGATCAAGATGAAGAACCCGAGCCAGACGCCTTTGCGGGCAGCGTGACGGCCATGTTTCTCGTTCAAGATGTCTGTCGCTAAATAAAGGGAACCGTAGACGATGTTCCCGAGTGTGAAGATGAAACCACCAATCACAATCTGCTGCGTCACTTGGATGTTGGCGACGACCGAGGCCATCGCGATCCAGGCGTACAGTCCGACCCGTCCGAACAGCTTGTAGCTGAGGACGAGGAGACCGAGCGTGAGCAGGGCAGAAGGGATCCATAACCATTCATTCAGCATTTGTCATGCTCCTTCCGAAAAATCATTCAATTCAACTTTTCAAGTTTATAGAGGAACCGGAGACGTGTCAAGACAGTTTCCATGACTGTAAGAAAAAAAGCCCTCACCCGAGTTTGGATGAGAGCAGCCTATGTAGTTGATATAATGTCACACACCACTTAGATAAATAGCGATGCCTTTTATGGTCGATGACATGCTATTCAATTGGGTCCGGGCTTCTTCCCAAAATGACCAATCGTCAGCTTCTAAAAAATGCGTCAACGCCTCACTCACGGATGTGAATTCGTTCAATACGTTGGTCAGTCCTTCACGGTCGATTCCTGATACGTCAGATGACACAAGGTGGTCAAGCGCCGGAAGAATTTCATCAATATCGGCACGGATTGATTCAAGCTCTTCACGGTTACTGTCGATTTGAGTAGAGATTTCTTCGAGCGGACGGTCTTCACAAGACGTCCCACAGGCGAAGATGGATTGCTCGGATTGACGCAGCGCACCGAGCGTATCACTGCTCAATGACTGGAGATAGCCTAAAAATATCGAGACTTCTTTTTCGGTCGGGACAGGTTCGGAGAAGGGTTGCGTCTCAGATACATCGATCACGACATTTTCATTCCTTTGGGCTGAGTCAGACGCACGATCTGTCGTCTGTTCAGAACAGGCGGCCAATAAGGTGACGGCAGCAAGTAAGATGGGGATATGTTTCATATCTAGTCTCCTTTATATATGTATTTACCCATTATACCATTTATTGGAATATCAAATCGGATTAGATACAATAAAAAGCACTTTCTCTATTTTTCGAGAAAGTGCTTTTATCGCTCCGTAAAACGGATTCAGTTGATGCCTCCGACGAGAATCGAACTCGTGCTGCAGCATTACCATTGCTGAGGTCTGCCACTAACCTACAGAGGCGTTACAACTAATATGTTACACAGTCTCACTTGAAAATTCAAGCTTTTTTAGAATAATAAGACCCCCGTTCTTCTCTTGATGAGAAGGGCGAGGGTCAAACAAATCATGCTTACTTCGTCCGGACCCAAACAGCTCCAGCCGAATTGTCTTTCGCTTCGCCGACGACGTCGACGACGAGTCCGTATTGTGGAAGCTTACGGCCCGCATCCGGGATGAGCGAGTTGATGTACGTGTTGGCGTCATTGAACTGTTTCACGCCAGATTGTGCCTTGTAGTCGTAAATTCCGCGGCTCGGAGAATCGAGGTACCAAGCGAGCGTTTTGTCTAAACTGAACGCCGCGTCCGCAATTTGGTAGCGCGTACTGCCTGAAACCGTTTCTTTGCCGTTCAAGTTACCGATGAGTGCCTCTGGATGTGAGTCGACGACTCCGAGGAAACCTTCACCCGGGTGGATACCGACCCAGTTGTCCGAGAACGAGTCGTCGGCATACCAGACGACGAGACCGGTGTTGTACTTGACGCCACGGCCGTTCAAGAGACCCGTGTCAGCGCCTGCGTGGTTACGCCATTCGAGGTAGTAGTAGTGCGGTTTCGTGTCATAACCGTCCGACTTGACGAAGCCGTCGAGCGTGACCGCCTCAGCACCTTCCGCGTCATCTGCGAGAAGCGTCTGTCCGTCTGACGTGATCGCCAAGTTGTCGAGGGCGAATCCTTCAAGGGCGAGACCGCCGTCTGTCACGTATTCGAACACGATCTGGACGTCTTGACCGGCGAACTGTGACAAGTCGTACGATTTGTTCACCCATGCGCCGTTCGTCGACTCGGCGTCATTTCCGGTGTTGTCGTCACCATAGACGTCAAGGACGACTTCTTTGCCGCCGCTCAGTGCTTTGACGTACAAGTAATCGTAATCATATTCGATATCGAACCGTGTATCGAAGGCGAGTGTGCCGTCAGCACCGAGCTTGACGCTTGGTGTCACGAGTTCAGTGTGCAAGTTATCACCTTTTGTCGAGTAGTAGTAGTACTGTCCGAACTCAGGTTCAATACCTTTCACTTTCTTGTCCGGAAGGTTGACTTTCAACAACCCTGGGTTGTTCGATTTCGTCACCGATTGATCGAGCTTCGAGACGAAACCTTGCTCAGTGATGTCTTCAAGATCGACTTCCGTGATGTTGGCCCAGTTGCCGCCCATCAATTTTTGGAAGTATTCCTTGTTTTGTGGCGAGAAGCTCGTCGGCTCCGTTCCTGCCACTTTACCAGCCCAGCTGCCGCCGCTCATGATCGACCATGATTGGACCGGCTCGCCTTGGCCTGTGTACTGCGTGTCATATTCGTCAGGAAGACCGAGGTCATGACCGAATTCGTGGGCGAATACGCCGACCGCTCCGTCTTCAGGTTGGATCGTGTAATCGTATGCGGCCATTTTACCGCCCCAATATGGGACGTCAGCCGTCGTGTTCTCAACACCATATACGCCATCCAGTACCCAACGGTGTGACCAGACCGCGTCGTCACCGAGGACTCCGCCGCCTGCTTCTTGGCCGGTACCAGCATGAATGATCATCAAGTGGTCGACCAAGCCGTCCGGTTCGTTGAAGTCGCCGTCGCCGTCGAGGTCATACAAGTCATACTCATCGTATTCGGCGAGGTCCATTCCTGAAGCGACCGCCGCGTTCAATGTGTCTTTGACGAGTTGACGGGGACCTGGACCAATGTTGTCATTCCCGCCGGCCGGATTGTCACCGCCGTAGTCTTTCGCCGTACCTGGTACGGTCAACCATTCAGAGACAGTACCGTCGACTGTGTAGCTGCCGCCAGACTGTTCTTCATAATACTGTTTGAACGTCTGAACTTTCTCACCGTTGAACAGTTCGAACGACTTATCACCGAACATATACTGCTCGTAGTGTTCTTTGCTGAAATTGTCGCTATACATATAACCGGGATCTTGGACAATGTTGTTATGTTTGAAGTCGCTGTACTCGACGAGGAGGACGAGCACTTTGTCTTCACGAACCGCACCGTTATAGCCCGTTGCTTTGGCCGGATCGACTTTGATTTGGCCATTCGGTTTGCCTTTTCGATAATTGCCTTGACCTTTTTTCGCTTTGTCGAGGAGACGTTTCGATTCTTTTTCGAATTGGTTATGTATCTTCTCTTTCGCTTTCGCCGCTTTGTCATTCAATTTGTCATCATGTTTGTGATCGTGGGCATCTTGCGCTGTACCTTGCTTCTTTTTAATATACGCGTCGACGGCTTTCTGTCGCTCTTTCGTTGAAAGCCCTTTTTTGATGACGCCACGCTTTTCGAGCGCTTTGGCGAGACGATCCTCATCGATGATATTGTGATCGAATGGGGCAGTATTTGTTGCGGTTGGTAACGGTGAAGCGGCAAGTGGAGCGGCACCGACGGCCGGGATCGCACTGACGCTCATGACCGATGTCAGCGCGACGGCGAGCGTCGTACGACGGATGGAACGTTTTTTCATTTGGACTAACCTCCTGTAAAAATAATGGGAAATTGTGTGAGCTTGATGTAAACGTTAAACTTGTGTCTGATTAATGTCAATATTCAGAAAATAATAATTATGAAAAATAAGAAAAAAGAGACTTTCGTCCCGATTAAGTCAAATTACCTAATCCGAACGAGTCTCTTTTTCGATATATCCATAATGGAACTTCGAAGTTTTGCGTGAAAGTCGCTTAAATCCATACTTTTCGAAAGCCGGGCTCTCATAATGTGCTTTTAGGACAATTCTGTTTTTCGAAACGCGTTTGGCTTCTGAAATCAGTTCATCTGACAACTGCGCTTCGTTTGCCAACGCTCGTAACGGGTTCAGATGAACTGATTCTGAGATCGTTTTTTCGAACATCGGGTCGAAATAGACGACTTCAAATTCGTCATCCACACAATTTTTCAAATAAGTGAGGGCGTCGGTCCAGACGACCTCGATGCGTCGCATCGCTTCATTCAAAGCGTTCTCTTTCTCTTCCCAGACCGACATGCCTTCTTTGACGAGTGTCGCTGTGATGAATTCGCTCTCGAGGCCGACGGCGCGACCGCTCGGGCCGACGGCGTGGCTCATGACGATACTGTCGGAACCGAGTCCGAGTGTACAATCGAGCACGCGGTCTCCGAGTTGAAGGTCGGCCGCATCGATCAGTGGGTCGTTGCCGTCACGAAGCAGTTGCTTGACACGGAAGACCGAGCTTGATGGATGGAAGAAGAACGGCTCTTTGGCGCCGAGCGGCGTATACTCAACGCGGCGCTTATCGAAAACGAGGACGGCGGCACCGTGCCGGCTCATCAACGTCTCGATTGAATGCTTTCGCCGCGAGACGAACGGCACATCGTGTAGCAATGAGTGCTCGTTTGCTTTGTGAATGATTGTTTCAGTCGGTCGTAGACAAGTTGTGACGATATACATCATTTAATCTCCTTACTTAAAAAATGAGACGCGGTGGCGTCTCATTTTTTCTTACTGAGTAGATCTGACAACTCATCGATGAGCGCCTTGTTCGAGGCGAGTTCTTTCTTTTTCTCATCGTTCGGGTTGATCGGGCGTTTCGAGCGGGTTTGGAGCGCTTCGAGCGTCTCATCGATCGACGTTTTGAGCGTATCACGATCTTCCGGCTTAAGTGACGCTTCTTGTGGGCTCTCGCCACTCGCATCAAGTTCGCGTAAGCGTACCATCAATTGTTTCGCTTCACGATTCAAATCGGATAACAATCTGTCAATTTGTTCCAAACGAAGTTTAATACCATCACGTTCTGTGAACATATCTTTCACCTCTTTTACGGTTTAACCACAAGGGTCTCTTCTTGTTTACTTTACCATAATTTTCGGAAGACGAAACTACCGGGAATATATTCCATTTATTTTGACTTCGGGAAACACTGTTTCTCTATGCCCACACGAAGAACAACTGGTATACTAACCTAGCTAAAAAGGAGGTGGGCGGATGCATTCGACAAATCATCCACCAAAAGCGCTCAAAGGAGCCATTTTATCAATCACGACTTATTTGATTTTATCTGTCCTCAAAGTCGTCTTCGGCTATATTTACAATTCGGAAGCCGTGCTCGCCGACGGTTTCAACAATACGACCGACGTCATCGCATCAATTGCCGTCTATATCGGGATTCGTGTGGCGGCAACGCCGCGTGATGCTGAACATAAGTATGGCCATGCGAAGATGGAGACGATTGCCGCGCTCGTCGCTTCGCTCATCATGGTCGCGGTCGGGGTGTTCGTGTTATTAAACAGCATCGCCAATCTGCTCGCCGGTGTCTACGTCGAGCCGAACCCGCTCGCCGCCGTCGTCGCATTCTTTAGTGCGATCGTCATGTACGGTGTCCATCGCTACAATTTGAACTTGGCGAAACAGACCAAATCACTCGCGCTGAAAGCGGCCGCGAAAGACAATTTGGCCGACGCCTTGATCTCGATCGGTGCGACGCTCGGCGTCTTGTTCGCTTACTTTAAGCTGCCGTGGATGGATACAATGCTCGCGGTCGTCATCGCCGGACTCATCATCCGCACCGCCATCCAAATCTTTCTCGATGCGACGCATCAACTGTCTGACGGGTTCCCGCCCGATCTCGTCGAGTCTTATGAAGAGACTATTCAACATTTCGATACGGTCAAAGAGGTACGGGAGATCAAAGGCCGGCATCTCGGTAACCACGTCATGCTCGACGTGACGATCGCCGTTGACGGTGCCTTGACCGTCGACGAGGCCCACACGCTTTGTGACGATATCGAACGGGAACTCGATAAACACCACGCCGTCGATTCGGTCCACATTCATATCGAACCGGTCTGATTTAGGTTATCTTTTGCGCTTCGTGACGCGCTTCGTATATAATGAGTTTGGAAAGACGTTGGAATAACTGTTAAGGAGGGCACGGGATGAAAATCGTGCGTCAACCTATTCGCCAGATCGATGAGATCGAATATGAACATTTTCAGAAATATGGTCAAAGCTCTTACGGCATCTCAGCCGAAGAATTAAAAGGTATTTTCGTCGAGATGGGGGCCGAGCATGTATACACGGCCGACGAACATAGTTATGGGGAGGACTTTTACTTCGACCTCGTTCAAGACGGACAAATCGTCGGTAAAGTACTGCTTCTCAAGCTTGCTCGCGTCTATCAGCTCGATTTGATGGTGTTTGACCCGTATAAAGATAAAGGTTATGCGACAGAAGGATTGCGCCTCGCGCTTGAGCAATCCGATTTAAAAGACGGTCATACCGTCCGCGCCGGCATTCCGCCGACGAGTCCACATAAAGATGCGATGCGTCGCGTCCTTGAAAAGAACGGCTTCGAGAAACGCAACGGACTTTATTATTTAAACTTTAAAAAACGATACGTGATGAACCACTGAACTGACGGCGTCTAGCGCGTCAGTTTTTTCGTATGGAGGTTTTGAGATGAAACAAGTGACGATCAATGATATTGCCAAGCTCGCCGGGGTCGCCAAAAGTACCGTCTCCCGCTATTTGAACGGTGGATCGGTCGGGAAGGCTACCCGCGAAAAAATCGAGCGGGTCATCCGTGAGACGAAATATGAACCGAACCAGTTCGCCCAAAGTTTGAAGTCGAAGCAGACGAAAATGATCGGCGTCATCGTCCCACGGCTCGATTCGTACGCGGCTTCAAGGACGATGATGGGGATTGACGAACGCTTGACCGAGCATGGCTATCAGATGCTCGTCGTCAACACGGCCCAACAGACCGAGCGTGAGATCGAGCAACTGTATAACTTGGCCAAACAAAAAGTGGCCGGCATCATTTGGCTCGGGACGACCGTGACGCCAGCGCATCTACAGGCGATCGAAGCGATTCAAATCCCGGTCCTGTTGATCGGTCAGCAGCACGATAGCGTGCATAGCCTCGTCTACCCGGACAATGAGTCGGCTTATGCGCTCGGGCAACAGTTCATGGAGTGGGGGCACCGGGACATCATCTATGTCGGAGTGGCAGAGGATGATATCGCCGTCGGACAAGCCCGTCGTGACGGATTTTTGAGAGCGTTCAATGAAGCTGGCGCCATCGTCCGTTCGATGACGACGACGTTCAGAATCGACGACGCCATTCCGATCGGTGAGCAGCTCGCGACCGACGTGACGGACGCGACGCTCGTCGTTTGTGCGACCGACAACATCGCGCTAGGTGTCTTGAAAGGGTTAGCGAACGGCGGCAAACGAGTGCCGGACGACATCTCGGTCAGCGGTTTCGGTGGGTATGATTTCACAGAAGTATTGCATCCATCGCTGACGACGGTTCACCTTCCATATCGACGGACCGGGTCTCGTGCGGCTGACATGATCCTCCAGTTGCTGACAGGTGAAGCCACCCCGATGAAAACGTTCACAACTTTTGAATTAAAATTGCGAGAAAGCGTTGACATGTTGAATTAAATCGTTTACATTTGTGTTGCGGAACCGGTTCCGCAACATTTTTTATTTGTTTATGGAACCGGTTCGATAAATGATACGAAGCAATACATTCAAACATGGAGGTGGACGGATGAACACCGTACATTGCATTGGTGAACTATTGATTGATTGGGTTTGTGAAGACGCGTCGAGCGATCTCGTCAATGGGACGACGTTCGTGAAGAAAGCAGGTGGCGCACCGGCGAACGTGGCCGCCGTCGTCAGTAAACATGGGGGACGCTCAAGTTTTCTCGGACAGGTCGGAGCCGACCCGTTCGGACAATTTTTAAAACAGACGCTCGTCGACAACGGCGTCGGCGTCGAGAATCTAGTCGAACAGGGTGACACGACGTTCGCTTTCGTCTCGATCCAAGCGGACGGGGAGCGCGACTTCACGTTCCGTCGTGGGAGTGACGGCGACTATGCGTTCGAAGCGATCGACTTGACCGCGTTCAAGCCAGGTGACATCGTCCATTTCGGTTCAGCGACGGCACTGCTAGACGGTGAGTTGAAGAATGCTTACTTCAAACTGTTACAGTTCGCCAAGCGTGACGGCTTGTTCGTCTCGTTCGACCCGAACTACCGGGACGCGCTCGTCACAGACATCGACGCGTTTAAACAAGACTCGCTCCACTTTATCGGAGAAGCCGATTTTGTGAAGTTGAGCGAAGAGGAAGCGCAACTTTTGACCGGGCATGACGATTTAAATCAAGCGGTCGCGTCACTTCTCGAAACAGGTGCGACACGGATCGCCATCACGCTCGGCTCGCGCGGGACATTGATCGCCACGAAAGACGGCAACAACGTGATTTCGTCGGTGAAGATTGACAGCGTCGATTCGACGGGAGCGGGTGACGCCTTCGTCGGTGCCTACTTGTATCGCTTAGCGACACTCGGGGTCGATGACGCTCGTTTACTAAAGGATATCGAATATGCGAACGTGACCGGCGCGCTTACATGCACCGCTTACGGCGCGATTCCGGCCATACCATCACAACAACGTGTGCTTGAAGCGCTAGGAGGGAAATCAGAATGAACTACAGACAAGAAGCAGAAGCGATTTTAGAGGCGGTCGGTGGAAAAGATAACGTCGCCGCCGCGGCCCACTGTGCGACCCGGCTCCGCCTCGTCCTAAACGACGAGTCGAAAGTCGATGAGAAAAAACTCGACGCACTTGACGTCGTCAAAGGAACGTTCTCGACAGGCGGCCAGTATCAGGTCATCATCGGCCAAGGTACGGTCAACAAAGTGTACGCCGAATTCGCCGAATTGACAGGTCTCGGTGACATGTCAACGACCGACGTCAAGTCGGCCGGGGCGAAGAAGATGAACCCGCTCCAACAGTTCGTCAAGATGCTATCTGATATTTTCGTACCGATCATCCCGGCCATCGTCGCCGGTGGTCTCTTGATGGGGATCAACAACTTGCTCACGGCACCTGATTTGTTCTTCGACGGCAGCTCGCTGATCGATCAGTACCCTGGTATCGCCGACCTCGCTGCGATGATTAATACGTTTGCGAATGCCGCCTTCGTCTTCTTACCCGTCCTGATCGGGTTCTCCGCCGCCAAGCGGTTTGGGGGTAATCCATACCTCGGCGCCGCGCTCGGGATGATCATGGTCCACCCGGATCTCGTCAACGCCTACGCACAAGCGACGGTCGGTGACATCCCGGTTTGGAACATTCTCGGCTTTGAGATTGAGAAGCTTGGTTACCAAGGACAAGTGTTACCAGTCCTCGTATCGGCTTATATCTTATCGAAACTTGAGATCAACATCCGCAAATTCATGCCGGTATCACTCGACATCTTGCTCACACCGCTGCTTACACTCCTCATCACGGCGTTCGTCACGTTCGCCTTCGTCGGACCGATCACGCGTGAAGCAGGTAACTTGATCATCGATTCGCTCGTTTGGACGTATGACTCACTCGGCTTCTTCGGTGGTCTCGTCATGGGTCTCTTGTACGCCCCAATCGTCATCACAGGGATGCACCACAGCTTTATCGCCATCGAGACGCAGCTTCTCGCCGACATCGCGCGCACAGGTGGTTCGTTCATCTTCCCGATCGCGGCCATGTCAAACGTCGCCCAAGGCGCGGCTACGCTTGCCGTCTTCTTCTTGACACGCGATAAGAAGATGAAAGGTGTCGCTTCGGCATCAGGCATCTCGGCACTGTTAGGAATCACTGAGCCGGCCATGTTCGGGGTCAACTTGAAACTACGCTATCCGTTCATCGCCGCCATCATCGGTTCTGGGATCGCCTCGGCGTTCATCGTCGGTCGTGAAGTCCTCGCCGTCGCCCTCGGCGCGGCAGGTCTTCCAGGGATCATCTCGATCGCACCGGCATCGATCGTGTCGTATATTATCGGCATGGCAATTTCGTTCGCGGTCGCATTCGGATTGACGTTCGTCCTTGCGAAACGCCAAGCGAAAAAAGAAGCAGTCAAACAAGCAGCTTAAGAAAAAGGAAGTGATTGTATGAGTTGGACGAAGGCAGAGCGTTACCGCTCGTTACGTGACGTGAGTGCCCTCGAGATGGAGACGCTCCGCACGAAGACGGCCGCTTCCCCGTGGCGGTTCGGATACCATATCCAACCGCCGACAGGACTCCTGAACGATCCGAACGGATTCACGTATTACAACGGGGAGTATCACATGTTTTATCAGTGGTTCCCGCTCGGACCGGTACACGGTCTGAAGCATTGGTATCATGTCACATCACCCGATCTCGTCACGTGGACGGACCGCGGGGTGGCGTTAGTCCCGGAGACGACCGAAGACTCACACGGTGCCTATTCGGGCAGCGGCTTCGTGAAGGACGGTGAACTCCACGTCATGTACACCGGCAACCACCGGACGGACGACTGGACGCGTCACGCCTCGCAAATCATCGGCGTGCTACGAGACGGCAAGATCGAACGCCGGAACGTCGCCATCCCGGACGTACCGGCCGGGTACACGGAACATTTCCGTGACCCGAAAGTGTGGCTCGAGAACGATGTCTATTACGCCATCGTCGGAGCGCAGCGTGATAACGAGACGGGATGTGTCGTCTTGTATCGTTCAGCTGATTTGAACGACTGGACGTTCCTCGGCGAAGTCAAAACGGGTCTCGACCCGTTCGGCTACATGTGGGAATGCCCCGACGTGTTCGAACTGAACGGTCAACACGTCCTCGTCTTCTCGCCACAAGGCATCGAGCCGGAAGGCCACCGTTATCACAACATCTATCAGTCTGGATTCTTGATCGGCAAACTCGACGTCGAGACGTTGACGTTCACACACGGCGCGTTCGAAGAGCTCGATTTCGGGTTCGACTTCTACGCACCACAGACGACCGAACATGAAGGCCGCCGTGTACTTGTCGGTTGGATGGGTTTGCCGGAGATTGACTACCCGACGGACCGCTACGGCTGGGCCCACGCCTTGACGTTACCGCGTGAACTCTCGCTCGAGGACGGGGCGCTCAAACAGCGTCCGGTGCAAGCGATGACGAAGCTGCGCCAAGACGAATTCGTCAACGCATCCGGTACGGTGATTGAAACTTCGACACCGGACCGTTACGAGCTCGAGCTGAAAACGGACGGATCTGACTTCACGCTCGACCTGCTTCAAGTCGGGAATGAGTCACTCGTCATCCGTTATGATGCAGCGACGCATGAATTGACGATCGACCGGACGAACGCCGGTGAGCCGTTCGCGACCGAGTTCGGAACGACACGGACGAAAACGATCGCCGTCGAATCACTTCATGTGTTCGTCGACTCGTCGAGTGTCGAATGCTTCGTCAATGACGGCGAGGCCGTCGCCACGCTCCGCGTGTTCCCGAGCGAGCTCGAGAAGCAGTTGCGCTACGTGGGTGCGGTCGCAAGTCTGACAGGTTGGACGTATCAATAAGGAAGAGCTGGGCTTCGGCCCGGCTTTTTTGTTGTCCTATAAATCCGACTGTTTCATTCCTTGCGTGTGTTATTCTGGGAATAGGTAATAACTTACATATCAAACAATAGGAGACGATAGGACAATGTGGATCATATTTGGATTACTTGCGATTGCGGCGACGCTGTTCAACTTGTATACGTTCAGTGTCGGGAGAGACTACAAGCTGCCGATGGCGATTGCCTTGTCGCTGACCGCGTTGACGGTGTGCGCGGATTATAGCTATTTATCTGTCTGGGTCGAAGCGGAGGATTGGAGTGCGTTGGCGGATGTCGTACCTGGCATGGGGCGAGCTTGGTGGGTACTGACGAGCATCTCGATTGGATTGAACATGTTGCCAATCTTTTTAGAACGAAGCATGAAGAAACGAAGATTATAATTCCGAAATGCAAGTGAAACCAAGCGCTCACTTTTTGCGTATGAAAGGATAATCATAAACTTGGGAGTGATGTAATTGTGGACCGACTGTTTGATTTTATGAAAGAAGTAAGGCGGATCACGTTGCCATATGGATATGGCAGAGAACGACTCAAGGCGATTGACGCTGAAGAGATGGATCAGGTGAAAATCGCTGAGTCCTCAGGGAGGACGCGATTCAGTGAACAATTTTTAATCGAGTTGAATCGATTAAGTGACATTAAAGTGTTCGCGGACATGCTTCGAAATGCTGATGAGTTTACGGGCGAAACGATTCACAATGAACCGGATTTTGATCTCGAAATCCGTTACAAGGGCGATGACGTGGAACGCTATCATCTTTGGCTCGGTCGAGTCGGGTCACCGAGTGTACTGATGAACGTCTCGCAAACGCATCTCGTATACAAAGTGCCGGCGGACGTCACGGACCGGCTGATTCGTACGCTCGGGATTGACGACTGAAGCGGTATATAAGAAGGTTTTTTTTGCCCCATGAAACCAATCACACGCGTCTCTCGTATAGATACAAGACAACATGCGGAGGTGAGACTAGATGAAACGTCGGGATAAATGGATGACAGGTTTGGCGGCCTTGACCGTCGGCTTGATGGGAGGGTGCGAAACGAGCGAACTGGTTGCGGAAGACATCGCGCAAGTCCGTATCGCTGAATCGGTCGACTTTGGTCGGTTCCAGGAGCGGGCCGTCGTCACGTACGACAGACTCGAAGACGTCAAAGTGTTTGCGGACATGATTCGAAACGCTGACGAACAACCAGGAATCGTGAATATGGCGACACCCGAATATGATGTGGAAGTTCGATATACGAGTGATAAGACAGACCGCTATTACGTCTGGATTGGGGAATTTGGTAAACCGACTAGCCTGATGAACGTAAACGATACGAACACGGTTTACCTCGTCCCGGCTGACGTGACGGACGAGTTGATTGAACTGCTTGAGACGGATTGAAAAAAGACACCTGACTAAAGGTGTCTCACGAGTTGAAGCGGATGAAGCGTTCGATCTGCTGTTCGCTCTTCCGGGCTTGGCGGCCGATCCAAATCAAGTGGCCGGGGCTGTTCAAAATGATAATTTGGGCGTGCGGGATAAGCCGCTTCGCGTAGAACGCATGCCGGACCGGGACGGCCTTGTCGTTCTTCGAATGGACGATGTACGTCGGACACGTCACCCCGCGTAACGCCTCGGCGGGGACACGTTGCCTAAGATCGAACTGGGCACCGAGCCCGAACGCCATCTGGCTCGCGACCCGCTTCAATAAGAAGATATCGTACGGCGTCACTTCGTCCCGGATGACGTCAAGCGCGAGCAGACTCGTCGATTCGATCATCCGCGCCGTCGCCTCGAACGGTTGCTTTTGAAGCGCTTTAAAGACGAAGTACTTCATCGCATATTGCGCCATGATGAACGCGGGCTGGGCGACGTTTCGGCTGACGTAATCACGGTACGGGAAGTCGACTACGCTCGTCACGGCGGCAGCGAGCGTCAAACTCGCCGTCCGCTCATTGTTAGAAGCGAGCTCAATCGCCGTTGGCCCACCTGCCGAGATGCCGTAGATGTGATAGCGGTCGATGGCCATGACTTCCATCAAGCGCCGTAAGTGTCCTGCGAACTGTTGCGGCGTGGCCGAAAATGAGTACGGAGTCTCACCGTATCCAGGCCGTGATGGGACAATGACCCGGAAGCCGGACAAGACGAGACGGTCCACATGGTACGGTTCTAGACTCGACGATTGGGTCCCATGAATCAAGATGACGACCGGACCATGACCGCGGTCCATATATTCGATTTTCGTGCCGTTGACATGGGCATAGTGTTTCACAGCGGCGTGCGCCTCCTTAAATGAATTGTAATGGAAAATAACTTTATTTCATGGAAATTACATGATAATGTCTGTTTATACATCATACATATAGAGAACTGAAAGGGGATTAAACCGTGAACAACCGAGAACGGTTACTCGAGGTGAGACGGTTTTTCGAACGCCACACAGATGACAATCATCCAAAGACGTTAGAAGACTTGCTCGAATATTTATCGACAATTGGAGATACTTCTAAGTTAGCAAAAAAATCGGTGAAAGACGACATTCAAGCATTGACCGATTCGGGGTTCGAGGTGCAGGATGAGCTTGAAAAGAACGGTCTCGCCAAAAAATACTGGCATTCGGCCCGTCTGTTTGAAATTCACGAGCTTCGCATGATGGTCGATGCGATCGTCGCGGCCAAGTTCATCTCGGAAGATGTGACGGAAAGTATCGTCGAGAAGCTCCAGAAGCTGACGAGCATCCCGGAAGCGGAGACGCTCCAGTCGATCATCAAGACACCGAAGAAAAAGCATGGACAGATTCCGTACCATATCGACCGCATCCAACGGGCGATCCAAGAACAGAAGGCGATCTCGTTCCAATACACGGACGTCGTCGGCTTTGACGTCACGAAACGCACGTTCCCGCTCCGCCGTGACGGCGAGCGCTACGTCGTCAATCCGATCGACCTACACTGGAACCATGAGCAGTACTATTTGATCGGCATCGACGAATCGATCGGGGAGATTCGCAACTATCGTGTCGATCGCATCGTCAATTCGGAAATCGTCGAGGACGACACGCCGCGCCTGAAGCATCATCTGGCGGACGATTACTTCCAAAAATCGTTTAACATGTATAACGGGCTCGATGAGGAGATCATTCTTGCCGTCGATGAGCGGGTGCTCCCGGTCATCTTCGACAAGCTCGGGGAAGATGTATCGATCACACGTGAAGAGGAACGATTCCTCATCCGCTTCGACGCGGCCGTATCAGACGGTTTCGTCTTCTGGCTCCTGTCGCTCGGCACGCAAGTCGAGGTGCTCGAACCGGTCACGCTGCGCGACCATATGCGTGAAACGATTGAGTCGATGGCAGGCCGTTACGCCAAGGCGAGCATCCACTAAAACGATTGATTTGAAACTGTGATATACTGCTTGCGACACTTGTAGAAGGGGGACAGGCGGATGTTGAATTGGATGCCTTTGATCATTCCGATTGTCGCTGTCATTTTTGTCGCCGTCGTCGCAAGACGCGCCATGAAAATGGACCAAGAGAAATAAAGTACGGACGGACATCCGCCTCGCGATGAGGGGGATGTCTTTTCAAAACAGAAAGAAGGTGTTGCATGGATACGATCACACATACGTTGTTCGGCTTGACGCTGTACGGGGCGGCCGACAAACGTGAACTACAAAAAAACGAAAAGCGGGCGCTGTTCGTGACAACACTCGTCGGGAGTCAGATTCCGGACAGTGACGTCGTCTCGCGGTTATGGGATACGGAAGGGATGTATCAGATGTGGCACCGCGGCATCACCCACTCGATTTTCCTCGTGCCGCTGTTCGCGTTACTGATTTACATACTCGTCCGCGTACTGTTCAACGTGACCGATGTCCGCTATTTCTGGTGGGCGCTCTTATCCGTCTTCATCCATAATACGGCCGATTTGTTCAACGCCTGGGGGACCGGTTATTTCGAACCGTTGTCCGACGTCCGGGTCACGTTCGGCGTCATCCCGATCGTTGACTTCGTCTATTGGGGGATTTTCCTCGTCGCTTGGCTCGTCGCGCGTCGGGCGGACGTCCGGCATACGGTGTATCGCTACGCTTGGGCAGCCATCGTTGTCCACGTCTTGATTCAAAGTGCGCAGGGTGCGTACTTGTATCAGACGTACGCCGCCGAGCACGATGAAGTGGCACTATCGGCCTCGTTCATCCCGACCCAGTTCACGGTCGTTACGAAAACGGACGAAAGCGTCTCGATCTTCAGTGACTCGATCTACCAGACACCTGAGCTCGAATACGAGCTGACGAGCGCGGACGATGCCGACTTGACGCCGCTGTTTGATGAGAATAAAGAAGCGATCACGCTCAAACAGTGGTCCCCGTTCGTTGTCGTCGTCGAAGAGGATGAACGTCTCGGTCTATACGATCCGCGTTTCTTTGACGGCGAGTCGTCATTCCTCTATGAATACATCGAATTGTAGGTGACATCATGCGACGGCTACGTTATTTGTTCATCTTCGGTTACGAACAGGCGCTCAGTTGCATCTTCCCGGTTGCGATCTTCGGCGCGCTCGCGCTGACGAAATGGCTCGACTTTCCGCTGCCACGTTATGACGTGCTGCTCATTTGGTGCCTGCTCGTCCAAGTCGTGCTCGTCAAGACAGGGCTCGAGACGATGGAAGAACTGAAAGTCATCAGTTGGTTCCACGTCATCGGTCTCGGCCTCGAACTGTTCAAAGTACAGATGGGGTCGTGGAGCTATCCCGACGAGGCGCTGACGAAACTTTTTGGCGTCCCACTTTACGCCGGCTTCATGTATGCGAGCGTCGGCAGTTACGTCGTCCAGTCGTGGCGCCGGCTCGACCTCGAGTTTTTGAAGATGCCCCCACCGCTGATCGCTTTCGGGCTCGGCATTGCCATCTACTTCAACTTCTTTTGGCACCATATTTGGCTCGATCTACGTTGGGTGTTGATCGGACTCGTCTTTCTCACGTTCGGTCGGGCCATCGTCACGTATCGGCTTGACGACCGCCGTTTCACGATGCCGGTCGTCGTCGCTTTCTTTTTGATCGCCTGCTTCGTCTGGTTCGCCGAGAATATCGTCACGTTCTATAACGGTTGGGCGTATCCGAATCAGTTGAGCGGCTGGGCACTCGTCGACCTCGGCAAGTTGTCGTCGTGGTTCTTGCTCGTCATCATCAGTATCTTGCTCGTGGCGTGGCAGAAGCGACGCCAGGAACTCTCGTAAAAAACGTGTGCAACCGGAATCGGTCGCACACGTTTTTTAGGTCGTTGGTTGTTTGGAACGGGCCCACATATGGACGATGAATATATAGAGTGGGAACGTGAGCGTGAGGGCGATTATCAATAGACCGACGACCGGTGTCGGCCAGGCTGCTTCGCTAGGCGGAGGGATGATACGCGTCCAGCCGTATGTGAACAGCGCCAAATAAGGGAGCCATAGGACGTAGAAGAAGAGGTTCCAACGTGAAATGGGAAGCAACAGGAGGCGCCTGATAAGGACGCGCGCGAACGAGACGAGTAAGGCGAGTCCGATCACGGCGACGACGGGTACATAAGCGTCACCGATCAACAAATAGAGCCGTCCGCTGTTGGCGAGGAGTTGGATGTTCAACAGCAGGGTGAGTGCCGATAGCGTCGAGATAACTTGTAACTTGAGAAAGTGGGTCATCGAAGTCTCCTTGGAAATGAAATGAATTCATGAAACGTTTGTCTGTTCTGACACGTACAAAAAGAAGAGGTGATCATGTTGTTAGAGTTGATTGTTTTTTGGTGTTTGGCGCTATTACTCGCTTTATCGGCGAGTGCGTATTTCGTTCAATGGCGCAACGGGCGACGGTTCGTAAAGTTACTGGCGACTGTCGGGTCGCTCCTATTGATGGGGTTGATCTTGCTGTTGGTAGTCCCAGATACATACGATCGCGCCCTCGGCCGCTATGAGACGGAGAGCGGAAGTTGCTACGTCGTCGACAATCAATCGAAACAGGGAGGGGTGACGCTCTGGTTTGAAGAAGCATCGTACGATTTTTGAGCAACGCCGGACGTCGCGTACGGGCCGGGCACGCTGTTTGATTGTACGGTCACGTTGACGAAAGTACAGTCGACCGGAGTTGACTATGAGTTGCGTTCGGCAGAAGGAGACGTCCTTTACTCGAGCGATTGATTCAAAATATCCCTTTTACAGATGTCGAGTCCTGATTCGGTTGTTTCGACATGCAGCCATCCACGCGCTAAGTAATAGTCGGTCGCATTGTCTGTACGTAAATAGACGGTTGAATGACCGAACTCGATTGCAAGGGCAAGTAATGACTCAATCAACTTTTCAGCAATGCCTTGTCCTCGGTATGTCGGATCAGTGTATAACGAAGCGAGCCAAGGAGTGTAGGCGGGCCGAGTCGCGCAATCTTGCTCAAACAACGACACGGTCCCGACGCACCTCCCTTCTTTGAGCGCAATCAACGTTTGCGGATAAGTCGTGGACGACGTCTTCGTATGTTTTTTTGCTCGATGTACCCATGACGAACGCTTGATACACTATATGGGCGACGTCCGTCAATCACGTCTTCTCCATCTAGCTAGTTGCTGATGCTTTAGAGAGGATTTGCTCGACGACCGCATTGCAATTTTCTCGACTCACTTCATAAAACGTGTCCTCATACGTCAATCCAACGTGTTCGCCGCTCTGCAGTTCATATTGTTCGAGCAGCGGACGGATGCGATCATGGACGACTTGTGCCGATTCAGGTGATGTATACGGGAAAATGATAGCGAACGTATCGTGTGCGATCCGATATTTTTGATCGGTACGTCTTGTCGCCATGTGGAGTTCGTCACTGAAGTAATTCAAAAACCATTCATATTCGGTCCGTCCATAACGTTCCTCGAAATGCGTGAACTCGTGCAGCTGGATAAACGAGACCGCGAAGGAACCACCATGGCGGATAAGACGGTCTCGTTCTGAGTTGACGTCCATCTGAAACCGTTCTGAGTTGTCGAGCCACGTCTCGGGATCGACGGCGATCAGTTGCCGGGCCCGTTCTTCTAGCTCATGTCGTGACAACTGGACCTTCTTCACGAGTTGATGAATGAGGCCGGACAAGATAGACATGGTGAGGAGGAGAGCTGTATAGCTAAGCCCTTTCCAGTTGAAAAACTGAACTTCTCCTTCTTGATAGATAGGAGCGAACCACAAGAAGTAGACAAACAAGAATGCCAGCAAGGCGACAGAAAACGTCAATCCTGCCCGCATCCCAAAGGCGAGAGAGGCAATGACGATGATTGGTAAGATGACTAATCCGATGACTCCGACGTCACTCATCAAGAGTAGAGACACGTATAGAATGGTGCCGATGATGAGGCAAGAGATGAGCCCGAATAGTTTAATTGATTCTTGAGTCCATTGATTCATGATCATTCCTCTTTCTGAGTTCGTGTTGTCCCCAATTCTACATGAAGTATTAAGTATAGACTATACAGTTCGTTTTAGAGTGAACAACAGAAGTGGACAGACGATTTTTCGGAATGAAGCGAGTGTGTTCTCCGACAGTTTTTATACATAATTTTTTCTAGGAGACGGTGAGTCCGTCGTGGATTAGCGTACCAATCTTCTCACCCAAGTGGATTCGCCTCGCTCGTTTGACTCGGGTCTTGATTGTAGACTCTGGAGATGCCGTTTTGGACGACGAAGAGCGCATCACAATGCATCTGCAAGTTGCACGACCGGATAGTCGCTCGACACGAGCGGTTGACCGTTTCCCCTTGCAAAAATGAGGATATACCCTTTCTGTAGATGGTTGAGTGCCTTCAGTCGAATGTATGGTTCAGCCATACTTAGAATATGAAAACTGAAGCCGATGGTCGAAATGACGAGCAAGATGACTGTACCGTCTATCCAGACGAATCCAGCATGCGTCCAGTTCGGAGCGAGTAGAAAGTAGGGAATGGCAATCAGCAGGCTTGAAGATCCGATGAGTTGCGCTCTTGTCATAGCCGTTCACGTGAAGCCGTCATTGAGACCTCGTGGATGATGAGTAAGAGAATCGCGATGAAGAAAGTGATCAATGAGACGTATTCCGCTCCGACGTTCAAAAAGAAGTTGAGGCCGAACAACGGGGACACGAATAGAATGTAGAGCGGGTATTGGATTGAAAATAAAGCGTCCAAAAGAAGGATGTCACGCATATACGTCTCGAAGCTGTTCAATGTGAAAACGGTGACACTCGCGAACAGGAGTGCCGTGATATACAGCTTGGCAACCTGATTTCGCAATAAAC
The DNA here is from genome assembly GCF_004337115.1 of Exiguobacterium sp. SH3S3. Taxonomy (NCBI): domain Bacteria; kingdom Bacillati; phylum Bacillota; class Bacilli; order Caryophanales; genus Exiguobacterium; species Exiguobacterium sp. SH3S3. Next base: position 112,339 of record NZ_SJUU01000006.1, read on the forward strand.
AAGTTCCTAGTAGACAGAACAGGAGCGCGACCGAGGCTGCGGCATGCAGGGGACGAATTGTTGCGTCGGGGAAGGTGGCCGACGGGATAATATTCACGATCAACGCGATGACATAAACGACTGACAACGTCACGATGCATCTTTTATTAGTTTTCACGATCTGACTCCTTTCATACGTCTTGCGCTAGTTTGGCCAACACGAGTGTGGCTTCTTCTACGTCGAACGAGCTGTGCCAGCGGACGTTTTGACGATCTAAAATCCGGTAATGGCCGCTGATCAGGTTTTGTTGCAACACATAATCTCCTTCTGTTGCGGTTTGCTTCCACCAGACACGACCACCGAGTGTCTTTGACTTCGGTTCGTACGAGACGTCTTTGGCGATCAGTCTGACGAACTCGACTGGGTCGTCCCCGATTTCGCTCAAAAGAATCTCGCTATCATTAAACAGGGAGCACAATGTGACGATCGTGCTCCAGTTGGCGATGGTCCGCTCTTTTTCAATTTGAATGAGCGTCTTTTTGGATAACCCTAAGATGTCAGCCATCTCTTCTTGAGAATATTGTCGTTCCAGACGAACCGTTTTTACTTGTTTTGATACGAGTTGGATGAAATCCGATTTGTTCATCGAGCACCTCTTTGCTTGAAAGCATTAACCCTTTTCTAGGTGTTTTATTTACAATTAGTTACAAGTGTAATTTTACACTAAGCATGAACAGTGTCAATGTGATCTCTCATTTTATGTATATAATTCGGAATCATCCTTGCGATAAAATAGATGAAGTTGGAAAGGGGAATAAAAATGACGAAAGAACAGTTGATTACGTTGTTACCCGTTTCAGAGACGGAAGTTCAGCTCGAGGATGTAGTGGGAATCACTTTAATTTGGAGGGGATTACGTGGAGCTGCATTTGCCTAAGCGAATAAATCCGTTTTTCTGGTCGATGTTTCCGTTTGTTTTTGGGTTGGTCGGTTATTATCAAGTTTTTATCAGTTGGGAGATTCCACAGTTTGGTTTTCGTGAGCTTGAAGACGTCGGGCGACTGGCTTTCATCCTATTCACGAGTGCCTGTGAGGCTGCCTGGATCATTGTCATTTTATGGATTGGGATTCAGTTGCTGAAAAAATGGTTTAAGTCAGCCAAACAAAAAGGAGTGAAACGCGATGACGATGAGCGGATCACATAACCGGTTACTTGATGCCGACTTGTGGGGCGGGACAATCATCACGCTGCATCAAGCAGACGACGCTGCCATCGTGACGTGGCGAGGCGAAGAAATAAAACTCGCACTCGCATTGACAGATCCGTTCATTCGCGTGATGGATGAAACCACATTTGTGCTTGTCGACTTCACACGCGATAACTTGCGACCAAACGCCTGGGTCGTTCGAGCGGACGGTTCCATCGAGACAAGTTTTCACGCCGGTACGTTTATCGCGTCCATCGTCGTCGATGAGTCGGGTATTTGGGTCGGCTATGGAGATGAGGGAATCTTTGGCGAGGGGATATCGACCGAGGCGCTCGTCTGTTTCTCAAGAAGCGGGTACGTCTTGTTTCGCTATAACCACGACACGCGTAAAGCCCCGATTATCGTCGACTGTGAGCACCTCGTCACGACCGAATCAGGTGTCTGGTTCTTCCCGTCGCTCGAACGCGAATTGACACAGATTGACCGTAACGGACGCATCGTCGCCTATCGGACACCAAAGATAATCTGTGATAGCGAGGCGATGACGATTGTCGACGAGATAGCTTATTTCGTGACGGGCGGCGAACTGTACCGTTGGACGTTCGGTCGTCGGGAGAAGCCGATTCGATGCGGACGGGTGACAGGTGACCTGCGCGGATGTACTGGCGGATTTCTTCAAATCAACGGAACGGATGTAACGTTTCTTCGTGTTTGAAGCGTTAAAACACCAAAGCAAACCACGAAAAACGCATTCCCTCTTTTCGCCAAAAAAAGTATACTCATGTTATTGAATGACGAAATGAGGGATTGCAATGCGAATCGAAACAAATCTTCCAGGATTTACGTTAGAGACAATCGAAGCGGTCGAAAAAGAGCTCGGGAGTCGTTTGCCGAACGAACTTCGGGAGGCGTGGCGACATGATAATAAATTCGAGGTCGGGGAATGGTTCTTCTATCCGATTAAAGACGAACGCTTCTTCAACAAAACGTGGGACGATATCATCCGTGCGAACAGGGACGAGCGCGGGTTGCCTGAACACTTTATAACGGTCGCTGCGAACGGGAGCGGGGACGAACTTGGTTTTTTGACTTCAGACGTCGAGACGATTTATGTCTGGTGGCACGAGACGGATGAACTCGAACGAGTGGCTGATTCAATCGAGGCGTTCGTCGAGGTGACGCGATTGGAGTTGGACGTGATTGAGACGTTCTGTGAACGTGTCAATGAAAGCGAGACGGTGTTCGGGTTGTCGGCAGAAGCGAATGACGGTTGGGCATATGCGCCCTCGGTCATTGAGGAGACAGACGTGTTACTTTTCTTTTCGACTCGTGAACGTGCACTTTCTTGCAGAGTAGAGGAATGGGACAACTATCATGTGATTGAGTTACCGCTCGATTTATTTATTGCGGCCTGGTTGCCGAATATGTCAGAGGACGGGTTGTTATGCGGGTTGGACTGGCCTAGTGACTTGAAAGGGATGGAATATGATCCCGAGACCGTCCTAGAAGCCATCGAAGAAGCAGAATGATTTTATTTCACATACCGCAATTGTATTTGTTTTTTTTAAAGGAGAACGCATAGAATGATGAACCGTTTCAAACAGAAGCGCAAGCATAGCGCGCAGTGTGCCTGCTCGGTCTGCCAGACGCAGATTGACACACCGCTCGGATATGGCTCACTCATGCCGACCTATATCGAGGATTTCTCAAAGAAAGACATGAAGCGGCGTGTCTTTTTGACCGACGACATCTGCGTCCTAGACGAGGAACATTTCTTTGTGAATGGTTGCCTCGAACTCCCGATTATCGGAGAGGACGACGTCTTCACTTGGAACGTCTGGGTATCGCTCAGCGCTGATAACTTCTTTCGGATGCTTGATGCGTGGGAAGACCCGGCTCGTGTCGGACTTGAACCGATGTTCGGCTGGTTCTCGACAGACTTGCCCGATTATCCGGATACAATCAATTTGAAGACGAATGTCCATATCCGAGAGGTCGGGATGCGGCCGTTCATCGAATTAGAGCCGACCGACCACCCGCTCGCCGTAGAGCAGCGAGAAGGCATCTCACGGGAACGAATTGAGGCGTTGGCCCGTAGTATCGAACGAAGGGAACAGTAAAAGTATTAAGTAAGGATGGCATTGAGTGTACGGACGAGAAAGTCGTCGTCCGTCTCAAAAAACTTTCTCAACAAATGGACGTGTGCTAGGCCATACAATAGCACGATGCGGTCACCCGTCTTCGCGGCACGCCTCACGTTTTCATAGATGCGCTGGTTGCGTTCGTTCCAATACGATTCGACCCAACGCGAGCCAGTCGGTCCGATAGCAGCAATGTCTGTATAGGCTTGATGCATGACATCCGTGACTTCTCTCTGGTTTATATACGCATAAAAATCAGTAATCGAGCGAAGACGGAAAGCAGTCTCCACGCTATGCATGAGTACGCGTTGTGTCGCGATGATTGCCTCCATCTCGACCGGATGAGTGTCCATCACGTCGCCGAGGCTGTCACCGTCAATCGTCTCGTTCCAATCAACGGCTTGAACGAATGACAAGTCGCACAGTTTGGCTAGCCGGAACCCGATTTGCTCGCGCTCATCTTCGGTCGCTGTGCGAGGGTCTGCCACATACGATTGATAGCGTTGACTCAACGAGTGTTGATCAGTGGTTGCGACTTCGAGACAAACGGTAGTCGGTTTGAAGCAAGAACATTGGGCTACGAAATCGTCTAGCTCCTGTTGGCGGGTCGGACTGAGGATATCGGACGCTTCCGGCATCAATACATCCCCGTTGTCCGGCATATTCAAATGTGTCGTTCCGATAAGTAACAACTGAATCATGTTTTGCTCACGCTCCTAAGGTAAGATATCTATAAGTTTTGTATACGAACTCCTACAAAATAGGTTTCAGAGCAGACAATCGAGGGTGAAGCAGTGTGACACGAGACGATTTCTTTTCAATGTACAGGCGCGACCCTGTACGAGGAAAGTCAATCGTTCGTCAAGGTTTGGATCAGGTTCAACATCATGGTCTCCAGGGAATTCTGATGCCGGAAGGGTTCAATCCGGCAACATGGAAGCAAAAGGCAACTGCCGCATTACTCGGTTTCAATCTCGGCAAAGAGACTTTAGAAACATACAAGCGAAAGTATCAGTTACGCTAGGAAGGGGTATTATGTTCGAACTTGTTCGCCATACACAATCCATCGCCTATTTATTTTTCCCTGCCTCTAAGCGGATGGACATTCATCGTCAATTGAGCCGATGTAAAGATGGTTCCATCGAAACGTTTGAGACGACCTCAATCACGTCCGGTTTTGGTTCAATCCAAAAACGGCTTGTGCTTCAGTATGGAGACTTGTCTTCGCTTCAAGTGGAGCATCATGACGTCACCATCACATTGTCTGAAGCGACGCTTCATCACTGGCTGACGGGGCTGGCTGTCGAGTCTGAACATTACGAAGACTTCGTCGTGCCGGCCACACATTTGGACGAGACGAACGCTAAAGGGATTGAGTGGTTAATCTTCTTTAGGAGAACATAGACCAGTCCACGAGGAGGAACAATGAAACAACCTACTGAAATCGCGACTTATCAGATGACCATTCAAGCCCCGATCGACCATGTCTTCGCCTGCCTCGCAGAAGATGAACATATCGTCAAATGGAACGACCATTTGATTGAAAACATTTATGAGGATGGGGACGCATCGCTCGTGACGGGGAAACGGTTCATCTCGGTCCAACAGTTCGAGAAGAAAGAGATTCGGGTCGAATCCGAATTGACGTATGTGAATCGCCCTTATGAGTGTGAAGTGCTAGCGATGACGAATCAGGGAATATCGACATCGACTTATGTGTTGACCGAGACACCGAATGGGACGGACGTGACGATTCGCCTCACGCTCATCCCATCGTCATGGCTGTACTCCTTGTACGTGAAAGGCTTTGCTTGGGCGATTCGGCTCATTTACGACGATCAGTTTAAACAGTTTCGGATCTATACGGAAGCGAGCGCACCGAAGCAGCCTTCCGTTCAGGGGGCGGAGTGACAATGATTCGACCTATTATTCCGACGCTGCGTGAGCCGGTGCGTGACGTCTTTATCGCTGAGTGGGGATCACCTCAAATGGTCATCTCGACCGGGACGTATGACTGCGCTACGCTCGACGGTTTCGTCGCGATGGAAGAAGCGACAATCATCGGGCTGATCACGTATGTCATTAGAGAAGAGGAACTTGAAATCATCTCGCTCGATAGTTTACGAGAAAACCGCGGCATCGGGTCGTCACTACTCGATGAAGTGGAGCGCTTGGCCCGGCTTCATCGACTCAAGCGTATGTCGCTCATCACGACGAACGACAACCTGAAGGCGCTTGCTTTTTATCAAAAGCGGGGTTGGCGCCTCGAACGAATCATCCCTGGTGCGGTTGATGAGGCCCGCCTACAAAAATCGTCGATTCCAATGATCGGCGAGCACGGCATCCCGCTCCATGACGAAATCATCCTACATAAAATTATCACCCACTAAAGAAACGAGGTACATCCTTATGATTCGATTCGGTATCATCGGCACGAACTTTATCACCCATTCATTTTTAGAAGCCGTCCACGAAGTCGAAGGTGCGACCGTTGCGGCCGTCTATTCACGGACAGCGGAGCGGGCGACCGAGTTCGCAAACGAGTATGGGATCGTCCATACGTTCACATCGCTTGACGATATGGCGATGAGCGACGTCATCGACGCGGTCTATATCGCAAGTCCGAACTCGCTCCATGCCGAGCAGAGTATCCTGTTCATGCGGCACGGCAAGCACGTCCTCTGTGAGAAACCGTTCGCCTCGAACGTCGACGAGGTCAAACTGATGCTCGAGACGGCGCGCGAGCACGACATCGTCCTCCTTGAGGCACTCCGCAACATGTTCATGCCGAACTTCCAAATATTGCGTCAAGCGCTGCCTCGCATCGGTCCCGTCCGGCGTGTCATCTTGAACAAATCGCAATACTCGTCGCGCTACGACTTGTATAAGCGCGGGGACAACCCGAATACGTTCAATCCCGCTTTCTCTAATGGTTCGCTGATGGACCTCGGCGTCTATTGCCTCGGTCCCGCCTTGAAACTGTTCGGTCGACCGGACGCCGTGCAAGCGAACGCCGTCAAACTCGAGTCGGGCGTCGACGGGAGTGGTTCGGCCATCTTGTCGTATGACGGCATGGACATCATCGTGCTCCATTCGAAGATTCACGGCACGGACGCACCGTCTGAAATCATCGGGGAAGCGGGCCGCATCGTCATCGACGATATCGCCTCACTCGACCGCTTGACGTTCGAAGGCCGCGACGGGACGACCGAGGAACTCGCCACGGAACAGACGACACACATGAAGTACGAGATTGAAGCGTTCGTGCTTATGATTCTAGCAGGCGAGAGGGAGACCGAGATCCACTCATTTGACGACATGCAGTTGCTTGCTGACGTCATGACCGATATCCGGCGCCGCATCGACGTCCGTTATCCGGCAGATGTATAAAAACAAGCCTCGAGCGCGCGCTCGAGGCTTGTTTTATGATTCTTTATTGAGATACAGATGGCGGATAAACAAACCTAGTGCGACCGTCATGATGACGGCCGGGATCAGGCCGACGAGCAGTAATGAACCCATGCGTTCAATCCTTTCTGAGCGCATCGAGGCGCTGTTTCATGTCATCGAACGACTGCCCGTCCGTCAGTACGCTCAGCTCACCGGCGACGAGGTCGTTCACTTCACGGTTCCAAACAGTGCTGAGCGTCGTCTCGAGCAATTGTAAGTGCGAAGCGGTCCGTTCGGCTTGAGCGGCACCGACTGCTTCGAGCTGTTCCCGGACGGCGGCTTTTAAGCGCGCGCTCAAGTCGTCGCGCAGCTTCGTCCGACCGTCGGCTTCGAAGAATTGATTCGCGTTCTTATAGTGCTTCAACACGGGACGGAACGGGTCCGCTTCGAACGTGACCGGATCGACGGCGTCGCGGAGCCAGTCGATGTCGATGTCTTCCTCGTACGATAACGTCGGCAAGACGGGGCGCAGTTTGAGCGTCTCACGCTCGATCAACCGTTCTGTCTCTTGCTTCAAGAAGCGCTCGAGCCGATATTGGAACACTTGCAGCTCTTGGTGGATGTCGTAGGCGTACTTGTCGAGCGTGCGTGTCAGGGCGCGCTCGAGACTCGCCTTCGAGCCGTCGACTTCGACCGGATGGAACGTCTCCTTGACGAAGTCCGAGAGCCGGAAGAGGGAGCGCGTCTCGAGGTGGGCGAGCAGTTCGTTCACTTCGCGCGTGAACGGGTCGACGAGCGTCGTGACGCTCAATCGGTTGTCGGACTCACGCAACTGTTCGAGTTGTGTGCGATGTGTTTCTTTGACAGTCGCATCGGCTTCGGCTTCGCGTAAGACGTCTTCGAACGCGGTGACGAGAGCGCTCGTCTCGTCTTTGATGCGGACGGCGTTCGCTTGGCGCAGGTCACGGTCGACGAACTGTTCGAGTTTGGCCGAGAAGCGGTCGAAACCATTGTTTCTGCCTTGGATGGCGTTCCGGCTTGAGATCGGCAGGACGGTCGGATTGCGGACGCCGAGCTTCGTCAACTGGTTCGACACGTAATCGGTCACGGCATCGCGTTCCGCGTCATCGGTCGCCAAATCGGACGCGTTGACGAGGAAGAACATGTCATGGCCGCCCGTCCCTTGGACCCGCCCGAGCTGGATGACGAGCTCGCGGTCGGTCTCGGTGAAGGCGTGGTTGTAGTACGTCACGAACAGGACGGCATCGGCGTCGCGCATATAGCCGAACTGTACCTCGCTGTGGCGGTTGAACTGGGAGTCGGCGCCCGGCGTGTCGACGAAGATGATCCCGCGCTCGGCCCAAGGGGAGTCGACATATAGCTCGATCTCCTTGACGATGCAACTCTTCTCTTCCTCGGTGACGAACGAGCAGAACGTGTCGTAGTCGACCGACTGCTCACTGCCGAGATAGGACAGGGGAGCGTTTTTGACGGCGTTGACGAACGGGTGGTCGATGCTGAGCGCTTCAAGTGAAGCGCCGTAGCCGTTCAGTTCCGCCTCGAGCTCGTCCCGTGTCTTGAACGTGATCGAGGCGCTCTTATGGGCTTGACCGTTCGGGGGCACGATCTTTGTGATCGAGGCCGTCAACGGGTTCGGCGACGTCGGGAGCACCGTTTCGCCGAGCAACGCGTTCAGCGTCGACGACTTTCCGGACGAGAACGCACCAAAGATGGCGAGCGTGTAACGCTCGGACTCGGCCCGGGCCAACTTATGACGCAACGACTTCACGCGTGACTTGAATAACGGATGTTTCTCTAATATTTCACATACCGCATATTCATACGAAAAATCAAATGAAAAAGCTGTTACATCATCGCCCAAAAGCGAGGTCGACGCAACTTCTTGTTGCTGGTGTTCGACTTGTTTTTTCGGTAACTGGCCGGCCTCTACGTAATGGCGGGTCTCGAGGTCGCCCAACCGTTCTTCCGAGATATCACGTGCGGCGTAAGTAGAGAGCAGCGCTTGCTTTTCAGTAAGCCGGCGTTGAAGCGCCAGCGTATCGAGCATGTCATATAAGTCGTCTTGCTCGGCCTTGATTTGGTCAATTCGGTTTTTTCCTTCAGCCTCGAGATACGCCTCGACCGAGGTGACCCACGGGTCGGACACTTTCGTCACCCAAGCGGCGAGGGCCGACTCGATGTCACGGCTGAACTGGAGGACCGTGTCGCCACTGAGTGACGCCCCGGCCTTCACTTGCTCGCTGATGAGCGTCTTCGGTGCGGACGGCAATGTGTCGGGACGAGACAAGATCGCTTCTGGCAGCTTCAAGTCACGGACGATGTCCTCGGCGTATTTGATCAAGTGGGGCCGCAAGTTCGTATCAATCAATCGGTTAAACTCTTTGGCGGCGACGTCTTCACGCCGCACACGTTCCTGGCGCGTCTTTTCTTTTGAGAAGAACAGGCCGACTTTGAACTCAGGTGCACAACTCTCCAGATAATCCCGCAACAGTTCACGGAACTCATAGTTCATGATCGGCGCACTGGCGACAATCGGGGACTGGTGTTTAAAGAACTCACGACGGAACGACTGCAGCCACGTCGATTTCTTCTCGAGTCGCTGGAGCCGGGATTGGATCTCCGCCGTCTGCTTCTCGACGACTGGAAGCTGTTCGAGCGCTGTCTCGATTGACCGTACAGATCGGTCGAGCAACGTGTCGACGAGGAGATTTGCTCGCGCCTCACTCTGCTCTCGGGCCGTCTCGATGACGGCTTGGACGTGGGTCCGGAGCCGGACGACCTCGTTCTCCGGGTGGTCGAGCTCGCGGAGCGAGATGTAGAACATATCGTCCGGATTGATGGTATGACGCATAAACGCCGTCTCGAGCGAGCGTTTGAACGCATCAAACGGAAGTTCCGTCTCATCGTGCTTGTCGATCTGATTGATGATGATCGAGTAGGGGCGGGCTTCGGCGCTGAACTGTTTCATCAACTGGATGTTCTGTTCTGATTGGACGTGATTGTAGTCCATCATGAAGAACAAATGGTCGGCGAGGAAGAGCGACCGTTCCGTCGCTTGGCGGTGACGCTCATCGGTCGAGTCGATACCTGGTGTGTCCATCAAGACGACATCACTTCCGAACGGGAAGCGCGGTAGCGCGTATTCGACTTCTTTGATCTCTTCGATTTTGCAGTAGTCGCCCAAATGTTCGAGCTCGTCGGTCCCGAGTCGGATCCAGTCCGTGTCATTGACGGCGACCGAGGCACTTGCGTCACCATTACGGAGCGTGACGATGTTCGCGCTCGTCGGAATCGGGCTCGTCGGCAATACCCCGTCGCCGAGCCAGTTGTTGAGCAGCGTCGATTTACCGGCCGAGAAGTGACCGCAGACGGCAATCCAAATCTCGTCACGCGTCACTTTCCGGAGTGCGGTCCGGGCGAGCCGGGCCGACTCGGTCTCGTCTTCTGTTTCAAATACGTCGGTCAATTGCGCCAGGCGCATGCGTTGTTCGCTCATAATCCCCATCCCCTAATCATGATTCCGTCGTGATCCCGACGCGGTGTCTGATGTATGTTCTGTCTTTCCAGGCGCGAAGCATGAGCTCGGCGACGTCATCCCGTGCAATCGGTCCTGAGTTCAACGTGCCCAACACGTCGGCCGTGATGACGATCTCACCGACAGATTCGCCTTCGATCAATTGCGTCGGACAGACGATCGTGTAGTCGAGGTCGGAGGCTTCGAACAGCTCATAGGCTCGGGCGTGGTCTTCGGCTGCGGTCGTCATCGACCGTTTCGACTCACGCGTCTCGAAGCGATAGTTGTCCGAGTCGTGTGCCCGTAAAATGCCGGCTGTTCCGACGATCAAGATGCGTTTGAGTCCTGCCTGTTGCATCGCCGCGATGACGAGCGGGGTGAAGCGCGACAAGACGTTTTGTTTGTCGGTGCCGAGCGCTGACATGACGACGTCAGCACGTTGTATCGTTTCAATGACGGCTTCCTGGTCGGTGGCGTCGCCGATGATGACGTCAAGACCGTCCCTCGGTTGAAGCGGTCGTCTCGTTAATAGGCGGACGTGATGTCCGTCCTCCAGTAATCGTTCAAGCATCCGCATCCCCGTGCGGCCGCTTCCTCCAAATAAAGCAATGGTTGACAAGTAAACCCCTCCCCATCAAGATTAAAGAAAATATCCAACGCCATCATACCACGGAAGCGCTCTCGAATCGGGCAAAATGACCTGACTTCGACCGGTTCGAAGGGCAAATGTTTCACGCACGCCGAAGTCGGCTAAAAAAATTGCATGACGTGTACAAAGGGGGAAGACACTCCGGTGTCGAGAACGCATGAGATTTGGAGCTAGAACGATCAAAACTGGGATTTCTGTCGCCCTGGTGTTACTTATTGCCGAAGCGTTTCAATTTGAACAAATCGTCGTCCCTGCACTCGCGGCCTCGCTCGCCTTGCTGCCGTCGGTGTATCAGACGGGTGTCCGGCTTTTAGAGGAGATGAAAGGGAACTTGATCGGCGCCTTACTGGCCGTGTTCTCGTTGATGCTGACACCGAACCCGACACCGATCGCGATCGGCGTCGTCATCATCATCGCCATCTCGATCCTGCTCTTCTTGAACCTCGAGTCGACGACGCGGACCGTCATCTTGACGACGATCTTGATCATGGAAGGGGCGAGCCAGTCCGACCTGTCGATCTTTATGTTCGCCGGCGAACGTTACTTGCTCATCATGATGGGGATCACCGTCGCGCTGCTCGTCAACGCGTTGTTGTTCCCACCGCGCTATGAACGGAAGCTCGAAGACGAGATCACGACCGTCTTTCAAATGGCGGTCCGGATTGCCCGCTTGTTCTCCGAGACGGAAGGCGGCCGCTCGTCGTTCGAATCGCTCGACGAGACGAAAAAGAAACATCGCGGTTCGAAGACGACGTATGATTACTTCGAAGAAGAGATCAAAGCCAACCGCTGGCTCGAGAAGAAGACGCCGATCTACCGTCGGGCCGTCCTCAAGTCGAAGATGATCGACACGAACAGTGCCGCCATCCACGTGCTCGACAAGTTGTACGACGATTATTTGACGGTCGAACATCTGCCGCCACAACTCGAGGAAGAACTGTTGCGCCATATGCGGCACTTGCTGCGTCGGCATGAGCGTTTGTTCTCGGCATATGAGCTCGAGAACGAACACATCATCGACCGCGAGGAAGACTTGATCCATGAGAACTTCGACTTCGCCAAGCTGATGATCGAGAAGATGCGCGACGAAGAGGAAGAACTCATCTTGACCGTCGTCCCGCTCGTCGCGGCGATGACGAACTGGGTCAAGGCGATGAACGAACTCGAACGCTACCTCATCACCGAGATGAAGAAGCATAGCGACAATTTGAAAGTGGAACCGCGCAAGAAGTGGTTCTTTGAAGACTAAACGTTTCACGTACATGCCAAGCCGCTCATGCGACTTGGCTTTTTTGCCGGATAAAAAGGAATGTGGAAAGTGACTACCGAACGGAATAAAGGTAATCAGTTAAAATGAGGAGACGGAGTGAAGAAACTGAAAGTTGAACTAGGAATGATTGGCCTCTTTTTAGTGATATGGGTGGGCTTTTCACTGACACTCCCGCCAAAGCTCGTTGCGAGTTCTGAAGATGAAAAGTTTAACGCGATTTATACCGTGTCACATTCTTTAAAGGAGACATGGGCGGGCGAATTGACGTGGGACGAATTGGACGGAGAGATTGTCGACTTGTCTTTTTATGAAAATGACACTCAACTGACTGGAGACTTTTTAAGTGAGCCAATTGACATGCGGCAAAATAGTTACTACGAATTTGTATTTTTAGGATCTGAACCGAATTCAGATAGTGACTATACGCTCCGTATTTTGTGGAAAGCAAGCGGTGAGAGTCATGAGGAGGTTCTGACATTTAAAGAAAAGAAGCGATTCTTCGTTTTGCCGACGCTTGATTGATGGTGCATTGTGCGATGTTTTATAGATATGATGAAACCTTGGATGGGATATTTTTATCGAGTGTCGTTCATCTAAAGGTTCATTTAGAATAAAGAGAAGCTCGCATCATGATTAAGAGGACTACGTTGATGAATTCCTATATTTCGTTACATACTGCACTTCATCTAGATTTTTCATATTCCAAAGAACATGAAATCGATTTATTAATTAGCCAAGGAGCGATTGATTTTTATTATTGAATCTATGTACGAGAAAGACAACTCATTAAATCTCTAGCAGTGGACACATGTAGTGCTCAGTGACCTAGATGAGCTTCGCCTGGCAGATAAGAATGACGATAATTCTTCCTAATAAAAATTTAGGACGCTTCTTTTTTTAATTCATTATATATGCGTATGCACTGGCGCTATTACGATACCGCTGCGCGCACCTATATAAGCGAACAACTCAAAAGTCTTTATCAGCATATAAACGGATGAATGTTATTTGTTCTCAATTAAATTAAGCTAAGCTGAGGAGCTTTATGTGCATCCCACAAAATTTTGGGACACTCAAGATACATCGAACATTTCCAAGAAGACTTTTAGTTAGACTGCACGAATGAGTAAGGACCGTTCGGGCGCACTCGAACACCTTCCCTGTAGCGGAATGAAACTTTTTTCAAATAAACGACGTATACTAAAAGAGAGACGGACAAGCGTCCGAACGGATAGGGGGAAATACCAATGTCAGACATAGAAACAGTACCAGCATCACTCAGCGGTAAACTACCGATCGAAGCACGGACCGTGTTCCGGTTGTCTAGCGCCATCTTTTACTTGATCGGGCTCGTCATCACCGGCGGTCTCGTCGTCGCCTCGCTCTATTTCGACTGGCCGACATGGCTTCAATATACGATGTATGGCTTGCTCGCCATCGATCTCATCTATAGCGTGATCGACATCGTCGTCTTCCAAAAGTGGAAGCAAGAACGCTTCACGTATGACGTGCGACCGCTCGAGATTCGTCTGCACCACGGCATCATCACGACACACGACGTGTTGATCCCGATGACGAAAGTACAGTACGTCCACGCCCAACAAGGACCGCTGCTCCGGAAGTACGGCCTGCAGACGATCACGATCGGCACTGCGGCCGGGTCGCATGAGATCTATGCGATCGAGGAGTCGTTCGCGAAGACGCTCCGTGAACAGATCGCAGTCTATGCCCGCATCGAGGAGGAGGATGTCGTATGACGGAAGCGACGCTCACCTGGCATCGTCTACCGACTCGCGTTTTACTGTTACGTGTATTAGAGGTCATCAAGTCATTTATCATCCCGCTCGTACTGCTATTTGTGATCAATAACGATTGGAGCTCGACGTTCGGCATCATCTTGCGCGTCGGGATTTTGCTCTTCCTCTTGCTCGACGTGATCCAAAAGTTCTTCGGCTGGCGCAATTTCCGTTACGCCTTGGACGACAAGACGATGTATATCATCGACGGGAACTGGATCAAAAAAGAGAAGTCGCTCCCGCTCTATAAGATCCAAAGCGTCCATTCGAACAGTCCGTTCCTTTACCGTCTGCTCAGTGTCGTCGAGTTGACGTTCGACACGAACGCGAACAGCGACGACGCCTCGTTCAAACTGGCCGGCGTCTTCCCGAACGAGGCGAAGCGGCTCGAGGACATCCTCGACCAGGTCCGTCATCGGAAGACTGAAACGGACTTACCCGTGGAAGAGAAGACAGACACGACATCTGCACCGGTGGCGATTGAAAAACCGGCGAGCCGTTTGTTGTATGCCATCTCGACCCGCGAGATCATCATCGCCTCGCTGACGTCGCTGTCGGTATTCGCCATCTTCCCGGTCGCCTCGACGGTCGTGTCCTCGATCGATGACTTCATCAACCTTGATGGGACGTTCGACCAAGTCGGGGAGTGGGTCATCAGCGCCTCGATCATCGCCATCGGCGTGCTTGTCCTTACTGTCTTGTTCCTGTCTGTCATCATCGGCATGGTCATCAACTTCTTGAAATATGGGAACTTCCAACTCGAACGAAGAGGCGACCGGATCCGTGTCGAGAAAGGGCTCTTGAACCGCTCGGCGAAAGAGATCCCGTACGAGAAGATTCAAGCGATCCGCATCAAAGAGACGTTCATCCGGCGCTGGTTCAACATCGTCGGCGTCGAGCTCGTCGCTGCGGGCACGATGGACGAGTTGAAAGACGAGTCATCGACCATCCTCCCGTTCGTCAAACGGGACAAGGCGATGGCCGTGCTGAACGAGCACTTCAACCAGTTCATATGGGCCGACACGCTCCATCGTTTACCGACACGGTCGCTTTGGATCAAGCTGATGCGGATCAGTTGGTTCGGTCTCATCATCAGTGGTGTCGTCCTCTATTTCTTCCGCGATTACGCCTGGTGGCTCGTCCTGTTGTGGGCCATCATCATCGGCGGCCGCCTGTTGAGCTATATGACGACGCGCTACGCTCGGAACGGTCGCTTCGTCGAGCTCCGGACCGGTGCGTTCAACGTCCACTCATTTTTGACGGACAAGCCGCGGATCGAACAGGTCCAAGTGACACAAACGCCGCTTCAGCGCCGTTTCGATGTATGCAACGTCCTGTTCTCGACTCGTGGTGTCTTATCGAATGAAATGATCGAGGATATCCCGAAACAAGAGGCGGATGCCATGTTGAAATGGTTCTCCCGCTACACGGTAGAAGAAGATATGAAAACACCGGGTTAAATCACCCGGTGTTCGTCACGTCAAATTCATCGTTTTCGTGTTTCTAATACTGAAAACCGGGAACAGATATGGTATGATGCAAGTAGAAAGAGACCGGTGCTCGATACACCGGCCTCTGGCTTACAGGCTACCACTTCAAAAGTGGCCCAGCCGCCACAATGGTTAGTGAATCAGAAAGTGACCCATCTCATTGCGCCGAGGGGGTCATTTTTTTGTGCGTTCAGATTTTGCACGATCGGATGATTGGTGGATTACCAAGTGAACAATGATCGGAGCGAGAATCGGGACGATTACATAATCGCCGACCCAATTCCACAGTTGTTCCATCCGCACCACCGCCTTCCTCCATTGCGGAATTGACGGCTGATCCCACTATTGCTGCGTTAACCTGCCTCTTTATTATAGCAGATTCCCGCTAAAATAGATGCTAAAAACAGGAACGTTTGTTCTTATTTAATAAAATGAACCTTTAGATGGAGTCGTCTCAACACTGGGTCCAAAGGTGGAATTGAACTACGATAGTGTTGCATGTCTGAAGTCAGACAGGATATAATGAGTCTCGTGTGTAACCACATGGGTGGGTGAGGGTGCCAACAAAGGATTGATTCCTATGGCAAAACAAACAGAATGGAAAACAGAAACATACGGGGGCGTGCTGAACTTTCTGGCGACAGCATACATCCCGGCCGTACATGCGGCAATCTTGACACAAGCCGGACTCCCGTTCGAGGGAGCGCTCGTCGGAGCGATTTTGACAAGCATCATCGGGACGTTCATCGCGGGACTGTTCAACTTACCGTTGTTGCTCCTACCTGGTATGGGCATCAATGCGTTGTTCACGTACACGCTCGTCCTGCAGATGGGACTGAGCTGGCAGAGTGCGCTCGCCGTCTCGCTCGTCTCGGGGGCGCTTGTCGTCCTCATGACGGTGACGAAAGTGGCGAGGAAACTCGCGAACGCGTTCCCGCCGATTATTCATGACGGACTGACGGTCGGACTCGGCCTGTTCCTCATCTTGATCGGGCTCGAAGCGGCAGGGATCGTCTCGGGCGGTGGTGGGGCACTGCTCCACATCGGAGACCTTGGGGAGCGACCGGTGCAGGTCGCGTTCCTGACGCTATTCGTTGCGATTCTTTTGTTCTTGAAGATGGGACCGAGCAGCTTCCTCTGGACGATCGCGTTCGGTGTCGGTTTGAGCGCTGTCACGGGCACGCTCGACTGGACAGGTGAGTTCGCGCTCACACCGTTCTTCGAGTCGTTCGGGACCGTGTTCGGCAACGTGTCGTTCGCGCAATCGACATCACCGATCTTCCTGATCGCGGTCGGCGTGTTGACGCTCGTCTTGTTGATCGAGAACATCAGCCTGATCCAGAATCAGACGCGGGCGATCGGCAAGGACGATCAAGCCCCGAAAGGTTTGATCGCCCAAGGGTTGTCGACGATGGCCGGTGCCATGTTCGGCTCGAGCCCGACCGTCTCGACGGTCGAGGTCGCGGCCGGCATCTCGGTCGGCGCACGCGGCGGCATCTCGTCGTTCGTGACGTCAGGTCTTTACGTCGTCTCGCTCTTGCTGTTGCCGCTGTTCGCGATCATTCCGGTGACGGCGATCGCGCCGGTCTTGATCATCATCGGTATGATGATGTTCCAGAACGTGAAGCATCTGCCACTCGACAATTGGGAGCAGGCCTTCCCGGCGATCCTCGTCATTATCATGATCCCGTTCACGTACTCCATCGTCGATGGCATCGGGCTCGGCTTCATCGCCTATACGATGATCGTCTTGTTCAAGAAGGGCTATCGCTCGCTCAGTCCGGTCGTCGGTGTCTTGACCGTATTGTTCTTGGTTTTCTTTTCTTTACCAGTCTGGCTATAAGATGGGGCGGTACCGTGTATACGGTGCCGCTTTTTTGTATGATGAAACAAAGGGGGTGTTTGAATGGATCAAGCAGGCGGATTCATTTCCATCGGGATGGCTTATCCGAGCCATTATCTGTTACCTGAACTTGCTCAAAATGTATGTGCGGAACTGTTAAGTAGCGGTGGCGAAATCATAAACGTGACATACAGTCAGGATGAGGCAGGCACTAGTTGGACGACAACGACAGATACCGACTTTGCTCAGATCGGGCATTACGGATCTATCCATTTACAAAGCAACTATTTTGGAGACGTGGACATGACGATGACCGTGTCCCTTCAAGAGATGGACACCTATGTCGGGATTCTCATCGATATAAAGTGGAATGATGTCGTTTCACACCCTGCATCGAGACCCGTGTTCACACAGAAAATCGAACGACTGCTCGTTGACGTGTATCGCCACATGCCATTCTCGTACGCGCTTGCCGGGCACGAACTTGAGCTCGATTGGGCACCTGATACGTTTCCGACATCAGCGGACTGGTTGGATACGTTCCCTCTTTCTATGGTCCCGTCACCACAAGGCGTGGCGGTAACTTACGGTTCAATTTCAATCGACGGGATGACTCCTCAAACCAATAAGAAGAGGTCTATCCCTTTGGATGCATAAGTGAGGCTCAATCACCCCCACCAAGCATTCCTTGATTGACGAAGCTCAGAGCTGGGCGGCCGGAACATGATACAATTTTCTTAGCTTATAACCGAAGGAGGACACTTTCATGACGAACACTTCAAACGTCATCGACGAGTTTGCATCCTATACAAAATGGCTTAACACGCTAACGGAATTGGATGAAACGACGTGGGAGAGCTCGATTTCGACCAACAAATGGTCAATCAAAACGATCGTACTTCACATCGCCCATTGGGACAACCATCTGTTGAGCGTCATCATCCCGGCCGTCAAGGACGGGGAAGGGATGATCTTCCCTGAGTTCGACTCGTTTAACGCGCGAGCGACCCAAAAAGCAAAACGTCTCTCGGGAGAAAACGTGCTCCAATTAGCCAAAACGAGTCGGAGTTCGCTCGTAGAAGCGCTAACGTCACTTAGTCAAGAGACGCTGACTTCGCAGACGACGGCGAACGGAGCGACTCATTGCCCGCATCAAGGTGTCCCGTATACGATTGCCTATATCGTCACCGAGTTCATCGAACATGACCGACATCACCAGCGGCAAATCGACGCTGTACTAGGGACAACGTCTTGAGGAGACGGGCGAAAGTACGCGGTGTCAGACGAAGACTGAAACGGTTGCGCATGTATGTCGACGAACAGACCCATTCGTTCCCGACGACGTTTCACGACGGGTATTGGCACAACAAAATCCCAATCGATCAACCGTTCTTACTATCGGTACAGGAGAACAGCCGGATTCAATATGCGGTCATCGAGGCGATGATGGAGGGGGCCTCCCGTCTCGTGCGTCTCCGAGAAGAGGAGCGGAACCGGGTCGTCGTCTTGTTGGACCTTCCGACTCTTTGGCAGTCCGAACTCCTCGTGTTTGAAAATGATGCACGATTGAAGGTGTTTATGAAACGTGACTCACCGGATCAGACATGGACGCCCTTGCCCTTAGATGATGTGTTTCAACAAAAGCTCGTAGCCTCAGCGGATGTCGAGGTGCATCGGTTCCACGAGCGGATTCAAGATGAGGATGATATTTATACAGGAGAAGTCTGGTTGCTCGTACAATAAGCGAGCAACTTTTTTTGTTAAAAAACTGAATATTCCATTAATCCATATGCTATAATTCTTTCAAAACCATTTTCCAAAAAAAGGATTAAATGGTATTACCTAATGGAAGGAGCCGTTGAATGAGATGCAGTCCAATCTAAATAGGCATGTACGGATCATCGCATGAGAAAAGCCAAGTTTCTTTTTGTGTCAGCAGTCTTGATTTCCTTTATGTTGGTCGCTCTCTTTTCATTCTCTGGTCAACTCGCTTATACGTATTACAAAGGGTTGGATATCTCAGGGAGTGAAATCACGAGTTGGGTCACGGACTGTCACGACAAGCGAAAGTTGTTTGGGTTCATTGAGGTTGTCGATACGGATATTTGGTGTGGAGATGGTAGTGAAGCAGATCCCGGGCCCGGTATTTCTGAAGCAGGAGCGATTATTGGGCCATCAGATGATGAAGGCGGCACACCAAGGGAAGATGAGAATGACTCGTCTCCGTCATACGGTAAACCATCTACAAGCGATTCCGATCGCCTTTCCCTGTTACCTTACATTTTGAGCGCAATCCTTCTTTTGATTGGCATATGGATGTGGCGTAGACGTCGCTTCAACGAAAAGGAGAGGGAAGCCGTTCCGACAGACGAAAGGATCAACTCAAAGCAAGATCCAGACGAAATGTTCGAACAGGCAAAACGCCCCGCTCATCCACTGCCGGATTCTCCGTTACGGCAACATCTGATTCTATTCGAACAAGCGCTGCCGTCGCAACAACGACGACGACCTTTCGAGACGTTATCCGCCTGGGCGAGCCGCATCGAGCTCGACGCCTCACTTTTGAGCTATTTAGAGATTCGTTATGACAAAGTCGCCATCACCCCGCAACGTGAACAAACGTTCAAACAACAGCTTGATGCCTATTTACTTCGCTTAGAAAAGGAGTCTACCCCATGACCATCAAACGCGTATTGGAACAATTAGACCAGATTTATCTCGGGAAACCTGAAATCACGCGCCTCTGTTGCACGGCGTTACTCGCGAACGGGCACATTCTGCTTGAAGACGTGCCGGGTACCGGGAAGACGCTGCTCGCCAAAAGCATCGCGAAGAGCTTTGAGGCCGAGTTCACACGAATCCAGTTCACGGCCGATTTACTACCGTCAGACATCATCGGATCAGATTTCTTTAACATCCAAACACAGACGTTCGAAAATCGGACGGGACCAATCTTCACCAACATTTTGTTGATTGATGAAGTGAACCGGGCCGTACCAAGGACACAGTCGGCATTACTCGAGGCGATGGAGGAGCGTCAAGTCTCGATCGGCGGGGTCACGTATCAACTGCCGGAACCGTTCTTCGTCATCGCGACGCAAAACCCGATCGAGTCGGCAGGGACGTTCGCCTTGCCAGACGCACAACTCGACCGCTTCTTGATGTCTCTTCAAGTCGGGTACCCCGAAGCGGGCGAGGAGCGTCAATTGATTTTACAGACGATTTCAAAAACTCGGCACGTCGTCCATGCGCTCATGACAAACGAGGCGTTCTTGACAGCGCAACAAGAAGTCGAGGAAATCCGACTTCATGACGATGTCGTGACATATCTACTTGCCCTCATCCAAGAGACACGGAATCATCCGCTCGTCGAAGTCGGGGCCAGTCCACGCGCGACGCTCGCCCTCGTCAAGGCGTCTCAAGCTTACGCTTATATCGAGGATCGTCAATTCGTGACCCCAGAAGATGTCCAAGCCGTCGCGCTACACGTCCTATCACACCGATTGACACTCACGCTCGAAGGGGACGTGAAATCGACAAAACGAGAAGTCCTCGCTGATGTACTAGAACGAGTCGATGTACCGGTCGAGAAGGTGTGAAGATGCGACAGGTCGAAGTTAGCACACCTTCCTTCTTAGACGATAAGCTATGGTCGGCCTATACCGGAATGCTTG
This sequence comes from Exiguobacterium sp. SH3S3, assembly GCF_004337115.1. Classification (NCBI taxonomy): domain Bacteria; kingdom Bacillati; phylum Bacillota; class Bacilli; order Caryophanales; genus Exiguobacterium; species Exiguobacterium sp. SH3S3. Next base: position 133,315 of record NZ_SJUU01000006.1, read on the forward strand.
TCTTGTTTGTTTGGTTCCCATACGTTTGGCCGCTCGCTTATCTATGTGGTGCCGTTCTAGGACTGATGGTTATCCGTAAATGGTTGACGAAAACGATTGTCGAGGCGACGAGTTTGTCTTTCTATCAAAAAGAACAGTTGTTGTTCGTGAATGATTGTGTCTCTCTAAGGATGGATGTGACAGCTGTCGAGCGTCTCGAAGAATTCGGGATTCCGACGTCGGTGCGATTGGTCACGGGACACGGCTTGACGTTTGATGAGGATCAGCGCGTGCGTGTCATTCAACTTTGCGATGAATCGACCTATTCGCTTCCAATCCATGCGACAAAGCGCGGGCCCGTTCAAGTCGAAGAATGCATTCTTCAATTTAGGCTCCCGTTTTGGCTCGGCACCATCTTCGTCACGGACCATGCGCTCACGCTTCCATCTTGGACCATCCTCCCGTCCATCACGAAACGGAACAGGTTGGACTCGCGCATGTTGCGGATGGGGGATCGACTCGTCAAACATTCACCGCTCCACGACCCGTTGATGATCCAAAGCTCAAAACAATATGAGCAAGAGCCGGTGAAACAAATTGACTGGGTCGCTACAGCCAAGACAGGGAAGCTACAGGCGAAAGTATATGAGCGCCAAAACCTCGATACGTTCACATTGATGCTTGACTTGAGCGGTCCGCTCGGGAATGGTCTCCACGCCCGTTACGAAGAGTTGATTCAACAGGCCGCTTATCTGGTATCCTATTTGGTGAAGGAAGAGTGTAAAGTCGAGCTGTTCATCAATCGCCTAGATGCTGATAATAAAGTCGATCACCTTCGGATGAGTGACGGTCGTAAGCAGTTGCGCCTCGCACTCGTGCGCCTGGCGTCGATTCACGAGTCGAATCGATTCGTCGCCTCAAAACGGTTTGGCCGAATCATCGAGCGCCAAAAACATCCACATGCGGAACTGATTCGGATTGATGCGTCATTCCTAAAACAAATGTCTGTCGGTTGAAAGGAGAAAGAAACATGTTCCGCCTGATCACAACATTCGCTTTAGCCGGGGTCTTCACGCTCGGTGCTACGTCGGCAGCGGCGGCGCCGACAGAACGATCCGCGGAGCGTTTCGCTGAAGAACATTTCGAGTCAATCGTCCTCGACCATATCGAAGGAGACGACCCGAGTAACTATCACTTGACGGAAAGTCGCACCGTCTCGTTCGGTCCGCTCCATGAAGTATTGATTGCCGCGCAATCCTGTTATTCGTTGGACGAAATGTGTACGTTCGTCTCGAGCAAGGAGTACGTATCAGCCGTCCTACAAGATGGGGAGCCGAGAAACGTCATCGGTACGTGGGAGCAAGAACCGGGCATTTTCGCCTTCTCCACGTTCGGGTATGGCGACGAGTTGGCCATTGCCTTAGCTGATGTGTCCGGCTCACTCGTCCATTCTGCTCAAGAGAATGCCTGGTTTGACCTAAACGGTGAGACGTTGACCGCCTTGACGACCGATGCGAAACGGTTCATCGGCGGAGACACGATCACGCTCGAGATGTATCAGAAACTCTTGGTCGAGACACATTCAAACGATCAAGGTTCCGCGGAGGATGCCCTTACTGGTGGTTCAGGTGACGTTCAGACGACAGAGTCGAAATCGTATCGGATGCTTGGCCTCGCATTGTTGGCGGGGCTCCCGCTCGGTTATCTTTTGTACCGGAGGCGATGGAAAAGATGAATTTGAAACGTCCGTGGTTACGTGAAGTTGACGCGACCACGGCTTTATTTGTGCGTCAACAGGCGGTGCACACGAATAAATTTGAACAAAAGACGGAGAGTTTATCACGTTCAAACGATGTGGTGTTATGGAAAGTGGACCGTTATGAATTCGACCAAGTCTATGATCAAAGGCTTGATGAGGTGTATCGCTCGATTCGTCGACAAGATGCTGACATCTTTTCATTTCATTCGGATGACATACAGATCGATAAGGGTTTTACCGATGTAACGATACTACGTTACCTCATCTTGCATCCGTTCACGCGAGACGTCTATGTCGATGCCGCATCATCTGGGGTCGTTGAGACGGTGTATGTCTGGATGCATCCGATTGAGGTGTGTAAACAGAGAGACCGAATCACTCGTGTGACGCTAGACGTCTCGGACATCGCGACATGTTTTACGGACTACGAGAAAGAGCCGGACTTGAAACTTTGTCGAATCCTCTGTCATCAGACAGAGATGCTGATTTTACCGAGCCATGCATTCAAAGAGGGAGAAGCAAATCGCCTAATTTACCGACATCTCGCCGACGCAGAGTTCCCGTTACGCGTGGAGCGGAAAACAAAGGTACTGTTGCCAAAGAGACATCGTTTCTCGTTTGAACGCTTAGAAGAGGAGTCTGTCACATCCGGGATTGTTCGCAATCGTGAGGAGATTGAACCATGGCTGACACTTTCCCGTGACGAACATCGCCAAGGCGTCGTCACGTTCTCAAATGAAACGGATTTGCTGGTGAGCTATTACCGTGAGGGACTGACACTCCAAGGGACGACAATCGAATCCGTTGAGTCAATTGACACAGCGGATTATGAGACGTTCTTTCACCACGTGACAAAGGGTGTGTTTCCAATCGAGTTGACGTTCTGTCTCGGAGGAACGTTCGGCCCGAGGGAGAAAGTGTATCGATTGACGCTTCATGATGACGACTGGAAGAAGTTGATTGAAGACAAGCTGCTGCCCCAGCTCGGCAATCTGAAAGCAAGCGGGTTTTGGCAGTCCCTCTCATCCCCTACATCTGTACAGACACTTGAAACGTTCATGGGAGAGTATCATCCTCATATCTTCGGAAACTTCGCACTGGCGCATGATGCGGACGATGTGTATCACTTTCTCGATCATGTGAACGGTTCAATCAAGCGGTTTTGAAGTAGTAAGCAGTGTTTTTACATTGCTTGTTGCATATTTTTTACGAAATGGAGCTGTACAAATGAAAACATATACGTGTCTCTGTTGTGGTTACAAAACGCTGGAGGAAAAGCCGCCCGGAACGTTTTTGATTTGTCCGAACTGCTTTTGGGAGGATGATGGCGTAGGCCCCGACGATTGGGGAGGGGCAAACGGTGTTTCTTTACGAACGGCGCAGCGAAATGTGATTCGTTTCGGGGTTTCCGAGGAACAGTTGGTCGGCGATCGTCCATCGAGAGAATATGAAAAGGACGCGGCATGGAAACCCGTCTGGGAAGCGAATCCGTCGATGTCACCCTCCTTATTAATCGATGGTGTAGTCTTGCATCGAAAAAAGAATAAGCCTATTGATATCAACCGGTTCAATGAACAGTTTGAAAAAATGTTGAAACAAAATGGATGGACGTTTGGCGGAGAATTTGTTCAGTCTGAAGAATAAGAGACTGTTTCGAAAACTACACAACGCATCAAGCCATAAGGTTATACCTCGCTGATCTTGTTTGGCATTTAGAGTAAGAGAACATACAGAAATCAGGTGAAGTAATGTATCGATATAGAATAACCAAATACAATCCCGCTTTTCGAGACGAGCCCTATGGATACAAAAAGGATGAATGGACAGCCATTTCTGATATCGGAAAGTCGTTTGAAGGCATCACGCTTCACTTTGAAGAGTACATGAGAGTTGAAGATGCCTATGTGACCTCGGTCAAGTGGATCATGAAGCATTGCAATGTGATTTCCCTAAGAGTGTCTTATATTGAGAAGCGAGGTCGACTTTCACGTCATGAAATTCAACGGCCTGACCTTTCGGAAATCGTTTATACTGCAAAAACGAGAGATTTGTATAAACGGGTAAAGAAAGGAACTGTGCTGACTGGGTGGAGAATCGAACATATGATTCGCTTGATGTTGCGAGAAGAGCTTTATGCGCAACTCGTTGGGAATGAATCGCATCATAAAGATGAACCGTTTGAAGTGTTTATCGGATACGATTATTTGATGGGGATTCATACGAATATAAATCTTCAGCACCTGAAAGAACAGCTCTTGAATATCGGAATGTATCTCGAAAATCCGTCTGGGGAGAGTTGACTTGAACATACTTAGAGAATTCAAATCAATCGATAGTGAAGTTTGGCGAGTGCAACTCGACGAGAGTGACGCATTCCTCATCATCAAAGATGAGAGAAGGCGGAGTGATCTCACCGATTATCCGTGGTTTTCTGAACATGAGGCTTCTATTTTTGAATCAAAAGAAAACGTGATTCATGTCAGTTATCTCGTCACCCCGGACGTCCGATTGAGTCCGGAACACTTGGCTGAAGTGTATGTAGTTGTCGAACAGCTATTGCATCACATCGCCCAGGCCTCATGTGATATCGTATTCAGCCCATACAGTTTCCCTACCAAAACGGAGATACATACTCATATAAATGAGACGTGTAAGATTGATTCGTATTCAGTCGATGCGTATCGACACCTGACTCAAGTACAGTCCAAATAGATTACGGTTATACAAAAACACCGCCCTTACGCCAATGCGTAGGAGCGGTGTTTTCACATGTACGGCCCGTTCGCCTGAACGACGAACTGCGAGTGCTCGTAATGATAGGTGATACGGGAGTAGTCGAACGGCTTCCCGTTCGTGAGATGAAAGATCGTCTCGATGCGAAGCGTCGGGTCGTCCGCCTGCAAGCCGAGGTATCCGGCTTCCGTCGCGTTCAACCGACCGACCTGCATGTACATGTCGGAGAAGCCGATCGTGACGCTGAGCGCGCTCTGGACGTAGTCGAAGATCGAGTCGGCAACGATCTCCCGGTTCAAATACGGGACGATTTGCTTCACGTAATACGACTCCTCGTGACAAAGCACCTCGCCATCGACGAAGCGGACCCGTTCGACGTGATAGACGTCGTCCGTCACGTCGATCCCGAGGTTCTGCGCAACTGTCTCGTCAGGTTTTGTGACCGAGACGTCGAGCACGTCCGACGTCAAGATGCGGTCGCCGAGATTGCTCTTGAACCCTTGCGTCGAGAACAGGCTCATGTAGCCCGGGCGGTTATGACGCCGGACGAAGATGCCGCTCCCGCGAAGTTGGAAGACTACCCCACGCCGTTCGAGCAGTTCGAGCGCTTTCGTCACCGTGCTCTTACTGACGGCATATTGGCTCATCAACTGTTCGAGCACGGGCAGTTTATCGCCTTGTTTCAAATCATGTTGATTGATGTACTGTTCGATCTCTGCTGCAATCTGTTGGTATTTTAGCACGTTCATCCCTCATCTACTTGAAAATGTTGCCTTCATTATACCACACACATGTTTGCTAAACGTTCACAAACTTTTTTATTGTATCGCTATTGATTAATTGTACCGGTACAATTATAGTAAGGGTGTACAAAATGTAAGCGTTATGAAAAAAGGAGGGTATTCACTTGAGTAAAGTTCGGGATTATTCAAAACTCGCCAAGGACATCTTGGAGGCTGTCGGCGGGGAAGACAACATCATCAACGCAGCCCGGTGTGCGACACGGCTTCGTCTCGTCTTGAAGCGGTCAAACCCGCAGGCGAAAGAGCGTGTCATGGCGATGCCAGGTGTCATCACGGTCGTCGAGACGGGCGGACAGTTCCAAGTCGTCATCGGTCAGCACGTCGGAGAAGTGTTCGAGGAGTTCGCGCAGCTCGTGAAAATCGAAGGCACTGAAACAGAGGCGGACCAAAAAGGAACGATACTCAACCGGATCATCGCGACGATGTCCGCGGTGTTCGCGCCGTTCATCTATATTTTAGCGGCAGCCGGGATTTTGCAAGGGGTACTCATTTTAACGACATTGTTGTTCGAAGGTTTCGCCGAGACGGGGACATACGAAGTGTTCAGCTTCATCTCATGGGCACCGTTCACGTTCTTACCGATCTTTATCGCCATCACGGCATCGAAACATTTCAAGACGAACACGTTCATTTCCGTCGCGGCAAGTGCGGCCTTGGTCAGTCCGACATGGGCCGAGATGGCGGCACGCATCACGTCAGGGGAGGCGATCAGCTTCCTTGGGATTGCCTTGTCCGGTACGACGTACACGTCTTCCGTCTTGCCACCGCTCTTCCTCGTCTGGATCTTGTCGTACGTCGAGCGGTTCTTGAACCGGCATATGAACGAGGTCATTCGTCCTCTATTTGTGCCGTTCTTCAGTTTAGTGCTCATGGTGCCGCTCACGATCCTCGTCATCGGACCAATCACGACGATGGGTGCGGTCGGGATCGCCAACGGCTATAACTTCCTAGCTGAAAACGCGCCGTTGCTCGCTGGCGCCATCATCGGGGGACTTTGGCAAGTCGTCGTCATCTTCGGGGTCCATTGGGGTGTGACGCCGATGGTGCTCGCCAACTTCGACTTATACGGCCGTGACTCGTTCCAAGCCTATCAGACGATCGCCGTCATCGCCCAAGTCGGCGCCGTTCTCGGTGTCATTTTGAAAGCGAAGAGCCAAGAAATTAAAAAAGTCGGAGTGTCGGCCGGGATCACTGGACTGTTCGGTATCACCGAGCCCGCCATCTACGGGGTGACGCTACGCTTCAAGAAACCGTTCATCTTCGGATGTATCTCGGGTGCGGTCGGTGCCATCGTCGCAAGTTTCTTCAATCCTTATTACTTCGCCTACGCCGGACTCCCGGGCCCACTCACGCTTGTGAACGGAATCAGTGAAGACGTGCCGACATCGATTTGGGGACTGTTGATCGGGACGGCGATTGCCATCATCCTCCCGGTCGTCTTGATTCAAATCTTCGGCTTCGGGGAAGACACTGCCAAACAGGCAAATGAAGAATTGGCGACGCCAGCGACAGCGGAAGCGAGCGCGACGGTCGTCCAAGAAGAAACGATTACGTCACCGCTATCAGGGAAAGTCATCGCCTTGAGTGATGTCCCGGACGACGTGTTCGGCTCTGGGGCAATGGGGAAAGGTTACGCCGTAGAACCAAACGGGAATAACATTGTGGCGCCATTCGATGGGACGGTCGTCATGGTCGCACCGACAAAACATGCGATTGGACTGCGTTCGAACTCAGGGATCGAGCTCTTGATTCACGTCGGGCTCGACACAGTGACACTTGACGGGAAACCGTTCACTGTCCACGTCAAAGATGGGGACAGCTTCAAAGCGGGCGATGTATTGATGACGTTCGATCGCGACATGATCGCCGCCCATAACTTATCAAGTATCACACCAGTCATCGTGACGAATAGCTCGACTTACGCCGATGTACTCGTTCAACCAAGCGATGAGACAGACACAACGAAGCCGCTGCTCACGATTGTTCATCAATAAGGAGGAATAAACATGAAGACATTACCGAAAGATTTTCTATGGGGTGGCGCCCTCGCCGCCCATCAATTTGAAGGCGGCTGGGACGCCGACGGCAAAGGCCCGAGCGTCGTCGACGTCTTGACAGCAGGCGCCCATGGCGTCGCACGCCGGATCACGGACAAGGTCGAGCCGGACGAGTTTTATCCGAACCATGAGGCAATCGACTTCTACCACCGCTATAAAGAAGACGTCGCCTTGTTCGCCGAGATGGGTTTGAAGTGTCTCCGGACGTCGATCGGCTGGAGCCGCATCTTCCCGAACGGTGACGACGCCGAACCGAACGAGGCCGGGCTCAAGTTTTACGATGACTTGTTCGATGAGCTGTTGAAGCACGGCATCGAGCCGATCATCACGTTGTCACACTTCGAGATGCCGCTCCACCTCGCCCGTGAGTACGGCGGATTCCGCAACCGGGCCGTCGTCGACCATTTCGTCCGCTTCGCCGAGGTCTGTTTCGACCGTTACAAAGACAAGGTCAAATATTGGATGACGTTCAACGAGATCAACAACAAGATGGACGTCAACAACCCGCTCTTCCTCTGGACGAACTCAGGCGTCATCGTCGAGGAAGGCGAGAACGCCCGTGAGGTCATGTATCAGACGGGTCACCATGAGTTGATCGCGAGCGCGCTCGCCGTCGCGAAAGGGAAAGTGATCAATCCGGACTTCGAGATCGGGGCGATGGTATCGCACGTACCGATCTATCCGTATTCGTCGAACCCGGACGACGTCATGCTCGCCGAGGAGATGATGCGCCAGCGCTACTTCTTCCCGGACGTGCAAGTACGCGGGTTCTATCCGAGCTACGCTTTGAACGAGTTCGAGCGTGAAGGCTACAACATCCCGTTCCTGGACGGGGACGACGACATCTTGAAGAACGGGACTGTCGACTACCTCGGTTTCAGCTACTACATGTCGACGACCGTGAAGAGCGACGTCGTCGCCGACAACAGCGGCGACATCGTCAACGGCGGTCTGCCGAACGGTGTCGAGAACCCATATATCAAGTCGAGCGACTGGGGTTGGGCGATCGATCCGGTCGGTCTTCGCTACGTGCTGAACCGGTTGTACGACCGCTATCAGATCCCGCTCTTTATCGTCGAGAACGGTTTTGGCGCCGTCGATGAGATCATCGACGGAAAGATTCACGACGCGGCCCGCATCGATTACTTGAAGGCCCACATCGAGCAGCTCAAACAAGCGGTCGTTTATGACGGCGTCGACTTGATCGGCTACACGCCGTGGGGCATCATCGACATCGTCTCGTTCACGACGGGCGAGATGAAGAAGCGGTATGGCATGATTTACGTCGACCGTGATAATGAAGGCAACGGCTCGATGGAGCGGATGAAGAAAGACTCGTTCGATTGGTATAAGCACGTCATCGAGACGAACGGGGAAGCGTTGGAATACGAAGCGACAAAATAATTTTCCATGAATAAACCCACCTCTTTCAAAAAAAAAGAGGTGGGTTTATTCCTTCTACAGATGTTGCGGCAATAGGAATTTGCAAAAGTCACTGATTATAGCCGACGAATAACGTAAATGTGATGAGCATGACGGATGAAATCATGAGAACCACAGCGAGTGAGCTGGCGAACAGCAAAAAAAGTTTTGAGAAGTTGATCCGTTTCTTCCAAACCCCTATTAGGAATGCAAGATTCATTACCAAGAAAAATGTGAGCACGAGCAGAGGTACTGCGCGCTCTTGCATCAATATGAATAAGTCCATAATGTAATACTTCCTTTCTTCCGTCATGACATTTCCAAAAGAGGTATATTGCTCGTAATCAACCGTATAATGATGAAAACTGCTAGACGTATCGTCTGCTAATTTGGAGGAAATAAGAATGAAGAAACTGCTTCGTGCAACTGTGGCCTGTCTCGCTTTGTTTACGCTGAGCCTTGCTCCTGCAAATCCGGCTGATGCCGCTGCCAAAAAGTTTAAAAACTGTACCGAGCTCAACAAAACCTACAAGGGTGGTGTCGCGAAAAACAAGACCATCAAAAACAAAGGCGGCAAGACGAAATACAAGCCGTATGCCAACAGTTCGCTGTACAAAGCGAACGAATCGAAAGATCGCGATAATGATGGGATTGCCTGTGAACGCTAAGAGATGAGGGGACAGTCGTCCTCCATCTCTTATTTAGTTATTGAAGCGGTATGATACGTCTCCCGCAGCATCGTAACCGGTGATGGCGTCAATCGATTCGATTTGGTCGACGAGGATGAACCAGACGTCATTCCCAGCTTTCGTGCTCAATAGTTCCGGCTCGAAGCGATCCCCGTTCAACTCGACGACGACACGTGTTGTCGTCCCATGATTCATCCCGTAAAGGATATCGAACGGAGCGCAGTCCAGCTCATCCCCGCACGTCCGTCCGTCGACCGACCAGGTGAGGCCGTCTTCTGACAGCGAGCGGGACGTGATCGACTCGACGTGATCATCGATGGTGATCTCTAAGCCGATGCCTTCAATGAACAGTTCATCGCTTAGCTCGTCTGTCGGGTAGCGTTCTGTGAAGAAACGGAGCGTCATCTCGGGGTCAGCGACCTGATGGACCAGGACGGGTTCCGCCGTCGCTGATAATTCGGGTTGCCCGGTTGATTCCACTTGCCAGGCAATCCCGGCAGAAAGTAGCAACACAACGACGATCATGAGCACAACCTGTTGATTCTGCTTCATGCGAATCTACTCACTTTTTTAGACTGTAAAAACTGACGCACCCGCTCGAACGGGAACTCCGGACTCCAATGAACGAAGTGACCTCCAGGAACGGACTGAAAGGTGACCGGAAGTCGGTCTTGCTGAAGACTCGCAACGGCAGACTTCGTCAATTCAGCTTCTTTCGTGTCCACGCCGATAAAGTCAGCGTAGACGAGAAGCGTCGGTACGCGGAGCATCCTCATGAGCTGGCTCATGTCCAAGTTATAGTAGCCGAACAGTAAGTTCATTCCACCGGGACCTAGTTTGGCAGGAGCATCCAAGGCCCGGCGTACTTCGTCCCGCTCAGGTGACCCCGTCTGCGTGCAGAACGCTTTGAACTGTTCCTCTGAAATCGATTCTGCCGCTTTGTCCGTTATGAATCTCGCCTCGATTTTCCGGACGGCTGTCGGCCCAAGCATGCGGTAGATCACGTTCAAGAGCGGGACGACGAGCCCGAACGCACCATATTCTTGCAGTGGGACTCGCGGGAACGGCTTATGTCCGGCGTCGAGCAAGACGAGCCGTTCCAGCTTTTCAGGGTAATGGGCGGCAAACGCGAGGGCGACCGCGCCCCCGAGCGAGTGACCGCTCACATGGACAAGGCCGAGTCCTGCTTCCACGATATAGCCGTTCACCCAATCCGCTAATTCCAAAGAAGTGACTCTCCCTTTGAGTCCTTCGCAGCGACCGAACCCTGGCAGATCGAGCAGATGGACCTCGAAATCGTCGTCAAGCGCCTCGGCGAGCGTCAGTCCCTCGTTTCTTGAGAACCCCCCGGCCGGTAGGAACAACAGCGGAGGACCGCTCCCGCTCCCGATCACTTCCGCATCATATCGTCCCAAGTCATCAACCCTTCCTCAAATCCCAATATATGTATTCCTTTCATTGTAAAGGAGATATCGTACGAAAAGAAGAACATTCTTCCATCAACAGCATGCAGGTCGCTTCAAATTCGGGTATAGACTACTGACACGTGTCCAGTCCGCACTTGTCGTTTTGCTGTGTCGTCTTCTACTTAGCCAAGGAGGAATGCTGTGTGAAACTATCAGGCAAGACAGCGCTCGTGACCGGTGCCGGTTCTGGCATGGGGCGGGCCATCGCCAAGCTATACGCCGCGGAAGGTGCTCGCATCGTCGCCGTCGATATGAACGGGGATACGGTCGAGGCGGTCGCAAGTGAGATCAAGTCGTCCGGCGGGGAAGCGGTCGGTATCGCCGCGAACGTGACGAAGCAAGCGGACATCGACAACATGGTCGCGACGGCGACGGGGCAGTTCGGCTCACTCGATATTTTAGTGAACAACGCCGGCATCATGGACAACTTCATGACGGTCGGTGAAGTGACCGACGACGTATGGGACCGTGTCATCGCCGTCAACTTGACCGGTCCGATGAAGATCGCCCGGGCCGCCATCAACGTGATGGAGAAACAGGAGTCGGGTGGGGTCATCATCAATATCGCCTCGGTCGGCGGCTTGTTCGGGACACGAGGCGGTGCCGCGTACGTCGCATCAAAACACGCGCTCATCGGTCTCACGAAAAACATTGCCGCGACGTATGGCACGTTCGGCAAGATTCGGGCCAACGCCATCGCACCAGGCGGGGTCAATACGAACATCGGGGCGACGATCACGGCGCCGAGCGATCTCGGGATGCGCGCCATTCAAGCGGCAGGAGAAGCACCGATTGGCGAACCGGACCAAATCGCAAGCGCCGCGCTGTTCCTCGCTTCAAGTGACTCGAGCTTCGTCAACGGGGACGTCTTGAAAGCAGACGGTGGTTGGACCGCCCGCTAAAAGACAAGCGACTTGTGAGGAGGTACACGATGAGAGCAGTGATTTGTACCGCATATGGCCCGCCGGAAGTGTTACAGCTTCAGGAAATTAAAAAGCCTGTGCCGAAAGCAACCGAACTGCTGATTAGAGTACACGCATCAGCCGTTCAATCCGGGGACCGCCGGCTTCGTGCGTTAGATGTACCGGCAGCAGGTAAGTTGCCGATGCGTGTCGTCGTCGGCTTTAAAGCGCCGAGACAGCCTGTCTTAGGTGTCGTCCTAGCAGGTGAAGTGGTCGAGACGGGGCGACGTGTGCAACACTTCAAGGTGGGAGATCGTGTCTATGCGCTGACCGGGATGCGATTTGGTGGCTATGCCGAATATGCATGCATCAAAGAGACGAAATGTGTCGAGCTCATGCCTCAACACGCAAGCTTTGCAGAAGCAGCCAGTCTTCCGTTCGGTGGAACGACAGCCCTTCATTTTTTGCGTAAGGTGAACATCGAACAGGCGAAGTCCGTATTGATTTACGGAGCTTCCGGGGCGGTCGGTTCCATCGCGGTACAGATCGCCAAACATTTCGGTGCTCACGTGACAGCCGTCTGTCGGGAACGAAACTTCGAATTGGTCAAAAGCCTTGGCGCAGACGTAGTCATCGATTATACAAAAGAGGGCTATGACAGCGAACTGACAACGTACGACGCTGTGTTTGACGCGGCAGGAAAAATCGATAAGCGGATGGCTCGTAAACATGTCGGGGAAAAAGGCCGGTTCAGTTCGGTTGCCGGACAGGGAGTAGCAAGCGAACGGAAAGAGGATCTGACCCTGTTGAATCAGATGTTTGAAGCCGGAGACCTGAAGGCCGTCATCGATTCGATTTATCCGATGGAGGAAATCGTCGCAGCGCACCGCTATGTGGACGCCGGCCAGAAAGTTGGAAATGTCATCGTGTCGGTCGTGCATGAGGAATGACATCGTCTCTCGTCCATCGAGAACGCAAAAAGAAGGAGTCTAGCCATCGAAACTCGGCGGCCAGACTCCTGTTTTCATTTCCTCTTCACTTGGTCTTCTTGCCCTTGCGGTAGACGAGCGGGGTGACCTTATGTACTTTCTTGAACGTCTGGACGAAGTGACTGACGCTCGTGTAGCCGTAGTGACTCGCTATTGCGGCGACCGACTCCGTCGTCTCTTGTAACTGATGCGCCGCCACTTCCATGCGGACGTCGCACGCATAGGCGAGCGGACTCTTGCCCGTCCACTTCGTGAAATAGCGGCAACATTCCGCCCGGCTCAAGCCACCGGCCTCGGCAATCTGTTCGAGCGTCACGCGCTCCGTCACATGTTCATGGATATAAGCGAGCATCGCCTTCATCCGGTCTTGACCGACGAGTCTCGTTTGCTCGTTTGTCTGTTGAATCCAGTAACGCCAGACGACCGCCATCTGGAGCGTGGCATCTAAGAGGGCGAACGATGAGTCGCCATGTAAACTTCGGGATACCTTGTCGATCGTATCTAACACGGCCTTCTCCGCGCGCTCGGTCGGCGTGAGGAGTTTTAGGGGCAACGTCGCCCCCGTCATGAACGGCGTGACGAACCTTTCGGCAAGCAACGGTGCGAATAAGTCGTATGGATCGACACGGACGTCGACGAACCGAGTCGCTTCTTCGGACGAAACGACTTGATACAGTTGCCCCGGCGCCAACAAAAGGCCCGACCCGGTGCGAAGACTATGACGGTCCCCGTTGACCATCAAGTCGACGCGACCTGCCCTCACTATAAAGGCGTGGAAGTGATCGGTCACGTGGATCATAGCTGTCATGACCGCGCCTGTTGTCGATTCCACGATCTGAAGTGAACTTTGTTCCAACATCTTCATCCCACCTCAATATTTGAACATTTGTTTCGGGATTACACCGGGCTGACAGTCTTGAACCAGATGAATTCATGATTAATCCGACATTTATATCTCTATTGTCACGAGACGTCTTATCACGTTTCTTCTATATAATGGAGCAGAAAAGATAGCCAGCTCCACTCAGAAGATGAAAAGTGACGTGATCCCGGCGTGAACGAGAATCGCGACCGGGACCCCGATCCGAAACTTCGGCTTCAACGTCTTGTGACGGAAGAGGCGCATCGCGACATAAGCCCCAAACGCTCCCCCGATCCAGACGAGAATGAGCAACGTTTGTTCCGAAATACGCCAAGCCCCGGATTTTGCACGTCGTTTATCGAGGAAAAATGACATAAACGCTAGTAAATTAGTCACAATGTAATACAGCAGTAATAGTTCCAAAGACTAAAACCTCCTTTCTCACCTTATCAGTATAGCTGAAAACGGCTCAACAAAGCCATTTTTATCTAGATTGTAAGAATTCAGACTCCTCTCATCTCCCTGAAAGCTTCTGTAACTGAACTGATATCACTCTCATATCAGCCTGTAACGGCAGTGAAATATAGAGGTGTTACAGTAAGGGAGCGTTAGAAAAGGGAGGAATATTCTTATGAAAAAACCACTATTGACACTAACGGCACTCGCTGGCCTTAGTTTAGGAGTCGCTGCTCCAGCTTCGGCAGCATCAACACACACGGTTCAGTCTGGAGATACTTTGTACCGTATCGCCGTGAACAACGGTGTATCTGTGAACGACATCAAACAAGCAAATAGCTTAAACTCGAATATGATTTATCCTAACCAAGTGTTGAAGCTCGCGAAGTCGGAAGCAAAAGCGACAGCTTCTTCAAACACTTACACAGTTAAATCAGGCGACACGTTGTATCGGATCGCGACAAACAACGGTGTCTCTGTCAATCAATTGATGACATGGAACGGTCTTAAATCAGATCTCATTTTCCCTGGTCAACAATTCGCTGTGAAAGGTGCCAAAGCAGCATCGGTTGCGAACAGTGCACCAACAGCTAAACCAAAAGCATCAACGTCTGCACCGGTGACAAAACAGTCTACGTCTACAACGCAAACTCAAGCTCCGGCTTCGGGTAAGACGATGACAGTTGAAGCAACGGCGTACACGCCATATTGTGCAGGTTGCTCTGGTATCACGGCAACAGGTATCGACGTTCGTTCGAACCCGAACCAAAAAGTCATCGCGGTTGACCCTTCAGTCATCCCGCTCGGCTCTAAAGTATGGGTTGAAGGCTACGGCGAAGCAATCGCTGGAGACACTGGCGGCGCAATCAAAGGGAACAAAATTGACCTCTTGATGCCGACACAACAGCAAGCGCTCAACTTCGGTCGTAAATCAATCACAATCAAAGTCTTAAACTAATCGATCGACCCCAAAAACACCGCAGGCGCGGTGTTTTTTTGCGTTCTATTCACTCAAACCTGCAAGCTCGTATACCTTTCTCCTTCGAAATCAGGCAAACTAGATGTATCAGGTCTTGTCTGGTCAGAAAAACCGGGGTATGTACCAAATCGTAAAAGGGGGGAGAACCTGATGCTCACGACAGAAATCATCATCAGCGTGTTCGGCATCCTGCTCGTCATCTTGAACATGACGTTCGCCATCACGATCATCTTCTTTGAACGGCGCGACATCGGCTCGACATGGGCCTGGCTGCTCGTCCTCTTCTTTTTGCCGCTCATCGGCTTCTTCATCTATATCTTCTTCGGTCGTTTGATCAAGTCGAACAACTTCTATCAAGTCGACGAAGAGCGGCGTAGTGAGTATGCGTTGCACGTCCAACAACAGCTCGATGAGTTGGATGGGAACCAGCTGATCTTCAAGCAAGACCCGCTGTTAGCAAAATACCGGCGTCTCGCCAGGTTGAACCTGTCGTCGACAAACGCGCTCGTCACGTATCATAACGACATCCAAGTCATCCATGACGGGAAACAGAAGTTCGCGGCCTTGTTCGACGATATCGAGGCGGCCAAACAAGAAATCAATATCCAATACTACATCATCCAGAACGATTCGCTCGGCCAGGCGTTGATCGCGGCGCTGACCAACCGGGCCCAAGCCGGTGTCCGGGTCCGGTTGCTCTATGACGCCGTCGGCTCGAGAGGGCTGAGACGTAAACATTTCAAAGAGCTGATCGAAAGCGGAGGCGAGGTCAAGTCGTTCTTCCCGTCGAGCCTCGGCATCAACTTCCGCGTCAACAATCGCAATCACCGCAAACTGTGTGTCATCGACGGCGACATCGGCTATATCGGCGGCTTCAACGTCGGCGACGAGTATATGGGGACGAACCAGCATTTCGGCTATTGGCGTGACGTCCATCTGCGGATGAACGGGGAGGCGGTCCAAGAGTTGCTTGAACGGTTCTTGCTCGATTGGAACCGTTCCGTCCCGACGAAACGAAAAGCGTTGAAAGAAGAGTTCATTTGGCCAAGCAAGACCCTCGAGGCGTTCAAGTCACCCGTCCAGATCGTCACGTCCGGTCCGAACTCGACGACGGAGCATTTAAAGAATATGCTCGTCAAGATGATCGGGGAAGCGAAAGAGACGATCTACATTCAGACACCATACTTCATCCCGGACGCGAGTTTCCTTGACGCCTGCCGGATCGCGCTCATGTCAGGGACGAAGATTCAACTGATGATCCCGAACAAACCGGACCACATGTTTGTCTACTGGGCGACATACGCCAATGCGGCCGAACTCGTCCGGTACGGGGCCGAGGTGTATACGTACGAGGGCGGTTTCCTGCACGCGAAGACGCTCGTCATCGACGGCGAGGTCGCTTCGATCGGGACGACGAACATCGACGCCCGCAGCTTCCACCTCAACTTCGAGATTTCGGCCCTCGTCTATGATGAGGCTGTCGCCCGGTCCGTCATCGACGCGTTTGACCGCGACAAATCGTGTGCTGAGCTGTTGACGCTCGAACGTTATGAGACACGGACGAAATGGATCCGCTTCAAAGAGAGCGTGTCGCGTCTGTTGAGTCCAATCCTATAAAAAAACCAGTCAAGACGCCCGGGTTCAATCCCGAACATCTTGGCTGGTTTTATTTTTTCAACACGTGTTTGACGTGTCGTTCAAACGCCTCGACGACCGTGGTCGGCGCTTCTTTCTCACCGTACTCGGCCGCCTCGAGCCAACTTGCGAACAAGCTTCCATCGGTAAAGTCGATCCGTTCCAACCACTCGTGCGCGGTCTCCTCGCGATGGCGAGGGTGCACCTGTTCGAGCCGGCGTCCGGCCTCGAGCAAGCGGACATCACGTGGCGTCCGCGTCAAGCGACGTTCCGTCCGTGCCGTCTGATGGGCCTTTTTCGGGACCGACAGCACTTCGTGGATGTCTTTTCGCTTTTGTAAATAGAAGAACAACAGGACACCGCCGACGAGCAGGACGATGAAGAAGATGACTAGCGCGGAAGACTGATTCTTCGCCGATTCGAGCAACGTCTCGTTCGCGATCGTCTCGGCATCGATGTTCGGGTTGTCCGGTATCATGAATCGATTGACCCGGTCGGACGGGTCGAGCGTGATCCCATCGAACCAGCCGCCGATCCAAAGCAGGAACGGTCGGATCCAAGTGATGAGGTCGCCGAACAACAGCTCTTTGACCGTCCGGATGACAAAAGCCAGTCCGAGACCGACCGCTAGGCCGACGACGAGCGTCGACAACATCCGTTTATAGTCGCGACGGTAATACAGGCTCCGTTGCCAAAATAAAAACAGGAACGGGAACACGATCATGAGGAGCGGTTGCTCGGCCGGTGGGAACAGCCAATCCGTGATCAAGAACAACACGCTCGCGATCGCGTAACGGTCGGTCCAATCGAGCGTGCGGATGAAGGCGTGCGCATACGTGAACAACAGCAACGTGATGCTCATCTCATACGAGAACCAGAGCGCACCGATACTGAGCAAAGTCTGGACGCCGAGCTGCCAGTTCCGCGGCAGACGGAGCGTCAACAGGAAGACGAGCGGATAGACGTGACCGACATAAAATGCCGCGAACAACCACCAGAGCCAGTTCATTTGCCGTCACCTCCGAGCCGAAGAATCGATTGGCTGCCGCCATATTTGGCGACTTTCCGTTCGAACAATGACCGGGCCATCGGGAAGTCTCGTTCCGACAGACAAGCGAGCGTCGTCATGACCTTGCGGAAATGGGTCTCGCCGCTCCCAGGTGCGAGATCGTAAGTGATCCCATCTTTCGTCAGCGTCGGGACGATCAGCCCATAGCTCGCGTTCTCTTTCTCGAAGTCACGGCACAGCGCCGCCGCTTGCGAGATCACCCGTTCCATCTGATGGGTGAGGGCGCGGCCGTCTTTCGTCAACAAGTCCAAGACGACGACGTACTCGTTCGCCTGGACGGGTTGCTCGGTCCGGGCCAGCAGTTCGCCCGTCTTCGCGTAAGCCGACCAGTACAGTTGACGCATCGGTTGACCGTGATACGGGGCGACCGACTGGAACGTCTCCGGGTCACGGTAGGCGCTATGCCGGACCATCTCCTCACCCGGTAGCGTCGGTGGGCGTTTCGGGATCGGATAAGGCAGGAACTCTGGGAAGACGTACCCGATCCTTGCGAGCGGTTCCTCTTTATAGAGCGAGAACATGCGGAGCGGGTCACGGATCTCCATGCCGATCGCCTCGACACGGATCGGACCTCGCTTGATGGCTTTGAGCGGTAAGTCATAGGAGACGACCGACTCGCCGCCGACATAATTCTCTTGGCGCCAGAAGGCGTGGTTTTCCACTTCGACGGTCGGGTGGAGATAACCCGACAAGCGGACGACACCGAGCGGGACTTTCGCAGTCGAGATGAGGCGGATGACGTACGACTCTTCGTCACCCGGGAACAGTTTCAGTTCGTCCGTCACTTCGACACGGACGTGTTCGGCCAGGCGGAACAACAGCTCGGGCATGACGAGCGCGTAGATGCTGACGCCGAGCAAGGCGCTCGCGAGGAACACGTTCCCGTAAAGCGCCGTGAAGACCCCGACGACGAACAAGAGCCACATGTAGCCGGATTCTAGATAGCGCGGGCTGACGAGTTGCATGTCACACCTCGGATGGGACCGCGATGGTCTCTAACACAGATTTGATCAGCTTCGACGGTTTCGTCTTGAGCGACGCCTCGACCGTCAAGACGATGCGGTGTCCAAGAATCGGCAAGGCGAGCGCCCGGATGTCTTCCGGTGCGACGTAGTCCCGTCCGTCCATGTAGGCGTGGGCCCGGGCCGCCATTGTGTAGGCGAGCGTCGCCCGCGGGCTCGGTCCGACCTCGATGTCCCGGTGGTGGCGGAGCGCCTCGACGAAGTCGAGCAGATAGTCTTCCATCGCCTCGTGCAGCGTCACGTCACGGACGGCTTGCTGCATCACGGCGAGCTCTTCGTGTTTCAACGTGAACGGAGCGGCGCTCAAATGCTCGTTTCGGAGCAGCCGGCGCTCTGACTCCCGTGACAGCGGGGCGAGCGAGAGCTTGAACAAGAACCGGTCGAGCTGAGCCTGCGGAAGCGGGAACGTCCCTTGTCCGTCGAACGGATTCTGCGTCGCGATGACGAAGAACGGGTCCGGCAAACGGAGCGACACCTCACCGAGCGTCACTTGACGCTCTTGCATCGCCTCTAAGAGCGCCGACTGTGTCCGTGGTGTCGTCCGGTTGATCTCATCGACGAGTAAAATCGATGTGAAGATCGGTCCGGTCCGACGTTCGAACGCTCCTGTCGTCGGATTGAACAGTTCCATCCCTAAAATGTCACTCGGCAGCGTGTCCGGCGTACATTGCACGCGCTGGAACGCGGCCGATACGGAGGAGGCGAGGCTCCGGGCGAGCGTCGTCTTGCCCGTCCCCGGCCGGTCCTCGAGTAAGACATGTCCCCCTGAAAGCAAGGCGATCGTCGACAGCTTGATCGCTTTCGATTGCCCGATCACTAAACCGTTTAAATGTGTCGTCCATTGTTGCACCATAATAAAATTCCCCCGTCTATTTTCTGATAATTAAGAAAATCATAGCACACTCGTGGACCGAGGTGGCACGCTAAAGACTAGACGTTCCCGAATGCGTCCATTGCACACCGTTAATCCGGAGAGGAAGATTTCGCTTTTTTGCGATGATGAAACGTGACAAACACGTAATAGAGGACGATCATGCTGGTATATGGGTTTAAAGCACTGACCCATGCCGGCCCATCGAACAAAATATACGTGAGTGTGATGATGAGTGCCGAGAAAAATAAGAGTTTTGAGAACATATGTGATGCGTCTCCTTTGGATTGAATGATGGAATATGTTGACTATACCATGTCACTTTCTCAATAGCCGCCCGACGAAAAAACTGACCTGCCCGCATCAGGCAAGTCAGTCATCGTTTCGGTGTATCCAAATAGCGTTCGAAATGCCGCTCGAGCCAGTCTTGGAAGAACGACATGAACGTGCAGATGCCCCAGTAGATCAGAGCGACGACCAAATACACGGTCATATAGTCGAACTCACGACCACCGACGATCTTCGCCTTGTTGAAGATCTCAGGGACGGTGATCATCGCGGCGAGAGAGCTCGCCTTGATCAGATCAAGGAACACGTTCGAGAGCGGGGGCAGGGCGATCCGCGTCGCTTGAGGCAACGTGACCCCTTTCAACGTCAGCCACTTGTTCATGCCGAGCGAGCGGGCCGCTTCAATCTGTCCCTGATCGACGGCACGGATCGAGGCGCGGATGATCTCCGCGATATAGGCGGCCGAGTTCAAGCTGAAGCCGATGATCGCTGCCGTCAGCGCCGCGAACTCGATCCCGATGAACGGGAACCCCGAGTAGAGAATGAACAAGATGATCAAGATCGGGACGCCGCGCATGAACGAGACGTAAAACGTCGACGGATAACGCACTAGCCTTGACGGAGACAGCTTCCCGAGCGCGAGCACGAGCCCTAACACTAAACCGAAGAACATGCTGAGGAAGGAGATCCAGAGCGTGTTCGGTAGCCCACCTAGCAAGTATGGGAACGAGCGGATGGCGAGGTCGGCGTCAAAGATCGCTTCCCACTTCACACCTTCGAACATATCGCCTTAGTCCAATTCGACGATTGTCGCGTCGACGTCCGGTTCGACGGATACGTCAGCACCGTTATAGAACTGCTCGGACAGCTCCTTCACCGTGCCATCCTCAAGCATCTCTTCAAGGACGCGGTCGATGTTCTCTTGCAAGTCGACGTTGTCTTGATTCATCAAGAGTGCGACGTCTTGCGGGTTATAGGCGATATCCGGGTGGATCGCGATATCGAATTCCGGGAAGAAGGCGAGGGCGAGCGTCTGGAGGTAGTAGTCGTTCAAGATGACGTCGGTCCGACCTGTCGACACGTCGCGAAGATATTGGTCGTTCGTCGCGTTGTCGTAGATGACTTCTTCAGCCCCATACTGGCGCGCCACGTCCATGAAGACGGTCGTCGCTTCACCAGCTGCCTTTTTACCTTTCAAGTCTTCGAGCGACTTGATGCCTGAAAGATCGCTCTTCCGGACGATCGCCGTCCCGTACGTGTGCTTATACGGTACGGAGAAGGCGAACTTCTCTTTGCGGTCGTCCGTCACCGAGATGTCGTTCGCCACGACATCGACTTGTCCGTTTTGGACGCTCGTCAACATGTTATCGAACGCCATTTCTTTGAACTGGACCTCGAGGTCGAGACGTTTTCCGATCTCTTTCATGACCTCGACGTCAAACCCCGTCAAATCGTCACTTTCTTCTTCGCGGAACGAGGCAGGGTAGAGTGTCCCGGCCGTACCGACCGTGAGCGTACCTTCTTCTTTAATCTCATCCCAGCGTGTCGTATCGGCCTGATCGGTGCTAGAATCACCACACGCCGCGAGCGGGACAGCGAGCAAGATGGCTGCTGCTAAACCTTTTGTCATACGTTTCATTCGTGTTCCTCCTTAAAGTATCATCTGTCTAAAAATAGCATGATGAACGCCTAGAGGCAACTGCGAAGAACATCGAAACAGCAGGTAAGATATTTTTGAAACGTTTATTCTAAAAGCGCTATCATGTGATTGAATCAGGGTTTCATACAGGTAATACAGATAAGAATAATTTATGAAACAGCATGCGATTCACCAACCTTCAACCTCTAGAAAATCGACAGGTGCGCAAGTGGGAGAAAGAGGCAAGATGAGTCCACAGCTTTTTAAATCAGATGAGAGGACTGTGCTAGTTCCCGAGAGGAAGACCTATGCTAGCCTGTCCAAGAACAGGCGAGGACAGTTAGGTTCTTTGCCATCGTTTCAGGGTATTTCCTCTGTAGATAGAAGGAGGGAAAGCTAAAAACGATGGAAGGAGTGACATAATGAAGAATAGTAGCTTGATTGTATATTACTCATGGATCGGCAGTACAGAAGTAGTCGCGAAAGAAATTCAAAGGATTACAAAATTTGACATTCAAAGAATCGAAGATAAAAAGAAGCCAAAACTCGGTAACATCGCCAGTGCAGCAATGGGAGCGTTTTTTGGTCTAGGAGGCGTTATCATGCCAATGGACTTTGCATTAAAAGAATATGAGCATCTATTCCTAGGAACCCCAGTCTGGGCAGGAAAGACGCCCCCGGCAATTAATAGTTACTTAAAAAAGACTTCTTTCAAAAACAAGAAAGTTTGGCTGTTCATAACTAAAGGTGATGAAAAAGTTCCCCAACAGGTTATCGACTCAATTACAAAAAGGATTGAGAAGAAAGATGGAAAAGTGATGGGCAGTATTTCGATAACGACAAAATGGGATCCCAAGACGAACATTCCTATTGCGCTTGAGGATGTCCAGAAACCGATCTATGACTGGCTGAAAAGAGGAGGCATTTTATAAAATTTGAACGGAATCAAGCTGTGCCAACGTCTGAGCGAGGAACAACAAAACGAATCGGTGGCTAAGGGAAGCACGACCTGCCGACATAACTGATCACGTGGACGTGGGAAGCAGGTGAGTCCTGAAAACTACCGAGGAATCGATTCAAATTTTATTAGTTTACATAACATATATTATCAGTAAAAATAAAACTCCGTCTCAATTCTTTAGTATACTTAAAATAGTGAGACGGAATCTGTAATTATGAGAGTGTGATCAAAATCGCGTAAACCGGATCAATGTGACACCTGGTTCCGGTTCGAACTCGGCGCTCGGCTCGAAGCCAAGCTTCGAATACAATCGTTTGGCCGGACCGTTATGTTTGCCGGTATGCACGTAGACAAGTTTGTCCTCGTGTAGACTGAGCACGTGTTCTAACAACGTCGTCGCGAGCCGCGCCCTGAAGTATGTCGGATCGATGCACAGCTTCGTGATCTCGACCGTGTTCTCGTCCGCCTCGATCGTCACAAACCCGATCATCCGCTCCTCGTTGTATAAGCCGTAGCTCAGACCCGGCAAGTTTTGAATGACCTCGACCGTCTCATATCGGGCCGGGATCTCGTCAAATCCGATCAGTTCGGCCTCGACCGCATAGGCGTTCCGTTGAATCTCGAGCATTTGCTCGGCTTGCCGGTAATCCGTCGTCCGAATCTCCCGTAACTCCATCTGTCATACCCCCAAAGATTATCGTGAGAAGCGACGGGCTTGCTTACGCTTAGCCCGTTTCAGTGCCAAATAGAGCCGATGTGTGCCTTCAAGCGCTTTGCCGTGGCCGACGAACGTATGACGCGGCGCCAAGTCAAGCAACCGCTCGGCATGGTCGACCGCGGCCCGCTTGTCCCATGTCGCCAGACCCGGGAGCGGGAACAACGGACGCGTGTCCCCTGCCACTGCGACTCCCCCATGTGATTGGAACGCGTCACCGGCGAACAACAGGCGATGCTGTTCATCGAAATAAGCGATCGAGCCCGGGGTGTGGCCGGCGGCGGCATAGACGCGAAGACCGAACAGCCGCTCACCCGGGTCGAGCAGCTTGTCCGGTAGCGACCGGATCGGCGGCAACGAGCCCTTTATGTTGAGCGGCCGCTCACCTGAGTCCGTCGTTCGGTCCCCTGCTAACAGGCGGGCGTCACGGCGTGAGACGTAAAGCTCGGCGTGCGGATGCGCCTTCAGAATCGTATCGACCCCACCGACGTGGTCCCCGTGGGCGTGGGTGAGCAGAATCGCGAGGAGGGGGCGGTCTTGTGCCTCGATATACGTTAAAATGTCAGCGGCGTTCTGCTTCAACCCGGCATCGATCAAGACGAGGCCGAGCTCTTTCTCGATCAATTGGACGTTGATCGGCAAGACGGGTGAATAGAACGTCAGCTGGTGGACATCTTCAATCCGTGTGACTTTCATAAGACCTCCCCTTTCCTAGTCGAACAGTGTGACCCAATCGTCCTGCCACCGGGCGTCAAAGCACATATGGAGCTGTTCGAGCGTGTTGCGGGCGAGCGACAACGGCGGCAAGGCGTCACGCGAGAAGAAGCCGATCTCGCTCGTCTCATGGCTGACTTGAGCTTCCCCGCCGATCAGCTCACACTCGATGAACAGTTTATAATAATGTTGTGACAACGGCGGGTGCGGGTGACGGTGCATATCGAACAAGGCGACGAGGCGCATCGGGGCGACATCAAAGCCTGCCTCTTCCCCGATTTCCTTGATGATATTGTCTGACGGTGACAGCCCGACCTCACAGAAGCCGCCTGGCAGCGTCCACAGCCCGTCCGACCGCTCACGCACGAGCAGCAACTCGTCGTCTCGGAAGACGACACCGCGTACGTCGAGCTTCGGTGTCGGATAGCCGTTGACGTGCGTCAGTTCAGTGATCTCATGCAAGGCGAGGTTCGACTGTCGTTCGAACATATCGGTCGCAATCTGCTGGAGCTCGAGATAACGCTCGCGGTCGAACTCGTCCTTCGTGAACGTCAAGCCCGCTTGCGACAGTGCTTGTAGCCGTTTGGCCCAAGTGAGCCAGTCTGACATAGAAATCCCTCCATCGTTTGTCCTGCTTATCCCATTCGCCATCGGGCTTGATTGTTCCTTTTCATAATACCCGCTCCCGCAAGAAAGTATTTGTCGCGCCAGTCTGGAGTTTACGACACCCGGCTCATGGTATACTCGACGGAAACATCCGTAGCAGTAGAAGGAGGAGGCATATGTCCGCTATCGAATTGTTGTCCCGGCTCAAGCAAGACCTCGACCACTACTCATCTAATCAACTCCGCTATAAGGAGAAGACGGATGTTTGGTCGATCGGGCAGATGTATGACCATATCATCGTCGTCGCCCATGAGTATCTAGACGAGATGGAAGCGTGTCTGACGAATGCTGAGCGCCAACCGCTCGGGAAGACCGAGTTTGGGGAGCTGTTGTTTAGCGACGGTGGATTCCCCCCTATTAATTAAAATCAAACTACCGGACGAAATGAACGCCCCGCCCGACAATACCGATAGCCGTGAAGCTTTGAAACGCCGTCTTGACGACCTCATCACACGGTTGGAGAAGTGTGAGCCGATGATTCACGCGGCCGACCCGAACTGTAAAGCGCTACATGGCGGCTTCGGCTGGTTGAACGCGCAAGAGTGGTACACGCTCATCGAGATGCACACCAGACACCATTTGCTTCAACAGGCGGAATTGGAACGGTATCTTAGAGCGTTCCATGACTGACAAAGACGAATAGAGACAAAAAAAGCCTGCACACGCGACAGTATATGTCATGTGTGCAGGCTTTTGCTGAATCAATCGAGATAGACGTCCTCGATGTCACCGAACGTCTCCTCGTCGAAGACGAATGAGCCGTTGGCGTAGCGGTCGAGCAGTGTCAGTTGTTTCGCGTTGACCGTCTTCGCGGTCTCTTTGCCGACGATGTGGATCGTCTCATCCCCATGCACCGGCAGCACGCGGCGGATCTGGTGCGGTTTTGATTTGACCTCACGGATGAGCATCGTGCCACGCAGGTTGCGGTTCGTGCAGTCGAACTGGTCCTCGAGTTTCATCTTCTTGACCGCTCCGCGTTGCGTCACGAGGACGAACAGCGGCGGTGTGAAGAAGGCGAACGCGTCGGCGACGACGTCACCGTCTTTCAAGTTCATCGCTTTGACACCGGCGGCACGCTGTCCGACGACCGGGACGTCGTCTTCTTTGAACCAAAGCCCGTATCCACGCTCAGAGACGAGGAAGAGTTGGCCTGGACCGTCACTGATGCCGGCGAAGACGACCTCGTCGTCCCCTTTCAGTTTCAGCGCCATGAGCGCCTTCGACTTGCGCTGGGCGTCATAGTCACGGAGCGGCGTCCGTTTGACCATGCCGTCTTTCGTGACGAACAGGCAGTGTGCGTCCGTCTCGAACGTCGAGACGACGTCGGCCGAGACGACTTGCTCGCCTTCGATCGGCACGAGGTTGGCCACGTGTTGGCCCGCGTCTTTCCATTTCGTCTCCGGGATCTGGTGGACCGGGATGAGCAGGTAGCTGCCTTTGTTCGTCCAGACGAGCAGGTGGTCGGTCGTCATCGCCTGGGTGAGGAGGACGGGCCGGTCTTTTTGTTTCATCTCCGGCATGTCCTCGCTCGAGGCGCCGTATGAGCGCATCGACGAACGTTTCACGTAGCCGTCACGGCTGACGAACACCATCGTCTCTTCGACGGCGATCATGACCTCGGTCTTCAGTTTCAATTCTTCGACTTCGGCCTCGATGACCGAACGCCGCTCATCACCGAACTCGTCGCGGAGCGCCGTCAACTCTTTTGAGATGAGTTTCCGCTTCGTCGCGTCGACGTTCAAGATGTTGGCGAGGCGCGCGATCTCTTTTTGCAACACTTTCGCTTCTTTTTGGAGCTCGACGATGTCTGTGTTCGTCAAACGATACAATTGAAGCATGACGACCGCTTCGGCTTGACGGTCCGTGAACGAGAAGCGATCCATGAGCTTCTGCTTCGCCTCGGACTTGTCCTTGGCCGAACGGATCAGTTCGAGCGTCTCGTCAAGCACTGAGATGGCTTGTTCGAGCGCGTCGACGATCTCGGCGCGTTTCTTCGCCTGTTCGAGCTCGAACGTCGTCCGGCGGGTGACGACTTCCTCGACATGTTTCAAATACGCATCGATGATCGGTAACAGACCGAGCTGTTTCGGTGTCCGCTGCACGATCGCGACCATGTTGTAGTTATAGGCGAGCTGCAGGTCGGTATGCTTCAAGAAGAAGTGGAGCACACCTTCCGCATCCGCTTCTTTCTTCAATTCGATGACGACGCGGACCCCGGTCCGGTCGGTCTCGTCACGGACTTCGGCGACGCCTTCGACTTTCTTGTCGAGACGGAGCTCTTCCATCTTCTTGACGAGGTTGGCCTTGTTCACTTCATACGGGAGCTCGGTGATCGTGATCTGTTCACGGCCGCCCTTGAGCGGCTCGATGACTGATTTGGCACGGATGATGATCTTGCCTTTACCGGTCTCGAACGCTTTCAAGATGCCGTCTTTGCCCATGACCGTGCCACCGGACGGGAAGTCGGGACCTTGCATGTAACGGAAGGCGTCATTCGGCGTCTCGACTTCGCCGGCGAGTCGGGCGATGGCGAGATTGAGCACTTCGGTCAAGTTGTGCGGTGGGATCTCGGTCGCATACCCCGCCGAGATCCCGGTTGTCCCGTTCATGAGCAGGTTCGGTAGGAGTGACGGCAAGACGAGCGGTTCCTCGGTCGAATCGTCAAAGTTCGGCGTGTAGTCGACCGTGTTCTTGGCGATCGACGTCAGCATGACACCGGCGATCTTCGACAGCCGGGCCTCGGTATACCGCATCGCGGCAGCCGAGTCGCCGTCCATCGAGCCGTTGTTCCCGTGCATGTCGATGAGCGGGTAGCGGAGCTTCCAGTCTTGCGACAGGCGCACCATCGCCTCATAGACAGAAGAGTCACCGTGCGGGTGGTAGTTCCCGATGACGTTCCCGACCGTCTTGGCCGATTTCCGGTACGCCTTGTCGTTCGTGTTGCCTTCATGGTGCATCGCATACAAGATCCGGCGCTGAACGGGCTTGAGCCCGTCGCGCGCGTCCGGGAGCGCCCGGTCTTGAATGATATATTTCGAGTAACGCCCGAAACGGTCTCCGACGACCTGTTCGAGCGACAAGTTTAAAATGTGTTGAATCGTCGACATCGTTACATCACTTCCTCAATCGCTTTAGTCACATGTTCATTGGCGATGATCGAATCATCTTCTTGGAGCCCGAAGGCGACGTTCTCCTCGATCCATTCGCGGCGGTGGGCAACGTTGTCCCCCATGAGCACCGAGACGCGCTTGTCGGCGACGGCAGCGTCATCGATCGTCACGCGGATGAGTGTCCGTGTGTCCGGGTTCATCGTCGTCTCCCACAGTTGATCGGCGTTCATCTCACCGAGACCTTTGTAGCGCTGGATGATATAGCCTTTTTTGTACACTTTGACGAGTTTCTCGAGCGCTTCCTCGTCCCAGGCGTATTCGAACTGCTCCGACTTGCCTTTCCCTTTCGAGATGCGATAGAGCGGCGGCAAGGCGACGAACACTTTGCCCGCCTCGACGAGTGGTCGCATGTAGCGGAAGAAGAACGTCAACAAGAGCACTTGGATGTGGGCCCCGTCCGTATCGGCATCGGTCATGATGATGACTTTGTCGAAGTTGCAGTCACTGAGATCGAAATCGTGTCCGACCCCGGCGCCGATCGCGTGGATGATCGTGTTGATCTCCTCATTTTTCATGATGTCATTGAGTTTCGACTTCTCCGAGTTGATGACCTTCCCGCGGAGCGGCAAGATCGCCTGGATCGTCCGGTCACGGCCTTGCTTGGCCGAACCGCCGGCCGAGTCCCCCTCGACGAGGAACAGCTCGTTCTTGGCGGCGTTTTTTGATGTCGCCGGCGTCAGTTTCCCGTTCAAGATGCTCGAACGTTTCTTTTTCTTGCCGTTACGCGCCTCTTCACGCGCTTTCCGGGCCGCTTCACGGGCCTGGGCCGCGCGGATCGCTTTCTTGATGAGCATCGTCGCCATCTGCGGGTTCTCCTCGAGGAAGATCGTCAGCTGCTTGGCCATGACGGCGTCTGCGCTGGCACGGGCTTCAGGCGAGCCGAGTTTCGACTTCGTCTGTCCCTCGAACTGGAGGAACTCCTCCGGGATCCGGACCGAGACGATGAGCGTCAACCCTTCACGGACGTCGCCGCCGTCGAGGTTCTTGTCTTTTTCTTTCAACAAGCCGTTTTTGCGGGCGTACTCGTTCATGATCCGGGTCATCGCCGTCTTGGCGCCGACTTCATGCGTCCCGCCGTCCCGGGTGCGGACGTTGTTGACGAACGACAACACGTTCTCCGAGTAGGCGTCCGTGAACTGGAAGGCGAGTTCGAGCTCGATGTCGTTCTCGGTCCCTTCGAAGTAGACGGTCGGGTGGAGCGTCGCCTTGTCGTCATTCAAATAGTGGACGAACTCGGCGATCCCGTTCTCGTAATGGAACGTCTCTTGCTTGTCCGAGCGTTCGTCGGTCAACGTGATCGTCAACCCTTTCAATAGGAAAGCCGACTCTCGGAGCCGTTCGGCGAGCGTGTCGTAGTTATACGTCGTCGTCGAGAAGATGCTTGTGTCCGGCTTGAAGTAGACGCTCGTCCCGGTCTGGCGGGCTTTCCCCGTCTCGAGGAGCGTCGTCTGTGGCACACCGCCGTCAGCGAACGTCTGCTCGAACACCTTGCCGTCGCGATAGATCGTGACGAGCAGCTTGCTCGAGAGCGCGTTGACGACCGAGGCGCCGACCCCGTGCAGTCCGCCTGACGTCTTGTAGCCGCCTTGGCCGAACTTTCCGCCGGCATGGAGGACCGTGAAGATGACCTCCGGCGTCGGTTTTCCCGAGGCGTGCATCCCGGTCGGCATACCACGTCCGTGGTCACGGACCGTGATGGCATCGTCTTTATGGATCGTCACATCGATCTGGTCACCGAAACCGCCGAGCGCCTCGTCGATCGCGTTGTCGACGATCTCGTAGACGAGATGGTGCAGCCCGCGATGGTCGGTCGAGCCGATATACATCCCTGGTCGTTTCCGAACGGCAGCGAGCCCTTCAAGCACTTGGATGGCGTCTTCATTATAATTAAATAGTTTTGTTGACATGTCAGTCACCTCATCTTCGAACACATGTTCGTTTTTCATACCTAATTGTATAGCTGTTTCGGGATTCTGGCAAGCCTTCCTCCCCGCGTCGTCGACGCGTGAAAAAAAGTAGACCTGCCGCAGGGGCAGGTCTCAGCCGAGGAGTCGAGCGTGCTCGACGTAAATACACCGGTTCTCGATGTAGTCAAGTCCGGCAGCATGAACGATTCGTTCGGCGTCCTTGCTCGACAGACCGAGCTGGTTAAAGACGAGTCCGACATCCCCATGACGGACCGCGTCCTCGGCAACGCCGGCCAAATATTCGCTCCGGCGAAACACGTCGACGATATCGATTCGTCCCGGGATGCTCTCGACCGTCGGATACACCTT
Organism: Exiguobacterium sp. SH3S3; assembly: GCF_004337115.1. NCBI lineage: Bacteria > Bacillati > Bacillota > Bacilli > Caryophanales > Exiguobacterium > Exiguobacterium sp. SH3S3. The sequence goes on from NZ_SJUU01000006.1 coordinate 163,437, forward strand.
GCGGCCGTTCCACGTCTCGAGCGTCGGATTGACAGGGATGACCGTATACCCTTGCAGGAGCAAATACTCCGCAATCTGGTTGGCGGTCTTGTTCGGGTTCGATGACACACCGACGACAGCGATCGTCTTCGCTTCAGCGAGATGTTGTTTCAAACGTTGGTCGTCCATCCTGAAATCCCCCTTTTGTTTACGTTCTCAGTGTAACGTTACCTCGTTCCCTGTTTCAAGCTTTATTTTCGCTTAACGGATGAACGGCTGTCGAAACAAAAGTTTATATCCCTCATAGTGGTTTACATAATAATATATTGTCACCCTGTTGATTCGCTTTTAAATCGAACGATGCCACCATGTCTGTTTTAACGAATCAAACGACGCTTCTATAAACCTTGCGTGAAATATCTATTTCACGCAATTATAACGTCCTTAAATCAACGTTTACAGAGAGTGGATTGACTTGATTCATGAACAGGCGTAGGCAAATCCTTACCGTTTCGGTATACTGGAACGAGGAGGTGTTCACGTGGGGACTGCCTATGAGGAACGTCGCGGTACACTGTATAATTACCGCATCACTTTTTACGGGAACGCGCTCGCATGGCTCATCCATGTCGTGTTCCTGATCACATTTTGGCGGCTCGACGTCATGGTGCTCGCCTGGTCGAACGTGTTCAGCGTTCTTTATTACACGCTCTCATTCTATTTCGTACATAAACGGTACTACCGGATATTCTTTACCGGACTGTTCGTCGAAGTCGTCTATAACGCCATCATCTCGACGATCGTCCTCGGGTGGGGCGCGAACGTCCATTACTTTATCATCATGGTGGCGTACGGGGTGTTCTTCATGCCGAACGTCAGTCGCTTGGTCCGTATCATGTCGACCGGACTCGCGATGGCGATCTACAGCTTCCTCTACTTGAACGTCACGGTCGGGACACAGCCGCTCGCCCCCATGATCGAGCAAGTGATCGGGCTGACTTGTCTGCTGTCGACGATCGCACTCATCGCCGGGCTGACGTTCGTGTTCGAGAACTCGGTCGTCGAGGTGACGACCGAGTTAGAACGGTCGAACGAACGATTGAACGTCCTCGCTTCACGGGACGGATTGACCGGGCTATATAACCGGATGACCGGCTATCAACGAATCGAGCAAGCCGTCATGGAAGCCGTCGCAGACGGCCGCCCATATGCCGTCGCACTCGCCGATATTGACCACTTCAAAGCGTTCAACGAGCGCCACGGCCATGATTGTGGCGACCTCGTCCTCAAACAAGTCGCCGCTGCCCTCGAGCGGACCGACGGGATCTGTGTCCGTTGGGGCGGAGAAGAGTTCTTGCTGTTTTTGAGCAATCAGACAGCAGATGAGGTCGCACAGACGCTCGACTGCCTCCGGGAACGGATCAAGACGACCGAGACGATCTATGACGGGCGTCGCCTCAGCGTCACGATGACGTTCGGCGTCTCGTGCCGCGACGGATTAGAGGCCGTCGACACACTCGTCAAAGAAGCAGACGACCGCCTCCGGGCCGGGAAACAGGCCGGCAAGGACCGGATCGTCACATCGATCAGTTAACAAAAGGAGAGATTTTTTGAGTATATTCCGCCAGCTCGGGCAAGCGCCGGCACGTGTCACGACGCAGCGTTTCAAGCTGAACGGATACGAGCGCATGCCCGGCTTCATCCAACGTTTCTTGAACCATTTGGCCGCGAAACACTATTCAGAACAGACCGCCCAGCGGTACTTATACGATTTCTTCGACTTCTTCCGGTGGGTCGAGGCCGCGAGCGCATCCGAGGTCGACCCAACCACGGTCGACCTCGCCTCGTTCGTCGAACTCGATTATGCGGGCGCGGATGCCTACGCGTCCTATCTCGCGCTCGAGCTCGACAACGCCCCGAGCGTCATCAACCGAAAGTTGTCGACGATGCAGTCGTTGTTCAACTTCTTGATCGAGTCCGGGATCGCGTCACACAACCCATTCCAAGCGGTCGAGCGTCCAAAGCGCGCCAAACGGAACCCGGTCTATTTGACGGAACATGAGTGGCTCGACTTCTCGACGCTCGTCCGCAGCAACGTCGGCATGTCCGACCGCGAGGCGAGCTGGTACGAACGGAACCGCGACCGTGATTTTCTGATCATCCAGCTGCTCGGACTGACCGGGATGCGCGTCTCCGAACTCGTCGGGCTCGACTGGAGCGACATCGACCTCGCGACCGGGACGATCCGTGTCATCGGGAAGGGGAACAAAGAGCGGGTCATCCCGCTCGCCTCCACGCTCGAGCCGTTGCTGCTTGACCATCGTCAAGACGGGACCGGGCCGCTGTTCCGTTCCGAGAAAGGAAGACGCATCTCGGTCAGGACGGTGCAACACCTGCTCAAAGGACATATCGACCGGTTGAAACCGTACCTCCCGTTCTTGACCCACAAGCAGGTCACGCCCCACAAACTTCGCCACACGTTCGCTTCCCGGTTGGCGATGAGCGGGGTCGACGTCTTGACGATCCAACAACTGCTCGGTCACGAGTCGGTGGCGACGACGCAAGTCTATGCCCATATCGGTGACGAGAAGAAAAAACAAGCGCTATCTGGTTTACGATAATATGTTATGTAAACCATACTATAAAAGCACGGCCCTCTACGAATCGAGGGCCGTGCTTTTATAGTTGTTTCGTCGACAAGATGACGATCGTCTCGTCGAGTACCGTATAATAAGCGTCTTCGAACGCCTGTCGCTCGTTCGCCTCCAAGTTGAAGATGCTGACCCCGCCGTTGCGCCCATCGGCCGATTCGTGGATGAAGTAGTTCGCGTCGAGCACCCGTTCGAACGGTGCCGTGTCCAAAAATCTCGCCCCGGTCGTCGCATCGATCAACTCCGTATGCTCCCTCGATTCTTCGACCTTGATGAAGATGGTCGAACTGACGTCGTCATACGTGAAATCGATTGGTTCATAGGCACCCCAGTCGACGACGGCGAGCTCGTGCAGGACGTCCGGTGCCGCCAGTTCGTACACCGTCTCCTCATTGGCTGCGTCGATGAACGCCGCAAACCGGAGTTTTTTGTCACGCTCCCCGAGATACTGGACCGTGTCCCCCTCCCCTTGCAACCGGATCAAATCATCGAACGGGATTTCGTCCGCTTTCGACCAAACGGCCTCGACCGCCTCGTCGAGCGGACAGATGAGAATCGCTTCGGAATGGTCGATCGGGTCATCGGGTGAGATGCGTCCCGATTCGAGCGCGTCATAGTAATCAAACTCGTCCAACCGTGCGTTACATACGATGTAAGACACACCTTCGAGCTCTGTCGTGAACAAATACAGTTCACGGAAGCGCCCGGCATGGCCGACGAGCCGCTCGTCACGGATACGTTCTTCGCGGGACGTCTCGGCGTCGAACAGCCACGCCTCGTCCGTCGCCTTGAAACTCGTCAAAAAGAGGAAATAACGGTCGGCGAGCACCCAATATAACGTGCTGTTGCCCCGTTTCTCGAACGTCGTCAGCACTTCTTCATCACCTGTACGATAGTCGAACGCGATCAGTTCCGTGCTCACGACCCCGGTCCGGTCCGGGGTCTCGTTCAAAAAGTAGACACGGTCGGCGCTGATGAACAGTTTTGATATGCCATAGTCTTCGAAGACGCGGCGATTGATTTGCGTGATGGTGCCATCCGCTTCATCGTACCGAAAGATGGAAAAGCTCGTCTCCCCCGTCTTCTCACGGTAGTACACGGACGACTCGGTGACGGCGATCAAGTCTTCGTGGCTGATTGACATGGCGCGTGCATCGACGATTCTCATAGAGCACCTCTTTCATAAGTGGATTCGATCGGTTCGACGGTGACGATACCGGGAGGACGTTTCGGGAACGAGATCCGAAGATGGGCGTACTCGATGATCGACTGGTGAGAGTCTGCCTTCTCGACCCAGCGGATCCGTTGCTGGTTCGCAAGCGCGTGGCCGATCTTCTCTTCGATTTGAAACTTGGATATGCCGCGATAAGCGACTTCTTGAATATAGGTCGACTCATCGGACTCGAACTGCTGCCACACTCCCATGACGAGCTGTCCGAGGGCCGAGACCCGGTTCTCGGGCAAACGGACCGTGCGCAACGTCTGCTCGACTTCTTTCAGACAAACGACCGGGTCGTCGGCGACTGCGAACAGCCGCTTCGCCGAGTTGTTCATGACCCGGTAACGGCGCTTCCCGCTCTCGAGCCGAAGCACTTGGGCGTACGGTTCGACCGGTACGCCGTGGAAGAACGTGTCCGTCCCGCCCCAGGCGAACCCGAACGACGGGTCGAACTTCCGGATCGTTCGCATGAACGCGAGCATGAAGTCTTCGACTTCCCTGCGCTCGAGCCGGAGCCATTCGGCGAGCGCCAACGGTCCGTGCTGTTTCGAGATCCGGTCGACCGGGAAGAACAGGTCCCCTTCGGCGAGACGGTGGGGGCGCAGTTCGACCCCGTCGGCCCGGTAGTCGGTCGCTTGACGGCCGCTGCGCCCCGCGTAGATGATCCACTCGTCGTCCGTGCTCTCGATGGCGTACGCCTGATGCGCCCAAGGCGGTGTCGCGTATAGCGCCGGGAACTCCTCATACGTCTCGAGATGCAAGTACGAGCGGTCGTTCCAGATTTGGGCGAGCAATCGGACGATCTCCCCCGTATCCGAGTCTTTCGGGGCGATATAGTTGCCGGTGTTCCCGATATAGGTCAAGATGTGGAGATCGTAGGCGTGGTAGAGATGCCGGACGATCCGTTCAAACACCGCTGCGATCATCCGCTCGAACAACGGGTGGTCCTCGCTCCGGTCGACCGTCGTCGCATCGACGGTACACATGAGCCAGCCCATGCGCACATACAGCCGGATGCGGAGCGGATAAGAGATCAACGGCGACGAGGACGCGTGGATCTCCGTCATTCCGATGTTGGCCATATTCTCAACCTCTAGCGTAAACCCGCTACGCCTCAGCTGCTCCTCCATCTTCTTCTTCCAATTGATCGTCTCCATCTGCCTCACTCGCTTTCTGTCGCCACGTCATCTTGACTGACTCGTTCTGAAATTTTTCCCGTTTCTCGTTTCATACAAACGCTTTTCCGTCGGAATGGGTCTTGATCCGTCCGAGCGCCTCGTCAACGATCGTCCGGGATGTACCGAAATTGAGACGCTCGAACGTCGACGCCGATGCCCCGAACGGAACACCCGGTGACAAGAAGACCCGCACTTCCTCGTGGAGCCATTTCTTCCGAGCTTCGGGCTCAAGGCCGAGCGCGGCGAAATCGATCCATAACAAGTAACTCGCCTCCGGCATGAAGCACGTCAGCCGGGGTAACTCGGCATTCAGGCGCTCGACGACATAGGTGGCTTGTTCCTCGAGCTCGGCCGTCAGCTGGTCGAGCCATCGTTCCGCCCGGACGTCTGTGTAGGCGGCGATGATGGCCGTATTGGCGAACGGTGTCGGTAGGACGTGGTGTTTGTTTTGGACTTGGATGATCCGTTTGCGCCAGGCGTCATCCGGACAGATGATGTACGACGCGAACAAACCGGCGATGTTGAACGCCTTCGACGGGGCGCTCACCGTGATGCCCCGGTCGTCGAGTCGGTTGATCGCCGTATGGTGCTGCGACGGATACGTCAGATCGGCATGGATCTCGTCTGCGACGATGATGACGTCGTACGTTCTCGCCAACTCGACGACGCGCGCGAGCTCGGACTCTGTCCAGACGCGACCGACCGGATTATGCGGTGAACAGAGCAAAAACAGTTTCGCCTGTCGCATTGCGTGTTCGAGGGCGTCAAAATCCATCTCATACTTGCCATCGACTTGTTTGAGCGGGGCGTCACGCACAACGCGTTTCAACCCGGTCACGAGTTCATGGAATGGTGGATAGACCGGGGATTGGATGACGATCCCGTCCCCTTCCTTCGTCAACGCCTCGACGATGTGGGTCAGTCCGGGCACGACCCCGCTCGAGAACAATACATGTTCGGGGGTGACGACGAGTCCGTGTCTCCGCCCGTACCAAGAGCTGACGGCTTCCTGGGCTTCTTTCGCGAACATCGTATAGCCGAACTCTCCTGTCGCCGCACGCGCCGCAAGCGCTTCCGAGATCGAAGGTGCCGTGCGGATATCGATATCGGCCACCCAGAGCGGCAGTACGTCAGACTTCACATGGAACCAGCGCTCGAGGCCGTCCCATTTCACCGAGTCGGTGCCGACCCGGTCAAGCGGTTGATGTAAGATTGATTTCATAGTGATCCCTCCTGTCCCTACTGTAACAAAAATTGAAGCCACTGGTCGTCAAAAGCGTGGCGGATTTTCGAGACGTCGGCTATAATCGACCGAGAACAGTGTTTGGAGGTGACAACGATGAGCGTAAGTATCATCCGCCATAAACGGCGAAAAAAAGCGGCTTTCTACATAACAAACGAAGGAATCGAGCTCCGCATCCCGGCCCGGTTGCCGAACCGGGTCGTTGAGACGATCTTAAAACAGCATGCGGACTGGATAAACGACCGGCTCGCGGCATTACCTAAAACCCCGTCGTTGCCGAACGACCGGCTCCGTTATCGAGGTGAGACCGTGCCGCTCGTGCGCACGAACGCCGTTGACGCCTTCGACTACGACGGGACAGCTTTCCGGTGCCCGGACCGGTGGGACGAGTCCAGGATAGGGGCCGCATACGAGGCGTGGCTCCGCGACGAGGCGCTCACTTATGTCACCAAGCGAGCACCTTACTATGAACGTCTGCTCGGGGTGAGCGCTGCGAAAGTCCGCATCGGCCATCAAAAGACGCGCTGGGGCTCGTGCAGCTCGCGCGGGACGATCTCGATCAACGTCCGGCTCATGCTCGCGCCGATCGAAGTGATGGATTATGTCATCGCCCACGAATGGACACATCTCGTCCATTTCGACCACTCCAAATCGTTTTGGTCGACTTTATCCTCTGTTTATCCGGACGTCGATGGGGTGATGGCGTGGTTGAGACAACACGGTCATACGCTCATCGTCAAAAAAACCAATTGAGTGGACTCGCCACCGACGACGGTGGCGGTTCCTTCAATTGGTTTTTTCGTCAGATCGCCGAAGTGAACTGTTCGGCCGTCCCGTTCAATGACTGGGCCGACTGCTCGATCTTCCCGAAGCGTTCGAGCGTCGCTTCCATGATGTTGACACTCGCATGAATGTCTTCGTTCGATCGTGAGACGCCGTCGACAATCGAGGCGAGCTCTTTGTTCATCCCCTCGGTGTTGGCCCGGACCTCGATGACGGCGCGCTCGACGAGACGAGACAAGTTACGGACCTCGGTCGCGACGACGTTGAAGCCGAGGCCGTGTTCACCTGCCCGTGCCGCCTCGATGGCGGCGTTCAGTGACAACAGGTTCGTCTGGGCCGCGATCTCTTTGATCGTACTGGCGATTTTCGTGATCTCTGCCGCTTGGTCTTGAAGGTTGCCGAGCGTCTTCAAGTTTACCGATGCGTCCGACTCGAGCCGCTCAATCGTCCGCTTCAAATGTAGGCTCTCCTCCATGCCACGGCGGGCCCGGTCATCAAGATTCTCGGCCATGTCACGGAACGTGCGGGCGTATCGTTCGATCGTCTGTTGCCGCTCGGTGATGTCCGAGGCGATCTTGACGACACCGATGACGTCATCCCCCTCATAGATTGGCATATACGTCGCCTCGAGCCAAATCGAGTCGCCCCGGGCGTCGATGCGTTCGATCTTGTCGGCCGAGCTGAACCCGTCGAACAACTTGTTCCAAAACGCTTGATAGTCCGTACTGTTGACGAAGTTCGGCGTACAGAACAGATGGTGCTGCATCCCGACCATCTCATCGCGTTTGTATTTCATCGCCTTGGCGAAGGCGTCGTTCACATCGACGACACGGCGCTGGCGGTCAAATCGAATCATCGCCATGTTCGCTTCGATGGCGCGAAGCACGTCTGGTGACGATAGGCTGACATCTCTCGTTTCAATCATTCCGATAATTCCCACCTTTATAATTTGAGTTATTTCAGGACATTTTTCCTTTGTTAGTACAATCGAATTCAAGTGTAACTTGTGATAAAAGTCCTGACTAGCGCCGTTTTTAACAGTAAGTCAATATCTTGAGTTTGAAGTATTTACCAACTTCATCACAGGTCATCCGGCAATGAATCGCAAAAAAAGAACTCCTCGTTTACAGGAGTCCCATTCGACCTTTTCGTGAAACTGACGGTGCTAATCTTGTAAAAAGATTTGCTTCTACGTAGTTGTCGATTCTTCGGTCAGTTGCGCGCGATTGGCGGATTCATCGACACCGCCAATCGTCGCTGCAGCCGAAGTCTCATCAAACCAAACGTTCTGCTTACTCCACGGCACCGGGAAAAAGTTCATGGAATATTTTCGCACCTTCACTCGACAACTTGAACTGTTCGTCCGTGTCCATATCTTTCACGAAGACATCAACCTTCTGCGAACGTTTGTGGTAACTCAACTCGAACTGTTGACCACGATTTCCTTTCAGCAGCGTCAAATACATGTACTCGCCCGCTTCCCCACTTTTGGTCGAAGGTGTCCCCGTCTCGAGCGCCTCGGTCAACCGTTCATAGCCTTGCCCCCTGATGCTGACTGCATCCGGATAGTTAAATGAGACACCGGGTTCGTACATATATTTGTGGACATAACCGATCGAAACAGCATCGGTATCCGCCGTTTCGGTGATGAGTGGGCTCTTCTTGAATCGGATCGAGACGGTCGTTGTCTTTGTCTGTCCTTCCGTCTCATAAGTCAATTCATATAACGAGAGCGGCGACATTGAGTCCATCTTGCCACCTTTACTCAGTGATCGCACGGATAGACTGTCCACACCGTTAACGAGATCGCTGTCGCTCAAGGCGTACATCCCATAATTAATTCCGTCTTGAGACAATAGCAGATAAGGCATGTTCGTCGAGATGTCGTATCCAATTGCTACGTAACTATCAAACTTGGCGAGATACGGGCCGAAATCAAAATATGGGAAGAACACGCCGCCATCTCCAATCCCGAACTCGATGCCCCCATTGAACCCTGGAGAAATCGTATAGAGAGTGTCTAAAAACGGGCGAACTTCTTGTCCATCATTATAAATAGCGTCCGGTTTATGTAACGCGTCCCGCACTTCTTGTGACGCCAATTCGATGGTAGGCAGTAGCGGGAACTCGACTCCCGTCTTATCTTTTAAATAGGATGGGCGCGTATCGAGCGCGACAGCCCGATACCCTTCTAACTGATCCGATTTACAGAACGCATAGACCGCATCCCCTTCGACGTATGACACTTCGTTGAAGGCGTATACTTCCGCATCGTTATCGATAAACGGCATTCGGGTCGCATACGCCATCCCGAGTACGGTGAAGTGGTCCCCTTCGATAGTTGACAGCAACTTACTTGCTTCACATTGTTTCAAGATACCCTCGGCGTCCACGTCTGTTTCTCGTGACCCGCTCGAAATCCGCTCGGCTTGCCAATGGGCGTCGATATGATCGTAGCGGACGACTTCAGCCTTTTCTGAGCAGCCCGCTGTCAAGATGAGCATGCCCATCCACAGCAACGTTATCTTTTTCATAACAGTCCTCGCTTTCTTAACTCACTTATCGACGTCACTCTTCAATTCTGGGAAGTAGGACAGGAACGTCTCGGCCCCTTCACTCGTCAGTTTGTAAGTCTCATCGGTTAGTTTATCCGTCAAGAAGACGTCCATCTTTTTCGAGCGCTGTTTGTACGTCACCTTGAACTCTTGACCTTTCAATCCATCAATTAGTGTCAACCATCTATACTCACCCTCGTTCCCAGATCGTTTTGACGGTTTTGCGGCGTCGATCGCTTGAACGAGATCGTCCATTTTGATGCCGGCTGCGTTCAAGATGAAAGGATACTCCTGAACGGCGACGCCATCAAAAGGCTCTTTATGGAGATAAATGTTTGGCTCCTCATCCAAATTGAGCCATGGATTTACTTGTGACGCCTGATCTGTTTCCGGAGTGTTTTCTGAGACGAGCTCGTTCTGATTGAACTCGATCGTCACGATGTCCATGACGGGTGCTCCGTTTTTATCATACGTGAATTCGTAGACCGGATAACGAGTCCCAGGTACGAGCTCCCCTTCGAGCGGAATCCGCTCTACTTTTAACTCATGATAGGCAGACTTGCTTTCGTCGATCTCCGGAGAAATCTCTAGCGGGATCATCGTAAAATAACCGTTTCCGTACGACAGCAATATGTAAGGCATTTCATCGGCTTCATTGTAACCGATCGCGACGTCGGTCTGCCCCAATCCCACCATCGCAGGTTCGAACGCTAGCAACGGGAACAACATCGCCCGTCCAGCGACGCGAATTTCGATTTCACCGTGAAATGCGGGGGAGAATTGAATGAGCGAGTCGAAGAACGGTGTCACTTCATTGCCGTTGTCCTTTAAATTTTCTTCGTTACGTAGAGACTCTTTTGCGAATTCGTCGCCCGGACGTACAGACGGAAGACACTCAATCCGGATTCCGTTTTCTGTGTCAACATAGTCCGGGAACGAGGGAATGACTTCCGCCCGTAGACGCTCTGAAATGCTGTCTTGGCAGACGGCGTAAAATTGATCCCCTTTGACGTACGTGACGCGTTTATATGCATTATCGTTCACGCTCATCGAGATAGGCGTTCGTCCCGCGACGACCGTATCGAGCACCGTCAAGTCACCCGACAAATCGGTCGTCAATGGACCAGTACAGGCGCTCAACGTCTCATGTGCCTCTTCAAGAATGATGTGATTGTCGGCCGAATAGGCGCTGACTCTCCAGTGTGCGTCGATATAATCCAATTTGATGACGTCTGTCTTAGTTTGGGAACAGCTCGCTAGAAGCAGGCAAGACAGCGCGACCGGTATGAGTTGTTTTTTCAAAGCGACTTCCCCTTTCATCTAACCCCATTCCAATTTTACCATTATCTTACTTAGTGGAGTAGGGCACAAAAAAATACCCCGCTCGCATAAAGCGAACGAGGTAAGTATCGACGTGTCATACACTGCGGTCGATGGCGCGTGTCAGTCTCGTCTCGACATCCAGTGCGATGGACTGGAGCGACTCGTCCTCGATCAATTCGATCAGTTTCGTCGGTTTCGGCATCCCGACGTGGGTCGCCCCGTCTTTTGTGAAGACGGCGAGCTTGCAGGGCAGGAAGTAGCCACCCTCCCGGTGCGCCGTGATGACTTTCTTGGCCTCTTTCGGGTTGCACACTTCGAGGATACGATAGTCCCCGTCGATGGCTTCACCTTTCTCTTTGAGCGTATCACTCAAGTCGAAATCCCACAGCACGCCGAACGCTTCGTCCTTGAGCGTCGCTTTCAACTTCTCGACCACTGCTTCGACCGACTGATCCGTCTTCACCGTATAATCAAACATATAAGCCCCTCCTTGTTTGTTGTCTCTCTCGTCATGTACCCGAACTAGTCTGAAACAAATCGTATCGTCGTTTTGAAAAAGTATATGTGATTTGAAACATATTCCGCGTTCGACTCGTAGTAATGAGAGAAAATAAAAGAGTCCATACTTACGCAAAGGAGAAGTGGTTGTCGTGACGGTCACCGTATTCACGCATACAAGCTGCAGTTCTTCCCGCAAGACGCTCGATTGGTTACGCGAACAGAATATCCCGTTCATCGAGAAGAAATTGACCGACCAAGGAATGTCGTTCACCGAGTTCAAGGAGATGCTCCGGCTCACCGAAAACGGGACGACCGATCTCTTGTCTGTCCAAAAAAGTGTCTACAAACAAGCGGCCGACCAGCTCGACGAGATGTCGCTCCGCGAACTGTACAGTTTTGTCGCGACGCATCCACAGATCTTGAAGAGTCCGATCGTCGTCGATGACAACCGGATCCAGATCGGGTTCAGCGAGAAAGAAATCCGGACGTTCATCCCGCGGCATAACCGGATCGCCGACTTGAAACGACTATTAGACAAACAGTAAGAGCGCCGCAAATTTTGCGACGCTCTTTTGTCAGGCTTTCTTTAGTCGGGCCGCCAAACGGTTGCCGAATGATTGGATCGACTGCACGAGCAGGATCAAGACGAAGATCGTCACGTACATGACCTCCGGCTCGAACCGGAGATGCCCGTACTGATAGGCGATATCGCCGAGTCCACCCGCACCGACGAGACCCGCCATCGCCGTCGCACCGATCAGACCGATCGTCGCGATCGTCAGACCGAGCACGATTGACGACCGCGCCTCACGGATCAATACGTACCAGATGATCTTCCGCGTCGAGATGCCCATCGCCTCGTACGCCTCGACGACGCCGCGATCGACTTCGAGCAGTGCCGACTCCATCAAACGGGCGATGTATGGCGCCGTGAAGACGATGAGCGGCAACAGCACGCCTTGGACGCCGATCGTCGTCCCCATGATGAAACGGGTGAACGGCAAGATGAAGAATAGCAGAATGATGAACGGGATCGAGCGGACGACGTTGATCACGCTCGACAATGCCCCGTAAAAGTAACGGTTCGCGAGCCGGCCATTCGGCCGCGTCAAGACGAGGAGCGTCCCGAGCGGCAAGCCGATCAGTGTCGAGATGACGAGCGCGACGCTGGTCATCGTCAGCGTCTGGATCGTGCCCGTCCAAATCAAGTCACCCCAATTTTCCCAAAACTGTAGCATGGTTCGTCACCTCCTTCACTTTGACGCCGCTCGCTTCAAGGTAGCGGACGGCTTGGTCGGTCTGTGCCTGGTCCCCGTCGAGATGGACGAGCAAGTTGCCGACGAGACCGCCTTTCAGCTTTTTGATCCCGCCCCCGATGATGTTCGGCAGCAGGCCGAACCGTTTCGTCAGCTCGGCGAGGACGGCCTGTTCGGTCTGGTGACCGATGAACGACAAGTTGACGAGCGTCCCGTGCGAGCTCAACACGTCGACGACTTCTTTCGGCACGTCGAGGTTCGCTTTCAAGAAGCGGCGCGTCGTCGGATGTTGCGGGTCTGAGAAGACGTCGAGGACGTCGCCTTCCTCGACGATCTTGCCGGCGTCGATGACGGCGACCCGGTCACAGATCCGCTCGATGACTTCCATCTCATGGGTGATCAAGAAGATCGTCAGACCGAGCTCGCGGTTGATCTCGAGCAACAGATCGAGGATTGACTCGGTCGTCTCCGGGTCGAGCGCGCTCGTCGCCTCGTCGCTGAGCAGGATGTCCGGCTCGTGCGCCAACGCCCGGGCGATGGCGACGCGCTGTTTCTGGCCGCCCGAGAGTTGCTCCGGGTAATGTTTCCGGTGATCGGTCAGTCCGACGATGTCGAGATACTTGTCGACCCGCTCGCTGATCGAGCGTTTATCGAGTCCTTCTAGGCGGAGCGGGATGGCGACGTTGTCTTCGACGGTCGCCGTCTTCAACAGGTTATAGTGCTGGAAGATCATCCCGATGCGGTGACGGAGCTTCGATAACCCTTTTTTGTCGAGCGTCGTGATGTCTTGCCCTTCGATCTCGACTTGACCTGACGTCGGCCGTTCGAGCAGATTGATCATGCGGATGAGCGTGCTCTTGCCGGCGCCGCTCCGACCGATGATGCCGAAGATCTCGCCCTTTTCAATCGTCAGCGAGACGTCGTCGAGCGCAGTGACGGTCCCTTTGTTTACCGTGAATGTTTTTGAGATCTGTTTGAGTGCGATCATAGTGCCTCCTTAAAACGCTGGGACGATCGAGCCGTTGAACGTCTCTTCGATGAACGTCCGGACCTCGTCCGAGTGGTAGTAAGATTTGAGTGTCTCGACGACTTCATCGTCCTTGTTGTCGGTACGGACGACGACGTAGTTCGGGTACGGGTTGTCGACCGTGTCTTCATGGAACAAGGCGTCCTCATTGATCGATAGGCCGGCACCCATCGCGAAGTTCGTGTTGATGGCCGCGAGCGCGACTTCCGGGAGCTGGGTCGGGAGCTGTGACGCCTCGAGCTCGATGAATTCGAGGTTGAGCGGGTTCTCGGCGATGTCACGTTTCGTCGCCTTGTCCGTCAATCCTTCTTTCAAGGTGATGAGTCCGGCCGTCTCATACAGGCGCAGCGCCCGAAGTTCGTTCGCCGGGTCGTTCGGGACGGCGACTTTATCGCCTTCCTTCAACTCCTTGATGTCCGTCAGCTTATCCGAATAGAGCCCCATCGGGAAAGCGACCGTCTTGAACACGTCGTCGATCTTATAGCCTTTGTCCGACTTCTGCAGCTCGAGGAACGACAGCGTCTGGTAACTGTTCACGTCAAGGCTGCCTTCGTCGAGCGCCGTGTTCGGCGTGTTGTAGTCGTTGAACACTTTGATGTCGAGCTCGAGGCCATCCTCGGCTGCGAGTTCTTTTACTTTCTCGGCGATCTGCTGGTGCGGTCCGCCTGTCACGCCGATCGTGAGGGATTCTGTGCTGAGCGCTTCGCTCGCGTCCGATTGGCCGCACGCCGACAAGGCGATGGCCGCGAGTAGAGATGTTCCTGCGAGTACTGTTTTCTGTTTGATGTTCATGAATGATTCCTCCTCCAAAATAAAAGCCCGCTACTCATAAAGAGTGGCGGGCACGACAAGTCAAAGACAGTCGGACACGCTCATCTCCCAGACGTTTCGTCTGTTGGAATTAGCACCATGATCGTTACGATCTGGTTGCCGGGTTTCATAGGGCCAGTCCCTCCACCACTCTTGATAAGCTATCGGTCTTATTTAATTGTTATCATCTTACTTTTAATCCTTTTATTTGTAAACAGAAAATACTGAATTTTCAAAAATTATTTTCAAATAGTCAATATCGAGCGGGACGGGTGAGCGTTGCAATTCAGTCTCGGCCCGGACCGCGTCGACCAGTTGCGGGATGTCGGCCGGAACGAGTCCGAGCGTCTCAAGTGACGTCGGCGCGCCGATCCTGGCGAGCCACGCCTCTAAATACGGGGCGTCAGACGAGCCACGCAACCGTTCTTGGACAAGGAGGCCGAAGCCGACCTTGTCGCCATGTAAGAACGGATGGGTCGACTCGAAGCGGCTGAGCGCGTTGTGGACGGCGTGGGCGACGGCGACGCGTGTCCCGGCGTCCCCGAAACCACCGACGGCACCGCCGACGGCAAGGATGTGATCGACCGCGAACCGGGTCTCTGGCCCATACGCGGTGAAACTGGACTCACTCAAGTCGAGTTCGACGAGCCGGCCGCATTGCTCGGCCAAGGCGAGACCGGTATTGACGCCGGCATCAGCCGAACTGTCGCCGCTCAAATAGCGGGCCTCGTAAAACTTGGCGACCGTGTCGATGACGCCGGCTCGGAAGTAGTCGTACGGCGAGTCCGTCACGACCCTCGCGTCGACGATGACCCGCTCGATGACGACGCGGAACACGTCGTAGCGGTCATAGGCGCCCTGCTCGTCATAGATGACGCTGAGCGGTGTGAAGGCGGCACAGTTCGAGGCGAGCGTCGGGATGACGATCAGCGGGACACCTTGCCGGTAAGCGACGAGTTTCGCCGTATCGACGAGCTTGCCCCCACCGACGGCAAGGAGGACATCCACATCCTTCAAACGGAGCCGTTCGACCTCCGCGTCCGTGCATTCGCCACGGAACAGCGATGTCGGATAGGCAGTGATCGCTGGCAGGACGCGCTTGACGACGTCAAAACCGTTCTGGCCGCGCAGCACGTGAGCACGACGGCCAGCGATCAATTCATCGAGCCGCTCGAGCGCGTCATCCGCATGGTCGTACTCGAGCACGGCTTGGCGGATCATGCCCGGACCTCTTCATACGTCGCGAACAGTTTCTCGATCCGCTCGACGGCCTCGTCGATCTTCGGCTCGGCGGAGACGAGTCCGAACCGGACGTACCGCTCGCCTTCTGAGCCGAAGAAATAGCCCGGCGTCACGGCGACCCCTGCCTCGTGGAGCAGCTTATGCGAGAACGATTTGGCGTCCCCGTCCGGCACTTTCGCCCAGACGAAGAACGAGCCGCTCGGGGCCGTGATGTCCCATCCGGCCTGACGTAACCCGTCGACGAGCCGGTCGCGGCGGGCCTCATACAACCGTGACAAGTCGTCCCGGAGCGAACGCGGTGACTCGAGCGCGGCGATGGCCGCCTCTTGGATGGCCGAGAACACGCTCACATGGACGTGGTCCTGATACGTGTTGATCGCCTCGATGATGTCGCGGTTGCCGACGGCGAAAGCGACCCGCCAGCCGGACATGTTGAACGCCTTCGACATCGTATACACCTCGATGCCGATGTCTTTCGCTCCCGGCGTCTGCAGGAAGCTCGGCGGGACGTGACCGTCGAAACCGATGCTGCCGTAGGCGAAGTCGTGGACGACCATGAGGTCATGCGCATTCGCGAACCGGACCGTGTCGTCAAAGAACGCGGGCGACGCGACGGCACCGGTCGGATTGCTCGGGTAGTTCAAATACATGAGTCGCGCTCCCTGCGGATCGAGCGTCTCATAATCAGGAAGATAACCGTTCTCTTCCCGGAGGACGAGGTCGTGGACGACCGCACCGGCGAGACGCGCCCCCGAGATGTAGTCCGGGTAGCCCGGGTTCGGGAGCAACATGCCGTCACCTGGCTCGAGCACACATTGCGGGAGCGTGATGAGTCCCGACTTGCTGCCGATCAAGATGGCCACTTCGGTCTCGGCATCGAGCGCGACGCCGTATTCGGTCTGGTAGAACGTCGCGACCGCTTGCTTCAGGCGCGTCTGTCCCCGGAACGGGCCGTATTGGTGTGTCGCCGGGTCGAGCAGGGCCGTCTGCAACGCCTCGCAGATCGGGGCTGGTGTCGGCAAGTCGGGCGTCCCTTGGCCGAGCCGGATGACGTCGCGGCCTGAACGCTCGAGTGCGGCGACTTCAGCGGCGAGTCCGACGAAATGCTGGGGTGGTAACGTTTTAAGTAACTTCGAGCGTCTGTCTGTCATGAATAGTCCTCCTATGCAAAAACACCCCTTTCCGAGGAAAGGGGTGTCGAGATACGGACGTATTCAAACAACCACCTTTCCATCTCTCAAGGTCACCTTGCTGGAATTAGCACAGTATTGAAACAATCTGTTGCTGAAGCTTCATCGGGCCAGTCCCTCCGCTTCTCTTGATAGAAAGTGTTTTTATATGCAATTGATAATTTCTGTAATATGTCATTTAGTAAACCAAACGTTACCAACCTTGTCAATCCTTATTTCAAAAATTCCTTGCCGCTATTGAATCCCGGTAAAAAAACGTTCATAGTAAAAGATGAACGTTATTCTGCAAAATTTACAGCATGAGGGGATAGACCATTGGAACTAAACCGTCAATTGATATGGAAGTTAAGCGTGATCGGGCTGATTCTGCTCGTCCTATGGAAAGTCATCAGTGAGCCGGACACGATCTCTCGGGTCCTGCAATATGCGTTTCAGCTGTTGACGCCGATCATCATGGGAATCGCCATCGCGCTGCTCCTCAACACCGTCCTGTCCTACATAGAAGAACGGTTCCACTTGAAGCGCTACCAAGGCTTGTTGATCGTCTACGTCACGTTCATCGGAATCCTTGTCGTGTCAGCGGTGACGCTGTTCCCTCGCATCTATTCGAGTGTCGCGTCTCTCATCGAGGAGCTCCCGTTTTATATTCGCCAAATCGATAGCTTCCTCGGTCAATTCAACACGTATTTGAGAGAATACAACGAGACGATCGCCCAAGCCATCGACTTGAACCGGTTCGAGGAGCGGTATTCCGGATGGGTCGAGACGGCCGTCGTGTCTTCGGTCGGTTACGTGTCGAGCTTCACGATGACGTTGATCAACTTGTTGATCGGGATCGTCATCTCGATCTACTTGTTGAAAGACAAGGAAGTGTTCGCCCGGATGTTCAAACGTCTGCTGTATGCGATGTTCCCGGTCGCCTCGGCGAAGACGACGATCGACATCTTCCAAGAGATGGACTATATCTTTAAACGCTACATCATCGGAAAGTCGCTCGACTGTCTCATCATCGGCGTGATGGCCGTCATCGGGCTCTTGATCATCGGCGCGCCGTACGCGCTCTTGCTCGGTGTCATCATCGGGGTGCTGAACTTCATCCCATACGTCGGGCCGCTCTTAGGGATGATCCCGGCGTTCATCATCACCTACTTCTACGATCCGTTCACGGCCCTGCTCGTCTTGTTGTTCATCTTCTTGCTGCAACAGTTCGACGGACTCTGGCTCGGCCCGAAAATTCTCGGCGACAGCGTCGGGATCACCCCGTTCTGGGTCATCACATCGATCATCATCGGGGGGAGCCTGTTCGGCCTCGTCGGGATGTTCATCAGCGTACCCGTGACCGCGATGATTCAGGTCGTCTTGTCCCGGTTGATCGATTATCGGCTCACCCGCAAGAATTTAAATGAACTGTTATGACGCAAGTCAAAATATGTTGACACATTTCAAGAATCTGTCATACAGTTGAAATGAAGAGTAAACTTTCAGAAAGGAGGACCCGCCATGTCAGTCATGACGCAGCCACATCGTATCCAATTTCATACTGACGGGTCGGGGTCTTCCGTTTCATGAACTGAAGTCACCCGCCTGTCTTCCGAGGCGTACATAGGTTAAGTAGGGACGAGTATGCCTCCGTGCATCCTTCGTCCCTTTTATTTTGTAGAAGCAGGTGAAACGTA
Organism: Exiguobacterium sp. SH3S3; assembly: GCF_004337115.1. Classification (NCBI taxonomy): domain Bacteria; kingdom Bacillati; phylum Bacillota; class Bacilli; order Caryophanales; genus Exiguobacterium; species Exiguobacterium sp. SH3S3. The sequence goes on from NZ_SJUU01000006.1 coordinate 182,070, forward strand.
TGATTCAATCACTCAAACGGCTCGACCGTAACATTTGGATTCGCTTCCTCGGCGAGACGATCACCGGTGTCATGATGTTCATGATCGCCCCGTTCCTCGTCCTCTATTACAGCGACAAGCTCGACAGCTACGTCCAAGTCGGTGTCATCTTGGCGACCGGACCGATCATGGCGCTCATCGGCTCGGTCGTCGGCGGACGTCTCGCCGACCTGTATGGCCGAAAGCCGGTCATGATGACCGCCATCCTCGGTGATGCGGTCGCCCTCATCGGTTTCGCTTTCGCGGAAACGTTTTGGCCGCTCCTGCTCTTGAACGCCATGCTCGGTTTGACGAACTCGCTGTTCCACCCGGCAGCGAGCGCGATGGTCGCCGACGTGACCGAGCCGGAACAGATGAACGAGGCGTTCGGTCTCTTACGGATGGGGCATAATATCGGCGCGGCGTTCGGTCCCCTGCTCGGCAGTGCCGTCTTGTTCATCGACCGACAGTACATCTTCTTCACGGCAGCGTTCGTCTTCGCCTTGTATGCGCTCGTTCTCGGACGCTTCATCCGGGAGTCGCTCCCAGAGACGACCGGGCAGGACACACCGTCGAACCGTGACGTCTTGCGCGTCTTTTACAACGACAAAGTCTTTCTCGTCTTCATCTTCGCCGGCGTCTTCATCTCGATGGGCTTCTCGCTCATCGAGAGCATGTTGCCGCTGTTCTTGAAAGAGTCGATGCCGTCGTTCACCGACCGCGAGAACCCGTTCGCCTATCTGCTCGCCTTGAACGGCATCATGGTCGTCTTGTTCCAATTCCCGATCGCCTCAAAACTCGGGCGCAAACCGTTCGGCAACGTCATGCTGGTCGGGGCGACGATTTTCGGGATCGGGATGATGTTGATCGCGGTCGTGCCGCGGCTCCTCTATACGCTCGGCACCCCATACCTCGTCCTCGTCGGTATCCTGCTCGCCGTATACGCGTTCTATACGCTCGGCGAGATGATCATGTCGCCCGTCCAACAGACGTTCATCGCCATGATCGCCCCCGAGAACATGCGCGGTGCCTATAACGGGGCCGCCAGCATCCAATGGTTGATCGGCGGTGTGACCGCGCCGCTCATGGCCAGCCTGTTCCTCGACCAGCGCGCCGGGCACATCGCCCTCATCCTCGTCGGGGCGGCGAGTTGTCTGTCGGGTTTCATCTATTGGCGCCTCGGGAGATACGTCAGCGCGGAAGAAGCTAAACAAAAGACTGCTTAGTTCATCAATCCACCTAAACAACTTGGTTTAGGTGGATTTTAGTTTCGTTTCAAACCTGTTAAAATTTGAACTTCACTTTCATTTTTCCTTTACAAACATAATGATTCTTCTTATGATAATACGGTCAAGGAGGGATCTTTCATGGAAAGGATCAATAAACAGAAAATTGTGGACAGTGTTCCACAAAAAGGATTTTTCGGACAGCCGAAAGGCTTGTTCACGTTGTTCTTCACTGAATTTTGGGAACGTTTCTCGTATTACGGGATGCGGGCCATCCTCGTCTTCTACATGTATTACGAGGTATCGGAAGGCGGGCTCGGGCTCGACCAGAACGTCGCCCTGTCGATCATGTCCGTGTACGGCGCGCTCGTCTACATGTCAGGAGTCATCGGGGGATGGCTCGCCGACCGCGTCTTCGGGACGTCCCGGGCCGTATTTTTCGGTGGTGTGTTCATCATGCTCGGTCATATCGTCTTGTCGATCCCGGGCAGCCTCACGTTCTTGTTCATCTCGATGGGTCTCATCGTCATCGGGACCGGACTGTTGAAGCCGAACGTGTCGAGTATCGTCGGTGACCTGTACCACGAGACGGACCGTCGCCGTGACGCCGGGTTCAGTATCTTCTACATGGGGATCAACCTCGGGGCCTTCATCTCGCCGTTGATCGTCGGCGGCGTCCAAAAGAGCTACGGCTTCCATTGGGGCTTCGCCCTCGCCGCGGTCGGGATGTTCATCGGTCTCGTCGTCTTCGTCCTCACGAAAAAAGGCAACCTCGGCCTCGCCGGGTCTTACGTGCCGAACCCGTTGACGGCGTCTGAAAAGAAGAATGCGATCAAGTACACGACATTGGCCGTCATCCTCATCGGAGGATTACTGGCCATCCTGATCCCACAAGGCTTGTTCACGATCAACACGTTCATCGGACTCGTCGGTGTGTTCGGGATCGCCATCCCGACGATCTACTTCCTCGTCATGTACCGGAGCCCGAAAACGACAGAAGTCGAGCGGTCACGCATCATCGCCTACATCCCGCTCTTCATCGCCTCGGTCATGTTCTGGGCGATTCAAGAACAGGGCGCGACGATTTTGGCAAGCTATGCCGATAAGCGGACCGATCTTGAATTTTTAGGGTTCACGCTGTCGCCGGCCTGGTTCCAATCACTGAATCCGTTGTTCATCATCCTGCTCGCCCCTGTGTTCGCCTGGTTATGGGTGCGGCTCGGTGATCGTGAGCCGAGCATCCCGACGAAGTTCGCTTTCGGGATCTTGTTCGCCGGTTTGAGCTTCCTCGTGATCTTGCTGCCGGCCTACTTCGGTGGACCGGACACGCTCGTCAATCCGCTCTGGCTCGTCCTCAGTTACTTCATCATCGTCCTCGGTGAGCTCAGTCTGTCTCCGGTCGGTCTGTCGGCGACGACGAAACTCGCCCCGGCCGCCTTCTCGGCCCAGACGATGTCGCTTTGGTTCTTGTCGAACGCGGCGGCACAAGGGATCAACGCCCAGCTCGTCCGGTTCTACTCGCCAGAGAACGAGATGCTCTACTTCGGGATCATCGGCGGAGTAGCGATCGTGCTCAGCATGATCTTGTTCGCGCTGGCCCCGGTCATCAAAAAGTATATGCGCGGTATCCATTAAGTCAAAAAAACGCCATTCCTCGCGCGAGAGGGCACTGAAAAACTTCAAATGATTTTAAGCAGATGAGCGTCGTCCCGGATGGGATGACGCTCATCTGCTTTCATTGCCCTTCGAGCCGCCCTGTCCGGCACGCCGCTTTCCTGGGGGCGGTCAGCGAGCCGCATCGCGACGATGTCGCTGCTGGGTCTCGCCTTGCCCGCTGTTCCCCCGGGAGTCGGCGTGCCCTCGGGGCGACGCTGTACGTCCTTGCCGTTTCGGACTAAACTGGCTATAACTACACATCCTGGAGGCGATCCCGATGATGCCAGACCTGCCGA
>NZ_SJUU01000007.1:0-146739 GCF_004337115.1 Exiguobacterium sp. SH3S3
TCGGCAGGTCTGGCATCATCGGGATCGCCTCCAGGATGTGTAGTTATAGCCAGTTTAGTCCGAAACGGCAAGGACGTACAGCGTCGCCCCGAGGGCACGCCGACTCCCGGGGGAACAGCGGGCAAGGCGAGACCCAGCAGCGACATCGTCGCGATGCGGCTCGCTGACCGCCCCCAGGAAAGCGGCGTGCCGGACAGGGCGGCTTGAAGGGCAATGAAAGCAGAGGAGCGCCATCCCATCCGGGATGACGCTCCTCTGCTCAAAATTATTTGAAGTTTTTCAGTGCCCTCACTTAAACGTGAGAGAGGATGCTCATCATTCTTTAATATCGCGAATGCTCAAGCGGTTGACAGCTTTCTTGAGCGCCAGCTCCGCACGTCGGAATTCAGTATCCGAAATCTTCGAATCTTGAAGGCGACGTTCGGCGCGGAATTTCGCCGCAGAGGCGCGGTCGTAGTCAATCTTATCCGCCATTTCGGCCGTTTCAGCTAAGATCGTCACCATATCGGGACGAACTTCCATGAAACCGCCGCTGAGTGCGATCAGCGTGCGTCCACCATCTTCGTGGCGCAGTTTAAGGACCGAGACGTCGAGTGGCGTCACCATCGGGATGTGTTTCGGCAAGATACCGAGTTCACCTGTCACCGATTTGGCGACGACCATTCGTGCCTCGCCCTCGTAGGCTGCACCATCCGGGGTGACGACGTTGACGTGAAGAGTATTCATCGTCTAGTTTCCCCCTTCCGTGTAGGTCTTAGACCAACGTCTTCGCTTTTTCGATGACGTCTTCGATTGGACCAACGAGACGGAATGCGTCTTCTGGAAGATCATCGTGTTTACCATCGAGGATCTCTTTGAAGCCACGGACTGTCTCTTTAACTGGTACGTACGAACCTTGTTGGCCAGTGAACTGCTCAGCCACGTGGAAGTTTTGTGACAAGAAGAACTGAATCCGACGGGCACGGTGAACCGTGAGCTTATCGTCTTCAGACAACTCGTCCATACCGAGGATCGCGATGATATCTTGAAGCTCTTTGTAACGCTGAAGCGTCTGCTGGACGTTACGCGCGATTTCATAGTGCTCAGGTCCGACGATGTCAGGCGAGAGAGCACGTGAAGTCGATGCGAGCGGGTCAACGGCTGGGTAGATCCCCATCTCCGAGAGACGACGCTCAAGGTTGGTCGTTGCATCAAGGTGGGCGAACGTTGTCGCTGGAGCCGGGTCAGTATAGTCATCGGCTGGTACGTAAACCGCTTGGATCGATGTGACCGATCCTTTAGCTGTCGACGTGATCCGCTCTTGAAGCATACCCATTTCCGTCGCGAGTGTCGGCTGGTAACCTACGGCAGATGGCATCCGACCGAGAAGGGCCGATACTTCAGAACCTGCCTGTGTGAAACGGAAGATGTTATCGACGAAGAGAAGAACGTCTTGTCCTTGCTCATCGCGGAAGTATTCTGCCATCGTGAGACCCGTCAAGGCAACGCGTAGACGTGCGCCCGGCGGCTCGTTCATCTGACCGAATACCATCGCCGTCTGCTTGATAACGCCTGATTCCGTCATCTCGTGGAACAAGTCATTTCCTTCACGCGTACGCTCACCGACTCCTGCGAATACAGAAATCCCGCTGTGCTCTTGCGCGATGTTGTTGATGAGTTCCTGGATGAGGACGGTCTTACCTACACCGGCACCACCGAAGAGGCCGATTTTACCACCTTTGATGTACGGTGCGAGAAGGTCGACGACTTTGATCCCTGTTTCCAAGATCTCAACATTTGTCGACAATTCATCGAACGTAGGTGCGAGACGGTGAATCGGTGCCCGACGTGCAGTCGTTGAAAATTCTTTATCGTCGATTGGGTTACCAAGTACGTTGAAGACACGACCGAGCGTCTCTTCTCCGACTGGTACTGAAATCGGTGAACCTAAGTCAAGTACTTCCATGCCGCGGCGAACGCCGTCCGTTGAGTCCATCGCAATCGTACGGACCGTGTCATCCCCAAGGTGAATCGCCACCTCGAGCGTCAAGTCGACACTGACATCTTGCGCCGTCTCTGCCACGTACGTGACTTTGAGGGCGTTGTAGATGTTCGGTAAGTGGTCCTCGAACTTAACGTCGATAACTGGGCCCATGACTGCGACTACGCGGCCTTTCATGCCGTATTCGTTCATCGTGTTAGCCTCCTACAATCTAGAGGGCGTGCGCTTATTCAAGCGCAGCCGCACCTCCGACAATCTCTGTGATTTCTTGTGTGATCGCCGCTTGGCGCGCGCGGTTGAACTTGAGCTTGAGTCCGCGGATGAGATCATCCGCATTGTCTGTCGCGTTCGCCATCGCCGTCATCCGAGCCGCGTGCTCCGATACTTTCGCATCGAGAAGCGCGCCGTAGATGAGCCCTTCCGCGTAACGCGGGAGGAGCGCTGCTAAGATCGTTTCTTCTTCTGGTTCGTATTCATACATCACATTAGATGCGGTCTGTTCGATATTCCCAAGCGGAAGCAGTCGATCCATCTTCACTTCTTGGCTGATGACAGAGATGAACGAGTTGAAGCAGAGCTTCAATTCATCGATCTCGCCTTCACTGAACGCGCCGACCGTCTGTTTGACGATCTCCGCGACTTCAATGAATGTTGGCTGGTCGTTAAGTCCTGTCATCGCACTGTACACCGGAATGTTACGTGTCTTGAAGAACTGAACGCCGACCTTCCCGATCACGTACAGACGGTACTCGTCTGTCGAATCGTGTTTGGCTTTCAACTCGCGGTACACGTCGCGAAGGACGCTGGCGTTGTATCCACCAGCAAGTCCGCGGTCCGACGTGATGACGATGTAGCCGGTCCGTTTGACAGGACGGACTTGAAGCATCGGGTGTGTTGCGCCTGAAGTACCGCCGGCAATCGACGAGATGACTTCTTGCAACTTGGTCATGTACGGCTTGAAGTTGGCGTTGCTCCCTTGAGCGCGGTTCAATTTCGAGGCCGACACCATGTTCATCGCTTTCGTGATTTGCTTCGTGCTTTGGGTCGAGGTGATCCGCATCTGGATCTCACGTAATGATGCCATTTCGATTCACCACCTTAATAGACGCTCGTCACCGGATTAAACCGATGGCGAGAACGTCTTTTTGAATTCCGCAATTGCATCGACCATCGCCTCGTCAGCAGGAAGGTTTCCTGTTTGACGGATTTCACGGCAGAGGTCCGCACGGTTTTGGTCGAGCCATGCGTTCATGTCTTTTTCGAAACGACGGATGTCTTCGACTGGGACGTCATCGAGATGACCTTTCGTGAGGGCGTAGATGATGAACACTTGCTTGTCGACCGAGAGCGGTGCGTTCAATTCTTGCTTCAAGACTTCAACCGTCCGTTGTCCACGGTTCAACTTCGCTTGTGTCGCTTTGTCGAGGTCTGACCCGAACTGGGCGAACGCCTCGAGCTCACGGTATGACGCGAGGTCAAGACGGAGCGTACCGGCAACTTTCTTCATCGCTTTCACTTGAGCCGCACCACCTACACGCGATACCGAGAGACCGGCGTTGATCGCGGGACGTACCCCTGAGAAGAAGAGGTCCGACTGAAGGAAGATTTGACCGTCTGTGATCGAGATAACGTTCGTCGGGATGTAAGCCGAGATATCCGACGCTTGTGTCTCGATGAACGGAAGAGCTGTCAGTGAGCCGCCACCGAGTTCGTCGTTCAACTTCGCCGCACGCTCAAGAAGGCGTGAGTGGAGGTAGAAGACGTCACCTGGGTAGGCTTCGCGGCCTGGAGGACGACGGAGAAGCAGCGAGAGCTCACGATAAGCTGCCGCTTGTTTCGAGAGATCATCATACACGACGAGGACGTGTCGTCCGCGGTCCATGAAGTACTCACCCATCGATACCCCTGCAAACGGCGCGAGGTAAAGAAGTGGGGCTGGCTGTGAAGCCGAAGCCGAAACGATGATTGTGTAATCGAGGGCACCATTTTTACGGAGCGTCTCAACTACGCCACGGACAGTTGATTCTTTCTGACCGATTGCGACGTAGATACAAACCATGTTTTCTTCTTTTTGGTTGATGATCGCATCGATTGCGACCGATGTCTTACCAGTTTGACGGTCACCGATGATGAGCTCACGCTGACCGCGACCGATTGGTACGAGGGCGTCAATCGCCTTGATCCCAGTTTGGAGCGGTTCGTGAACTGACTTACGGGCCATAACGCCGTAAGCTTTACGTTCGATCGGGTTGTATGTGTCCGTCACGATTGGTCCAAGACCGTCGATCGGTTGTCCGAGCGGGTTGACGACGCGTCCGAGGAGCGCATCACCGACTGGTACTTCCATGATGCGGCCCGTACGTTTAACCGAGTCGCCTTCTTTGATGCCTTTGTAGTCGCCGAGGATGATAATCCCGACGTTGCCTTCTTCTAAGTTTTGCGCCAAGCCCATTATGCCGTTTGAGAACTCTACGAGTTCTCCTGCCATAACGTTATCGAGTCCGAATGCACGAGCGATACCGTCACCTACTTGAATGACTGTACCTGTCTCACTAACTTCGATTTCAGAACCGTACGAAGCGATTCGCTCTTTTAGCAGGGCGCTGATTTCTTCAGCTTTGATCGTCATTGAATTCACCCCTATTTCTTACGCATTCAACAATTCACGCTCAAGGCGTGTTAGTTTAGTTTCGATTGTGTCATCATACGTCGTGTAACCGATCTGGACGCGAAGTCCACCGATAACCTGTTCATCGACGACGTTCTTCAATTGAAGCGTCTTGTTCATCTTCTGACCGAAGACGAGTTCAACTTCTTTCAGCTCTGCTGCCGACAACGGGTAAGCACTAATGACGAACCCTTCAGCGATGCCGCGGAAGTCGTTGATGTAATCTAAGACGTAACGCGGCAGCGCGCGAACTTCGCTCGCACGGTCGTTCTCGACCATGACGAGAAGTGTGTTAAGCACGATTTCTGTCATATCACCAAAGCTGTGTGTTAAAAGCTGTGCAAGCTCGCTGTCGCTGACTGCTGGATTCGTTAAGAGATCCACCAGTTCAGGCGTCGCGTGGAGCACTTCATCGAGCAGACGCACTTCCGCTTCGACTTGGTCGAGCGTGCCTTGCTCCCGCGCTAAGTCGAAGAGCGCTTTGGCATAGCGTTTTGCTAACGATATGTTCATCAGTTAGCGCCTTTCGCTTTAGACAGGAAGTCTGTGACGAGGGCACGTTGTTTCACTTCGTCGCCTTTAAGGTCTGACTGAAGGACGTGGCGTGCTGCCGAGAGCGCCTGTGTGACGACTTCGGTTTGAAGCGACTGTTTCGCGAGCTCGCGCTCACGCTCGATCGCTTTTCCAGCCTCGATCTTGATTTGTTCGGCTTCCAAACGCGCCTGCTCCACCAAGCGTGCTTGTTCGGCTTCTGCTTGACGACGGCTTGAGTCAAGCATCTCTTTTGATTCTGTACGTGCGGCGCTTAAAGCGTCACGTTGTTCGACGACATATGTCTCCGCGTCTTTGCGGCTCTTTTCAGCAAGCTCGATTTCGTTCGCTACATACTCTTCACGCTGTCTCATCATTCCAAGGAGTGGTCCCCAAGCAAATTTCTTCAACAGGGCCAAGAGTACGAGGAATGTGAAAAGTGTAAAGATCATATCCAGGATGCGGAGGCCTTCGCCACCAGCACCAGCTGCAATCATCATCGTATCCATGCATACCCTCCTCTTGACTAAATAAGTGAGGGAGACTTGCTCCCCCGTTTGTTGTTCTCGTTAACTCGTAATCAAGAGTTGAGGAGAAGGAAACCGACAGCCACACCGATGATCGGGAGGGCCTCAACCAAACCGATACCGATGAACATCGTTTGACGAAGTTCGTTTTTAAGTTCTGGCTGACGTGCTTGTCCTTGTACTGTTCCGTATACGATGAGACCGTTACCGATACCAGCCGCGAGTGCTCCGAGACCGATAACGATTGCTGTTGCGAGAAGATTCATTTGTTCCATTGTGTATGTTCCTCCTAAAAGTTAAGTAAATAGTTTTTTTGTTCAACGCTTTGGCGAGGCCAACTTATCCGAATCAATGCTCGGCTGAAGCTTTATGCCCGATGTACACCATTGCAAGCGTCAGGAAAATGTAGGATTGGATAACCCCGATAAAGATTGAGAAACCTTGCCATAAAATCATCGGCAGGATTGCGAACACAGCACCAAGCGGGTTAAGTGCCCCTTGTGCGGTAATTGCGAGTCCCAAGATGATGGTAATCATGATTTCACCGGCAAAGATGTTACCGTAAAGACGCAGACCGAGCGTCAAGGTGTTCGCGAACTCCTCGATGAGCTTGATCGGCAATAAGAACCAGACCGGCTTCACGAATTCCGCCGAATAGTGCTTGAAACCGTGTAGCTTCACGCCGTAATAGTGTGACATTGCAACGACGAGTGTCGACAATGCCAATGTGACGTAAGGATCGGCCGTCGGTGAGTTGAACCATAGATAGTGACCGGAAATGACGTTGAACGGCAGACCCATCAAGTTCGAAATCAGAATGAACAAAATCAACGTCATCCCAAACCCGATAAAGCGGCCTCCTGTCTTCCAATCCATCGCACTCGAGATAATCCCGCGTACGAATTCCGCGAAGAATTCCATCAAGTTCTGCTTACCTGTCGGCTTCATGGCCAAGCGTCGTGTTCCCCAAACGGCGAACGCAAAGACGAGCAGTGATGCGATTAGCACCGTAATGACGTTCGTCCAGCTCCCATATAACGTATAGTCTCCAAGTTGTAGAGAATATGTGGGAAACTCATGACCCATTAGTATTCACCTCTTTTCCTGCTGAGCTGGGCAAGTGTGAACTCGCCAAATTGTATGATGTGGCCGGCGATTAGACCAGTTACCACTGCAATCAGCGATACTCGATCCTCATAGAAGAGACCGACTATCACGGCTAACGCACCGACTGCCATTCTTGAAACAGTCCCGTGCGATTTCGGGCGTCGCCCATGTTCGATCACGTCAAACATCCGAATGACGCTGCGATTCTGCATATGTAGAATGATCAGACTGGCGACCCCACCCAGGAACAAGCCGAGAAATACCGGTTTGTACACAGGGACGATGAGCGCTCCGACGAGGAGAATGGCGAACCATCCGACAAACCACTTCGTATAGCGTTTCATCAACTCTTGCTGTGCTTTTCTGTCTGCTTGCACTTGTTGTAGTTCCGTTTGTTCTAGCTTCATTCGTCCTCTCCTGTCATTAAACTCCGAAGGGTGAGTACGAGCGCGGTGATCCCGATAAACATTCCGAGAAACACCGACACATTCCAACCAAACGTGCCCCAAAATTCACGTCTCGCTCCATATTGGCCGACGAGATAACCGATGACGATCGGTCCGGCGAGCGCGGTCGAGATTTGTGAGGCGAGCGTGGCGTAGGATAGGTAACGATTGTCTTTTTTCGTCATCCTAGTCCCCCTTTCTAACTGGCAGCCAGCACTTCATCTTCTTCGATTTACACTCGCATGACTATCAAAAGTCACACAAGTTCAGAGTACTGGAAATAGCATAAGAAGTCAATTGATTTCACAATTATAAAAGCGCTTTAAACCGAGTCATATCAAGGCTTTTACGCACTTCACAAACTAAATTAAAATCACTAAATTTTAAATAAGTGTGAAAAAACAGTGAAATAAAAATGTTAACTTTATAATATTTCACAAACCGAATCAGATGAGGAATAGTTCAGTTATACATCCGCGTATTGGAAAATACAACGTAAACCGCCCCACGTTCACAAAAGGTTTTAAAACGGACGCTGATTTCGTATTGAAATCGTTTTCATTATCCTGTATCAGTATACCGATTATCTTTTTGCCGTGTCGAGCGATTCCGACAATTTTGCAGTGATGAATCTCACATCGCCATTCCCAAGCACGCATCGGCTGAAAACCCAACGCTAGCACCAGTTGGAATGGCTACGTTCAAGATATAAGTGCCATCAATAAATGTATCAATTTCGCGACTTATAAACCGACGCCCGCATTATAAGTGTTATGATTGGCTCTTAACACCGTTTAAATCGCAAGGGATATTCCCCTGTTTCACAAAATGTTAAACACTTTCTCTGGAAATAACGTTTAAAATCTTTCAACAATGGGGAAATAAGGTTATGTAAAAATAATTATTGAAAAGGGTGAATGCATGATTGAGTTTAAAAACGTGATGAAGTCCTTCAAAAACACAACAGTGTTGAAGGAAATGAATCTCACCATTAACAAAGGAGAGCTCGTCGTCTTTATCGGCCCCTCCGGCTGTGGTAAAACGACGTCGCTTAAAATGATTAACCGCTTGGTCGAGCCGACGGAAGGAACCATTATCGTCGACGGTCAAGACACACGGAAAATGGATCCGATTCAACTACGACGCCAAATGGGCTACGTCATTCAACAGACGGGCCTATTCCCGCATATGACGATTCGTGAGAATATCCAGCTGATTGCCAGCCTCGAAGGACAAGCTGAACAGGATATGGACGCTCGAACCGAGCAACTGCTTCGAATGGTCGGCCTCGAACCCGAGCAGTTCATCGATCGCTATCCGAGTGAATTGAGCGGTGGTCAGCAACAACGCATCGGTTTCGTCCGCGCCCTCATGAACGATCCCAAGGTCATCTTGATGGACGAGCCGTTCAGTGCCCTCGACCCCGTAACACGTAGCGATCTCCAAGAAGAGCTGTTCAACCTGCAAGAGGAAGTCAAGAAAACGATTGTGTTCGTCACCCACGATATGGATGAGGCGATCAAATTAGCTGATCGTATTTGTATCATGCGCGACGGGGAAATCGTCCAGTTCGATACACCGGAACAGATTCTTCGTAATCCAAAAGATGCGTACGTCGAATCATTCATTGGCAAAAACCGGATTTGGAACAGCCCTGAATTCATCAAAGCGAAAGACATCATGATCACCGACCCAGTCTCAATCAGCGGGAAACGCACTGTCTTGCAGGCGATTGAAATCATGCGCTCACGCAAAGTCGACAGTTTGCTTATCACAGACCGGGAGCAGGTTCTACAAGGTCTCATTAAATTGAAAGACGTCCACGGGATCCAAGATAAGACAAAACGACTCGAGGAAGTCATGAACGTGAACTATGCTTTCGTCTCAAGCGAAGATTCATTGCTCGACATTTTAGATGTTATGAACACGAGTGATCAAGGCTATCTTCCGGTCGTCACCGGGGCGACGCTAAATGGACTCATCACACGCAGCAGTTTGCTTTCCGTCCTCAGTGAGCAATTCATGCAAGAGGAGGAAACGCTATGAATACAATCCAATCATTTTTAAATTACTTTGCGAGCAACACCGACCAAATCGGTACATTGCTCTTTGAGCACTTACAACTGACCGTCTTCGCCGTCTCGCTTGCGGTAATCATTGGCGTACCGCTCGGTATTCTAATTTTACGGATGCCGCGATTCGCTAAACCGGTTCTCGGTCTGACGAGTGTCGTCCAGGCTGTACCGAGTCTCGCCCTGCTCGGTTTTCTCATTCCGTTTATCGGGATCGGGTCTACCCCGGCCATCATCATGGTCGTCTTGTACTCACTTCTCCCGATTGTGAAGAACACGTACACGGGTTTGTCGAGTATTCCAGGTGACACGCTCGAGTCCGCTAAAGGAATCGGTCTCACTGACCGTCAAATCCTAAGCAAGATTCAACTTCCGCTCGCACTCCCGATCATCATGGCTGGGATTCGGATTTCAGCGGTTACAGCCGTCGGTCTCATGACAATCTCGGCATTCGTCGGAGCCGGCGGTCTAGGGTATCTTGTCTTTGCAGGCATCCAGACAGTCGACAACAACCAGATTCTAGCAGGTGCGATTCCGGCCGGCCTACTTGCGCTCTTGATCGACTTCATCGTCAGTCGTATTGAGTATAAAGTCGCCCCGAACGGAATCGTTCTTGCAGACGGCCGCGTGAAGAAAAAAAAGCATCGTTCCGCAAAGAACGTGAACAAACCGCTCATCATAATTGCGACAACGTTCATCGTGCTTCTCGCCGTTTCGATCTTCGCCTTCACCCGTGAAGACGATACGATTGTCGTCGGCTCGAAAAACTATACTGAACAGCTAATTCTCGGCAATATGGTCGCCGATTTAATCGAAGACAAAACCGACCTCGAAGTGAAACGTCAACTCAATCTCGGTGGCACACAAGTTGCGTTTAATGCGCTTCGTACCGGCGAGATTGACACGTATATCGAGTACACGGGCACGCTCTACGTCGATGTCTTAAAACAAGAAGTCGAGAACGATCCAGAAGTCGTCTACGAAAAAGTCCAGTCGCAGGTCCAGGAACGTTTTGACATTCGTACGCTCGACCCAATCGGCTTCAACAATACGTATGCTATCGCCGTCAAACAAGAAGCTGTAGACAAGTATAATCTAACTACCGTGTCTGATCTCGCCGCAGTGAGTGACGAGCTCATCTTCGGTCCCACGATCGAATTCTCGAACCGGGAAGACGGCTATCTCGGGTTAAAAGAAGCTTATCCGTTTAATTTCCAAGACGTGAAGCCCGTTGATGGCGGACTTCGTTATACGGCACTTATGAACGATGAGAGTGACGCCATCGACAGCTTCTCGACTGACGGTTTATTAAAGCGATTTGAACTTGTCGTCCTTGAAGACGATAAAAAGTTTTTCCCGCCTTACTACGCCGTACCAATCGTCAGTGAAGAAACGCTCACAGAACATCCTGAGCTCGCCACCGTATTGAACTTACTCAGTGGAAAAATCACGGATGAAACCATGCAAGAGTTGAACTACCTCGCCGACGTCGAAAAACAACGTCCTGAGAAAGTGGCTCGTGATTTCCTCGTCTCTGAAGGTTTAATCGAAGAATAAAGACAGAAATCCCGCCCCTCGAAAAGGGCGGGATTTTGTCTGTCCGTTTGGTGATCACTTCCGTCGTTTTCGACGCCTCGAATCGAACGGCCTACATCGCTTTCCCCATCGAAACGCGGTTGCGCCCGCTTTGCTTCGCCTGATAGAGCGCTCGGTCAGCCGCCTCGATCAAATCAGACTTCTCGACGTCCAGTCCCGGGATGTGTTCTGCGACGCCGATGCTGACGCTCACTTTACGAAGCGGCTGATACGCTTCGTGCAGAATGTTCAGCTTAAGAACCGCTTGGCGAATCCGCTCCGCGACTTCTTTTGACTGACGGGCATGGTGTGGCCGAAGTAACACCGCGAACTCCTCGCCGCCATAGCGGGCGACCATCCCATTTTCCCCGACCGCTTTATCCACGGCTTTTGCGACCCGTTCGAGACAGGCGTCTCCCGCCAAATGACCGTACGTATCGTTATACAGTTTGAACGCATCGATATCGAGCAGGAGGAGCGCGACGTCCGTACCTGATTCTTCCGCCTCATCCCAAAGCCGCTCGAGCTTTTCATCGAAGGCACGACGATTCCAAACGCCGGTCAAGGCGTCATGAAGCGACCGATAAATCAGCGCCTGCTTGCTGCGCTCGAGCCGAAACGTGTGCACGAATGCGAGCAACAAGAGGATGGCGATCGCGACGACGATGACAATCACCCACGTAGCCGAATTTGAGGCACTGACACTTCGCTGTGACGCCTCTTGAATGATCTTGTCGATGTCTTCCCGGATGTCGGCGTCAACGTCTCGGAATTGATTGATGTAATCGATCCCGCTATAGCGCCGCGAATTCGCTTCCACAATTTTACCCGCACCGACGAGGTCAAGCTGTGACTCATAAAATATCTCCATCTCATTAATGAGCGGAAGCGCCTCTCCTTGAATGATTTCCTGCATAATCGGATGGCGGTGGTCAAGCTCGTGGATGACTTGAATCGTCTCAGCAAGAGCATACTTCGTCTCATTATATTGTCGGAGCGACAACATATCTTGATTATATGTATAGCCACGGACCGATAACTCTTGATCGAGCAGGAGCGCGAACAGTTCAGACGCCGCGTTCGCGATCGGGATCGCCTCTTCGACGATACGCTCGTTCTGCCGCTCGATATTTTGGAAAGCGCTGTAGCTCCATAGACTCGTCAAAAACAGCGCTAATAACGCAATCAACAGGTAGGCTTGCAAAAGTGACAGTTTAGGCCTCATGGTCGTTCTCTTCCTCATTTCAACAGATGACATTCACTTCTGTCTTCACTATCGGCTGTTGCTTCGATTTTCTCAACTATTTTGGATCGGTTTTGACAGATTGAGCGCACAAAAAAGGAGGATCCGACTGGAACCTCCTTCCGTCTTGCTTATTTTGTTCCGAACAAACGGTCACCTGCATCACCGAGTCCTGGCACGATGTAGCCATGTTCGTTCAACTTCTCGTCGAGTGCGGCGAGATAGATTTCAACGTCTGGGTGCTCGGCTTGAACGCGTTCGACGCCTTCTGGTGCTGCGCAGAGACAAGCGAGTTTGATCGACTTCGCGCCGTGTTTTTTGAGGGCTGCGATGGCATCAGCTGCAGATCCGCCGGTCGCAAGCATCGGGTCGACGACGATGAAGTCACGCTCGGTAATATCTGTCGGCAACTTGAGATAGTATTCGTGCGGCTCGAGCGTCTCCGGGTCACGGTAAAGACCGATGTGACCGACTTTGACGTTCGGCATCATTTTGAGGAAGCCATCCACCATGCCGAGGCCTGCCCGTAAAATTGGGACGATTCCCAATTTCTTGCCGGCAATCATCTTTTGTGTCGATACCGAGACCGGTGTCTCAATCTCCACATCAGTAAGCGGAAGGTCGCGTGTAATTTCATATGCCATGAGTGAAGAAACCTCTTCTACGAGTTCACGGAACTGCTTCGTCCCCGTCTCTACTTTGCGCATAATCGTCATCTTGTGCTGAATCAATGGGTGATCATAAACGTGTACTTTTCCCATTTTGCTTCACTCCTCTCTAAATCTCTCTCGAGCATTGTACCCCAACTTCTCTTAGAAAGGTAGGGTCAACTTCCGTTTTTGAAGAGGTCAGACGAAACCCCAAGGGCCAGTTTGACACCTTGGGGTTGATCTGCCTTCTAGATTAGAATTTGAAGAAGTTCAAAAAGCCGGCTGTCTTGTGCTTTACTTTTGCACACATGTTGCCTTTAGCTTTTTCGTGCTTTACGAACTTGGCATGCTTAGCAGCATGTTTTTTCGCGTGCTTCTTCGCTTTCTTTTTCTCTTTTTTCAGTTCTTTTTTTGTTTTCTGCTTTGGCTCAGCTTGCTTCGAATCTTTTTGCTCGACTGGTTTCGTTGTCGTGCTCGTCGATGGAGCAGGCTTCGTCGGCGCTGTCGTCGGTTTTGGCGCAGTCGACGTTTCCGTTACTGGCTTCGTCGCTTCCGGTTTTGGCGCAGTCGACGTTTCTGTCGCTGGCTTCGTCGCTTCCGGTTTTGGCGCAGTCGACGTTTCCGTCGCTGGCTTCGTCGCTTCCGGTTTTGGCGCAGTCGACGTTTCCGTTACTGGCTTCGTCGCTTCCGGTTTTGGCGCAGTCGACGTTTCCGTCGCTGGCTTCGTCGCTTCCGGTTTTGGCGCAGTCGACGTTTCCGTCGCTGGCTTCGTCGCTTCCGGTTTTGTTGCTGTTGACGTCTCTGTCGTCGGTGCTACTACGACAGGTGCCGGAGTTGGTGCAGTGTCTTTCGTCCGTGTCACAAGACCTGCGTTCCAGTTCACGTAAGCGTCTGCTTCGTGGAAGTGGATAAACTTCGAGTCAGCGGCAAGTTTGTGGCTTTCCGCACTTTGACGCGTCGAGATCGTGAGCGTTTTGACCGAATGTTTCGTGTCGACTGCTTGAAGTTTTTTGATCATGTTTTGTGACCAGGCGTCGCTTTTGATCGTGTCAGCGTTGAAGCTCTCCCACATGATGCCATCGACGTAAGGTGCTGTCGACGTTTCGAGTGTGTCAAAGCCCCAGTTTTGGACCATAGCGATGCTGCCGTAACGGGCACGCGCTTCTTTCAAGAAGTTGACGAGACCGTCACGTTGCTGCTTGAGCACGGTCGGGTTGTTCAAATGTTCGTTGTCGATATCGCCGACCGTATCCATGAACACGCCATCGATCCCTTTAGCGATGACTTGGTTTTGGATTTCCGTGAGCAAGAGCCCTTGGAAGTGCGGTGAAGCGATGTTCGTCAAGTAAGAATCCCATTCCGGGTAGTGGACACGTTGTCCGTTACGCGTGAAGAAATCACCTGACTGAAGTTTTGACATGAGACCGGTGTTCCACGTCGCGACTTCCATGACACTAATATAACCGAGTACTTTCGTACCGCGTGACTTGATCTGTTCAACTTGAGCTTTTGTATAATGAAGCGGCTCGATGATGACGAGATCATAGTTTTGCATATCTTTGATGATCGTTTCGGTCGGGTGACCATAATACACTTGATAGTTCTTCACACCGTCGAGTGGGTTCATCGTTTGCGCCCCCGTTTTTGACATGTTCAGACTAACAATTAACAACACTACCGTTAGAGACATAATAAACTTTTTCAATTTCAATACCTATTCCTCTCCTGATGACTGACAAAACTTGGTGACGGACAATGATGGTTGAATTGAGATGTGTCTCTCCGTTCCCCCTTTTCTTCATAATTTGATGACGAGAAGGTTAGTGCTGTGTGTTTTATAGATGTATCGGATTCATGTATGTAATGTTGAACCTTCGCAAAAAAAATTATAGGATAGTTTTCCAGCAAAATATAGTGTCAATTTGACGACAAAAAACCGCTTCATGACATAATCTTGTCATAAAGCGGGTAATACATCTAGTTCAGCTATTATATCGAATCGATCGATTCAACAATTCCTCGAGCCGCATCAGGTCGATGGCGTACGTTTGTTTCGTCGTCAGGTCGATGAGGTGGACACGTTGATTCCCAGGCTCGACCCAAACCTCGAAATGTTGCTCTTGCAAGTGTTCGTACAAGGAGAGTGTCCCGTGTTGGACGGCTGCTTCTGACTTGGTTCCGCCTGTCACATGCGTCAGTAGTTTGAACAGTTCTTGCGTATTCGGCCCATCGAGATATGACGTCTCCCCATTCGTTTCGTACGTGGCGAGTTTCGTCTTCACCGAACGAGCGGATGAACTCATCAGCTTCGTGGTCATCGGCCGTCTGACACTGCCCCACACTTCGATGACCGCGTCATATTGTTTAGACAATGTGAGCGAGGTGACGTCGCTTACGTCTTCAATCGGCTGTTCAGAAAGCACGACTCGTTTCAACAGTTGGCGTTTTGAATGATCGAGCGTGAACGCATCAGTTGTCGAATCGGTATATACATACTTTCCGGTGAAGGCGCTCGGAAGAACGGTGCGGGCCCATGACGATTCCGTACCCATCTGTAGCGCGACCCTACCATCCGCTAACTTCGTAAGGAAAGCGTATCCGTCATTCTTCCCGCTCTCGAATACGAACAGCCCCGGTTCGATCGTCCGGTCGAGCGTCCGTCCGTTCCGCATCACCTCATACGTCACGTACAACGAACCGCTGTCCGGCGTCTGATAGCGGAATGTCGATCCCGGGACGATTGTTTCATGCGCTTGATTGATCCGGAACAAGTTGACAATTTTTGCGACATCAGGCTCCGGATAAAACGTGACCGTCTCTCCGACGTCGACCTCGACTAGTTCACTCGAGACGAGCGATTCGAATTCGTGGACGGGTTCGATTTGGAACGTCCGCTCGATTTGTTCGTGGCTGTTCGCACAAGACAAATAACGGTCGTCGCCGCTCACCCAATACTTAATCGTCTGGCTACCGAGCTCTGCATAAAGCGGATGACGGAACGTCACTTCAGCCACCTCGCCCCGGCGTGACGGGAGCCGTTCCGTCGTTTGTTGTCGACAATACGCCAGCAGTCGCTTCTCTGTTTCCGGTAAAACGCGAACCTGCTCATCTTGATTCGTCGCGTATGCTTCGAGCGGGCGTAACGCGAGGGCGTTCATTTCTTCTTTTGACCCGCAGCCGCTGAGGTAACAGAGGGCGAGCAGGGCAGTCCAACTCAGTCTCATCACTCGTCTCCCCTCTCCCTACATCGTCGTTATCTGTATTATGTTATATCGACATAAATTCCCTCTCCATCATATCATAAGATACGAATCGATTATGTTTGCAGAAATATTACGAATCAAAAACGGGTGCCTCCAGCGGGCACCCGTTCGTTCATCAATTGTCGTCATCACGACCGTCGTCACTATCAACGCTATCGTCTGCGCTGTCACGGTCATCATCACGTTCGATCTCTTTGACTTGCTCTTGCATGTTCAATTCAAGTTTGACGCGATCACCGGCTGTTGGCATCTCATCATCGACTTCATAGCGCGCGGCGAGTGGGTACGTCACTTGCTTCCCGTCACGCTCAATGACGACGTCTCGAGCTGAGAGGCTGACGAAACTACCGTAAATATCGAAGTCGTCGCTCTCCCGGTCGACTTCTTTCACTTCATTGTTTTGATTGAACTCGAGTTTGACACGGTCACCGGCTTTTGGGGTGTCGTCATCGATCTCGTGGCGTGCCGCAAGTGGGTACGTCGATTCTTTTCCGCTGAAGCTGATCGTCACGTCCTGATCTGACAAGCTGACGAGCGTCCCGTATAGTTCATAGTCGTCATCGTCGACCGAACGGACGGGCACGTCACTTGAAGATGAGTTCGATTCGGAAGTAGCGGCAGCTTCCTTCGCAGCGTCGTCTTTCGCGTCGTCGGTTCCACTATTGGCACTATCAATGGCGCGTGGGATGATGACCGTATCCGTCTTGTCGTTCGCGATATACAACCCGATCCCCGCGACAGCGAGTACGGCCAGGCCGACCCCTAAAATCCACCCAAGTAATTTCATGATGTTTCCTCCTCGTTCCATGTGCTGTTCCGTCTCTACACCTTCATCATAGAACGTTGACGTTAGAGCATCACGAGGATTTCATTAGAAAATGATGAGTGCCTGAGAAACTTTCCTCATTTCGTGACGAAGAATACGCTCCCGTCCGGCGCGTTCGCGTAACTTCCAACCTTCCAGCCGTTCAAATCGGCGACTTCTTTGGCGATGGCCAGCCCGAGACCGCTGCCGCTCCGGTCGCGCGCTTCATCAAGCCGATAGAACCGGTCGAACAACCGCGCACGCGCCTCCTCGGTCAGAGTCGTCCCATGGTCGCGCACCTCAATCCGATTTGGTGTCATCGTCACGCTCGTGTCGGTCGCGTACTTCAAGCTGTTATCGATGAAGATGACAATCAATCGTTGCAACGAGTCGCGATGTCCCGTCCAACTCCCTGCCGCTTCGATCGGGACGTGGTTTCCGTGCGACCGTTCGAATCGTTCCTCGAGTTGGAGCGCGAGGTCGCTCAAGTCGATCTGTTCGACTTCGATGTCCTCTAAAGCGGCGAAGCGGCTCAGTTCGAGCATCGGTTCAATCAAGTCCTCCCGCATCTGTCTCGACTCGGTCAAAATATGATCGATCGCCTCGTCGCGTACGACGGGGTCATGTTGACCCCAACGTCTGAGCAACTTGGCGTACCCTTCGATGACGGTAAGCGGGGTTTTGAGTTCATGTGAAACATCCGCGACGAAACGGCGTTGTTGCTCCATCGACCCTTCGACACGGGCAATCATCTGATTGAATCCGGTCGCGAGCGTCGACACCTCATCTTGATTCGGACCGACGTCAATCGTCTCGAGCGTCCCCGACTCCGTGATCCGGCCCATCGTCATCTCGAGCCGCCGGAGCGGATCGAGTCCTTGGCGCACGATCCATAAACTGCCGACGAACGTCATCGCCACCGCGATCAGGAAAATGATGAGGAAGATCGTCGCGAGCGTCTGTAACGTCTCACTTACCGCCGCGTCTTGAAAGGCAAAACCGAGACCGTTCGACGTAGCGATGACGAACCAGTCATCGATCAGTGCCGGCTCTCCAAAATTGATGGGAAAACTCAAACCGTCTGCCGCTCGTCCGCCGATGATGCCCCAATCGCCATTGCTCTGCCGCTCGAGGACGATACTGTCCTCATGCAGTGACAGCACGGCCTGACGGTTCCGCTCATCCTCCTCGAGCAGACTGAGCGCTTGACGGAGCACGTCATAGCGGGCGTCGACAATTTGCTGACGCGAGACGACCCAGGCGACCCCGAACGACGTGATGAGCAAAAACAGCATGAACCCGGCCATCGCGAGGGCGATCTTCGTCCGTAATTTCATACTCACTCACCACGCTTCAGCATGTAGCCGACGCCTCGTACCGTCTGAATCCAAGAACCTCCGAGTTTCTTCCGTAAGTAACGCACGTAGACGTCGACGACGTTCGTGTCCCCATAATAGTCGAAACCCCAGACGTGCTCGACGAGTTGGTCGCGCGTGAGCACGCGTTCCGGATGCTCGAGCAAATAGACGATCAAATCGAATTCACGACGAGTCAACTCGACTTTCTGTCCCTCGCACGTCACCTCATGCCGGTTAACGTCGACCGTGAGTCCCTCATAGGACAAAACACGTTCAGTCGCATCGACATGGACGTGCTGGCGCATCCGCAAAAACGCACGGATCCGGGCAAGCAGCTCCTCCATCTCGAACGGCTTTGTGATGTAATCATCCGCCCCAAGGTCGAGCCCGCTCACTTTATCGTACCGGTCGCCCCGCGCCGTCACCATCAAGACCGGGAGCAACGGTTGTTCTTCCTTCACCCGACGGACGACCTCGAGCCCGCTCATTTGTGGAAGCATCACGTCTAAAAGCATCAAGTCGACGCCCCCGGCGAGCGCTCGTTCAAGCCCGCTGCGTCCGTCGTGGGTGACCTCGACTTGATAACCGGCGTGCACCAGTTCAAGTTCAAGCAGTCTGGCAATTTTGGCATCGTCTTCTACGACGAGGATTGTCGGCATATAGTTCATCCTTTCTTGAAAAAAAGCGCCGAGCAGTCCGCCCGACGCATCCTTATTCTGTTCCCGGATTCATCAGTCGAAAAACGGACGAACCGCTTCTGGAATCGCCTGTTCGACGCGCAGCTCGATCGAGTCGCTGAAGCGTTCAAACGAGGATTCGATTCCCTCCGCTTGGAACGACACGTCAGTACCGAATTGAACGATTTGATCGAGCCAGGCGTTCCCGGTCAGCGTGAAAATCAAAAATCCTGCCACTCCCGCTGCCATCAACGTGAGTGCGAGCGCCCCGATGATAGCGCCTTTCATGAATCGGGCGAATTTACCTGTTGTACTATGTTGCATGTGCCTCTCCCCCTACTTCTTTTTCTTTACTGTACGGGAGCGGGTTGAGAAACGTTGGTGAACCAGATTAGAATTTGATGAGAAAAAGGTTGCGGCATGGCCGCAACCTCATTCATCTTCCAGTACCGATTTCGCAATCGGTGCCCAATATGTGCCTTCCATCGCGGCGACTTCGGCGAGCGTCGTCCGGTACGCTTCGTCCCCGGCCTTCTTCTCAGCGATGCCCTTCATCCACAGGACGTCTGTCTTGTAGCCCGATGCCGGGTACGTTTCGACGTACGCCGCATAATCCGAAACTTCCGCTTCCCCGAGCTTGTTGTCGACGAGGAGGCGATAGAAACCGACGGCCTGTTCTTGCCCGGCTTTCGGCGTGCCTTCGAGGAGGGCGTCCGCCTCTTTATAGCGTTTGTCTTGGACGAGCGTCTCGACATCCGCAAGCGGAATGACTTGCTGTGTCGGTGTCGCCGACGCTTCCTCTTCGACCGGCGTTTCTTCCGTCTGCAACGCCTCGTTCGCTTCCTCGAGACGGGCGACTTCTTGCTCGAGCTCTTCTAGCCGTTTGGCGAGCGCCTCGTCCTCGGTCACCGTCTCGACCCGTGGCGCGTCTTCAGCCACCGGTACGGCGGGTGGAGTCGCTTCAGGCCAAAACGCGAGGGCGACAAGCGCCAACGCGACGACAGCCGGTAGTCCGAGCCACTTCTTATCCCATTTAAAGGCGGTACGCCATGGCGAGAGGTCCGCATGCTGCATGACGGCTGGCGACAACGAACGAAAGCGGCGCTTGGCCGCCTTCTTTCCGTTTGCTTTCATTTCGAGGGCGAGTCCGAGCCGATGGAAAGCCGCCGGCACTTTCATCCCGAGAAGCGGCACAATTCGTTCACTCGCCTCGACGTAATACCCATGGTCAAGGAGGGTCATCACGACGCCAAACTCGTTCGCGACGAGACGGAACGTCGGGTCATGCTCTCCTTTTCGGATGAGCCATTCCGTCATATCGACGAGCGGCAGTTCTGCAAGTTCCCGTTCTGCTAGTGTCCGTGCGTCCATTCGTCAGCCTCGTTCAGGATAGAGCGAGAATTTCGCCGTCAAGGCACGCACGTCTTCATGCGCCTCGGCGAGTACTGCTTCATCTTCATGGTTTGTCAGGACACGACCAATCAGACGGGCGACTTCACGCATATCGTCTTCTTTCAAACCGCGTGTCGTCATCGCTGCCGTCCCGAGACGGATCCCGCTCGTGACGAACGGTGACGCCGGGTCGAACGGGATCGTGTTCTTGTTGACCGTGATACCGGCCGCATCGAGCGCATGCTCGGCCGCTTTACCGGTAATGTCGATGCCACGAAGGTCGACGAGGAGGAGATGGTTGTCCGTACCGCCCGATACGATGCGGAGCCCTTCTTCTTCTAAACCTTGCGCGAGCACTTGCGCGTTTTTGATGACTTGCGCCTGATAGTCTTTAAACTCAGGTTGGAGCGCCTCTCCGAACGCCACCGCTTTCGCGGCGATGACGTGCATGAGCGGGCCGCCTTGAATACCAGGGAAGATCGACTTGTCGATCGCTTTGGCGAACTCTTCTTTACAAAGGATCATCCCGCCGCGCGGGCCGCGAAGCGTCTTGTGCGTCGTCGTCGTCACGAAGTGCGCGTGCTCGACCGGGTTCGGATGGAGTCCGGCCGCGACGAGTCCGGCGATGTGGGCCATATCGACCATGAGATAGGCGTCGACGCTGTCGGCGATTTCACGGAACTTGGCGAAATCGATCGTCCGCGGGTATGCTGACGCTCCGGCGACGATCAGTTTTGGTTTATGTTCTTTCGCGAGGGCGGCGACGACGTCATAGTCGATGTGTTCTGTGTCTTTGTCCACACCGTACTCGACGAAGTTGTACTGGACGCCCGAGAAGTTGACCGGACTTCCGTGCGTCAAATGGCCACCGTGCGACAAGTTCATGCCGAGCACCGTGTCGCCCGCTTCAAGCACCGTGAAGTAGACGGCCATGTTCGCTTGCGCACCCGAATGCGGCTGGACGTTGGCGTGTTCTGCACCGAACAGTTCCTTCGCCCGGTCGCGTGCCAAGTTTTCGGCCACGTCGACGAACTCACAACCACCGTAGTAACGGCGACCTGGGTAACCTTCGGCGTATTTGTTCGTGAGAACCCCGCCTTGCGCTTCCATGACCGCTTCTGAGACAAAGTTCTCCGAGGCGATCAGTTCAATGTTCTCCCGTTGACGGGCGAGCTCGTGTTGCATCGCTTCAAACAATTCCGCGTCCTGCACTTTCAACTTCGTCGTGTTTACCATGTTGAAACCCCCTCTGAATGTCTAAAAATCAACAACCCCATCGTACCATATGCTCGTTTTTTTGGGTATCGTCATAATCGGGCGTAAAGTTGGGTATGATATTGAAGAAGAACAGTAGAGGAGGATTATGATGATTGAGACGAGACAAGTGACGATCACCCCGTTCGAGCGCGAGCGGACGGTGCGGATTTATACGCCGAACGACTACGAGCTGACGGACAAACGCTATTCGGTGCTCTATATGCACGACGGACAGAACGCGTTCGACGACGCGGACGCGAGCTACAATATGAGCTGGCGCGTCGGGGAGTATTTGGACGCTTCAAAGCGCGACTTGATCGTCGTCGCCATCGATAGCGCACCGGGTGAGATGCGACTCGACGAATACGGCCCTTGGGAAAATCCGTTCGTCGGAGAAACGTTGTACGGCCGAGACATGACGTTAGGCGGCCAAGGATCGGCCTACATCGAATATGTCGCCCAAGAGCTGAAGCCGATGATTGACGCCGAATATCGGACGAAACCGGACGAGACCGGGAGGATCGGCAGTTCGATGGGCGGCCTCATTTCAATTTATGCCGCTTGCGTCTATCCGGATGTCTTCCAACGCGTCGCTTCCCTGTCGTCAGCGTTCTGGTTCAACCAGACCGAACTCGAGCAGTTGATCGAGTCGAGTGATTTGACAGGTATCGAACGCCTATATATGGACGTCGGCCGTAAAGAAGTCGAGCAGCCGTCAGAGGACGGGCCGACGAACGAGATGTATCTCGAGTCGAGCGAGCGCGTCTACGCCTTGCTCCGCGACAAAGTCGATCACTTACGCTTCGAGGCAATCGAAGAGGGCGTACACAACGAGCTCGCCTGGCGCGAGCGTTTCCCGATGGTCGTCTCGTATCTGTTCAGTGAAGAGGTATAACGCAAAAGACAGCCGGTCGCTATGACCGGCTGTCTCTGTTATTTCGCTGGATAATGGGCCCGAGGGCCACCGATCAATTTCGGTCTCGTGACGGCGAACGTGACGTACGCCTCGCCGAGCTGTTTCGCCGATAACCGGACCGGGATCGCGACCGGCTTTAAATGCATGCCGATCAGCGTCGAGCCGATGTCGATCCCAGCGTCCGCTTGAATCGCTTCGACTACGCACGGCGCGTTGAGGCGCTCATACGCTTTCTCCGCCATCGCCCCACCCGCTGAGCGGACCGGGACGACAGTCACTTCGGTCAGACCGAACTGCTTCTGCGTCCGACGCTCGACGGTGAGGGCACGGTTAATGTGCTCGCACCCTTGAAACGCCAGATGGACGCCCGTCTTGTCGCGAAACGCGAGGAACGCTTCGATGAATTCCGACGCCACATCGATCGATCCGGCTTTCCCAATCGTCTTGCCGATGACTTCGCTCGTCGAACAGCCGATGACGAGGATTTTGTCTTCATCAAGCGGAAAGCGTTCGTGCAGCTCCAACAGCAGGTTCGAAAGTTCAGCTTTCATCGCGGTCACTTCGTTTCGTAAGCGCTCATTTTGTCGACACGGTTCGAGTGGCGTCCGCCCTCGAAGTCTGTATCGAGCCACGTTGCCACCAAGTCAATCGCGAGCCCGGGTCCGACGACACGCTCGCCCATCGTCATGATGTTCGAGTCGTTATGTTGACGTGTCGCCTTGGCGCTGAACGAGTCGTGAACGAGTGCTGCGCGGATCCCTTTAACTTTGTTCGCCGCGATGCCGATGCCGATGCCTGTGCCGCAAATCAAGATGCCGCGGTCGAACTCGCCGGCAGCGACAGCCTCAGCGACCGGGATGGCTACGTCTGGATAATCGATCGACTCGGCCGAGTGTGTCCCGAAATCTTTATACTCGTGTCCAAGCTCTTCTAATAAGCCGATAATGTCTTTCTTCAAGTTGAATCCGCCGTGGTCGGCGCCGATTGCAATTTTCATGTGTTCATTCCCCCGTCTTCTTTGGTAGGCGTCTCGGTGGTTTCGTCACCTTTGACCCGTCATTCGTCAATTTTAGCACAAGTCGATTGACGAGTGGTTCGAGTTCGTTTCGGACTTGGCGATAGACGTTCATCGAGCCTCCGAACGGGTCGTTAATGTCACGTTCGAGTCCGGTCACGAACTCATATAATGTGAACGTACGATCGGCCAAATCCGGATACGTATCCCGAATCTGTTCGCGGTGTGCCCGCGTCATCGTCAAAATGACGTCTGCCCAACGTCCGAGTACGTCATCGAACGTTTGCGTCACGTGTTCGAGTTCAATCCCTCGTTCACGTAATACTTGAAGAGCGTTTTCTGAGGCATCAAACCCTTGCATTGTCCGAACTCCAGCCGAACGAATATCAAATTCGTCGCCCGTCACTTTCGAGCGGAGCAGGGCCATCGCCATCGGGCTTCGGCATGTGTTCCCACTACATATGAATAATACGCGTTTCATTGACATCGCGTGATCCTCCTCATGTCCTTAAGCCTCTTCCTCTAGACGGATAATTTTCCCGCCTGCCGCTTTATACAAGCGATTATATACGGCAAGGGCGACTCCCGTCGGTTCAATCCGATTCACGTAAATCTCTTCTACATCTGTCTCATCGAATTTGCGCAACGCCTCGTAAAGTCGCTGGGCCGCCATCTCCATCGTGTCACCGAGAGAAAGCGTGACGTCAGCCGGGGTCGTTGCTTCATCAAATACGAGCGCGCCGATCCGTTTGCCCGCCGCCTGCCGCATCGTGATGGTACGGACGAGGTCATCGCGTCCGCCATCAACTAAATACAAAGGTGCGCTCGGGGCATAGTGGGTGTACTTCATTCCTGGTGATCTGGGCGCGGCCGCTTCATCACTTAAATTCGCATCGAGCGCGACTGGCCCGATGACGGCCTCGATCGCTTCTTTCGTCACGCCACCGGGACGCAAAATCGTCACCGGTTCCGTCGTGCAGTCGATCACAGTCGACTCGACGCCGATGCCTGTCGGTCCCCCATCCATAATACCCGCGATCCGACCGGTCAAATCATCGGCCACGTGCTCGGCCGATGTCGGTGACGGTCGTCCTGAACGGTTCGCACTCGGCGCCGCGAGACCGAGACCGGACGTGCGGATGAGTTCGAGTGCGGCCGGATGGTCCGGCATACGGAGGCCGATCGAGTCGAGTCCGGCCGTCACGAGTGACGACGCTCGACCGTTCGACGGTAAGATGATCGTCAAGGCACCGGGCCAAAACGCTTCCATCAAGCGTTTGGCTACCGGCGGGATGGTTTGCGCGAAATGTTCGGCCTGTTCGACCGTAGCCACGTGGACGATGAGCGGGTTGTCCGATGGTCTTCCTTTCGCCTCGAAAATCTTGCGGATGGCGATATCGTTCGTCGCATCCCCGGCGAGGCCGTACACCGTCTCTGTCGGAATCGCGATCACCTCGCCCATCTTCAAGAGACGAACCCCTTCCTCAACTTCTGTTGGCTTGATCCATTTCGTTTCCATGCGCAATCCCTTCCCTCACGGCGTAGACAATTCGGTCTTTACCGTTTATATCTTTTAAAATACCCGTTTCTGCTTCAGGATAACGTTCGGACAGGTACGATTTCACAACTTGTCCTTGATTATACCCGATTTCAAACGCAATCAATTGCCAATCGGCACGTAGCACGCGTGTTGAGTCCGCGATGATTTTCCGGTAGAACTCGAGACCGTCCGCCCCCCCGAATAATGCGAGGTGCGGTTCGTACCCTGCGACCGTTTCATCGAGCAGTTCATCAGCTTCGATGTAAGGCGGATTTGAGACGAGCACCCGAATCGAATTGTCGGCGACCGGGCCGAGGCAATCCCCTTCATGAAACGTCACACCGGCCCGAAGCACTTCCGCGTTACGTTTTGCCACCGCGATTGCTTCCCGGGAAATATCGACCGTTTGGACGCGGACACCAAGCTCGAGACTGAGCGTGATGGCGATCGCACCACTGCCCGTGCCGACGTCGACGATCGTATCGTCTTCAATCGGTCCAACGTGCTCGACGACCCATTCGATCAATTCTTCGGTCTCCGGCCGTGGGATAAGTACGTCCCGGTTCACTTCAAACGTCCGGCCATAAAATGGAGCGTAACCGATCAAATGTTGGACAGGTTCACCAATTAGAAGTCGCTCAAGCCCCTTCTGAAATGTTAGTTCATCGTTAGCTGGCAACTCTTCAGAAAGCCGGACGAGCAGACCAGTTCGATCGACGCCGAGCACATGCATGAGCCACCATTCGGCGGTCGATGGGTCACGCCCCGCGTCAACGAGCATGCGTTCCGCTTGTTTCAACCTTGCGGCAACCCGCATCACTCCATACCCTCCATCAAGCCGGCCTGATCTTCCATGACGAGCGCATCAATGATGTCTTCAAGCTCCCCGGCGAGCACCCGGTCGAGTTTTTGAAGCGTGAGGCCGATGCGGTGGTCGGTCACGCGGCTTTGCGGGAAGTTATACGTCCGGATCCGCTCCGAACGGTCGCCCGTCCCGACGGCCGACTTCCGCTGCGCTGACAGTTCTTCGAGATGTTCGCGCTGCATCTTGTCATACAGACGGGCCCGCAAGACTTTCATCGCCCGATCTTTGTTTTTATGCTGTGATTTCTCGTCTTGGCATGACACGACGAGTCCTGACGGGATGTGTGTCAACCGCACGGCTGACTGGGTCGTGTTGACCGATTGACCACCCGGCCCTGACGACGTGAACGTGTCGACGCGGACGTCTTTCATATCGATATGCACTTCGACATCTTCCGCTTCCGGCAAGACCGCGACGGTGGCTGTCGACGTGTGGATCCGTCCACCCGACTCCGTCGACGGGACGCGTTGCACACGATGTGCCCCATTCTCAAATTTCAGTTTCGAGTAGGCACCGGCACCGTTGATCAAAAACGTCACTTCTTTAAAGCCGCCGAGTTCCGTATAGTTGGCGTCGATCAGCTCGGCTTTCCAGTTTTGACGCTCCGCGAATCGGGTGTACATCTTATACAAGTCGACCGCAAACAGTGCCGCCTCGTCGCCACCGGCTGCCCCGCGAATCTCGACGATGACGTTCTTGTCGTCGTTCGGGTCTTTCGGGATGAGCAGGACGCGCAGCTTCGCTTCGAGCGCTTTCACAACTGGTTCGAGCAGCGCCATCTCTTCTTTAGCGAGTTCGCGCATATCGGACTCGAGCGTTCGGTCTTCTAACATCGATTTCGCTTCTTTGTAGGCCGTACTCGTCTCTTTATAGCGTCGATACGCTTGTACCGTCTCCTCGAGTTGAGACTGTTCTTTTGAATATTGACGCAGTTTATTCGAGTCGCTGAGCACTTCCGGGTCAGCGAGCATCTCATTCAGTTGCATATATCGTTCTTCTAAAACGCTTAAACGGTCAAACATCATGATCCGTCCTTTCTGTTCACCAAATCGTTCTCTTCATTATACCAAAAAACGAACCGAGCTAGCTCGGTTCGTCGACAAATTGAATACTTAGAGCGAACCGACAAAATCCTCAATCCGCTACTGTATGACGGATCGGGCGTGGTTTGTTCGGGACGTCATGACAATGGCGGCAACGCGGTTCGTACGACTCAGCGGCACCGACTAAGATGACCGGGTCCTCAAAGCGAGCCGGTTCTCCGTTGATCAAGCGCTGCGTCCGAGACGCCGGGGCGCCGCATGACAGGCAGATTGCCTGCAGCTTCGTGACGAACTCGGCACGCGACAAGAGCTCCGGCATCATCGTGAACGGTTCGCCACGGAAGTCCATATCGAGTCCGGCGCAGATGACACGTTTGTCTTCTGACGCCAACTGCTCGATGACGTCGACGATCCCCTCATCAAAGAACTGCACCTCGTCGATGGCGATGACTTGCGTCTCTTCGCGCACCGCATCGTACACATCTTGACTCGTTCGAGTCGGGACGGCCACGACCGAGTTGCCGCTATGGGAGACGACGTTCTCTTCGTGGTAGCGGTCATCGATGGCCGGTTTGAACACTTGAACCGGGATCTTCCCATAGTGCGCCCGACGGACACGACGGATCAATTCCTCCGACTTCCCAGAAAACATACTGCCACAAATCACTTCAATCCAACCGTAACGGTTCGTCACATGCATCATTCTACTTCGCCCTCTCCATCGTTAATCGCTTTCCGATTATAACCATCTTTCAGTCATAGGAAAAGGGTTGACTTCTAACAAAAATCGGAGCGACATCATCCCGTCCCGATTTCTCTTCATTCTTCCGCTTCCTCTTCTTTTTTATAATCAATCAAGTTCAATTTGCGCGCGAGCGGTCGAATCGTCAGCCCGTGCAACGTCACCGAGGTAAAGACGAGTCCGATCGTGAGCGGTAGCATCTGTGACGCATCCTCAATCCCGAGACCGGCCACTTCCTCCGCGAAAAAACCTGCGACCGTCATCGCGACGATGCCGCGCGGGGCAATCCAACCGATAAATCCGCGTTCTCTGAGCGGAAGTCCCGCACCGGCCGTCGATACGTAAATCGCCAACGGACGAACAAGAAACAAGATGCCGGCAATCGTCAACAGCAATGGCCACTGGAAGATATTCAATAGTTCTTCACGCGACAGCGACGCCGTCAGCAAGATGAACACGGATGAGATCAGCAAGATCGAGATGTCTTCCTTGAACGACTGCAGTTCCTCGATGATCTGTTCATCGCGAAGTTTCGTGTTCGCCATCGTCATGCCCATCGCCGTCACGGCAAGGAGACCGACTTCATGCATCATGAACTCGCTCAAAGAGAATAAGATCAAGACGGCCGAAAGCGTCACCGAGGCGCGTAAGTAACGTGGAATCTTCTCACCTACGAACCAGCCCATCAAAACGTGACCGAACACGTAACCGAGACCGATACCGACGAGACATGCTCCCGCAAAGAGCAGTTGCATCCACAAGTCCATGCCTTCATAGACGATGTAGCCGATTCGAATCACGAACAAGCCGAGCAACGCGCCGACCGGATCGACAATGATCCCTTCCCACTTTAAGATGGCACCGACCCGATCTTTCAGATGGGCTTGCCTGAGCAACGGGATGACGACCGTCGGACCGGTGACGACGAATAGCGCTCCCATCGTCCAAGCGACGACCCAATGGAGACCTCCTACGTATTGAATCAACAGCGAAGCCCCGACGAACGACAACGTCACACCCGCTGTCACGATGCGGACGATCGAACGACGGAATTGGTTGATCTCGCTGAAATGAAGCCCTAAACTTCCTTCAAATAATATGATCGCGACCGCAAACGAAATGATCGGGCTGTACAAATCACCGAGCAACTCTCGCGGTTCAAACAAACCAAAGATTGGACCGGCCAGCACGCCGGCGACCGTCATGACGATAATCGCCGGAATTTGGTAGCGCCACGCCAACCATTGCGAGACG
Source organism: Exiguobacterium sp. SH3S3 (assembly GCF_004337115.1). NCBI lineage: Bacteria > Bacillati > Bacillota > Bacilli > Caryophanales > Exiguobacterium > Exiguobacterium sp. SH3S3. The sequence goes on from NZ_SJUU01000007.1 coordinate 28,928, forward strand.
ATCCCCACGCCAACCAACAGGCTAATGCTAATCAATATATACTCCATGGAAGCCCCCTCACGTCAGTCTTCCGTCTCTTTACCCTCGCTTGGACAACAAAAAACCGCCAAGGGCAATCCCTAGGCGGTGTGCATACAACTTGACGATTAACGTTGGTACTTCTTGTTGAAGCGCTCGATACGACCGTCCGCAGATGCGAATTTCTGGCGACCTGTGTAGAACGGGTGCGAATCAGAAGATACATCGACACGGATGAGTGGGTATTCGTTACCATCTTCCATCGTGATTGTTTCGTTAGAGTAACGAGTCGAACCACTGATGAATTTAAACTCAGTCGTTGAGTCCATGAATACGACTTTACGGTATTCTGGGTGGATTCCTTGTTTCATTGCTTTTCAACTCCTTCTGCCCTAAGTATTCTTTCAACCTAGAGAAAGTTCACTAGAATATAATAGCACCCGGCTCACGGATTTACAAGTCCGTTTTCGTTTTTTTCACCGGGCGGCGACTCTTTTTCTTATCGGCCTCGAGCGCCGCAAAAAAGTCGAGATTTGTTTGCGTCTCACGCACACGACGCAAGAACTGATCGACGAAGTCCGGCGACTCGTTCATCGTACGACGAATCGTCCAAAGCGAGTCGAGCTCGTCCTGGCCGAGGAGGAGTTCTTCTTTCCGCGTACCCGAACGACGGATATCGATGGCCGGGAAGATGCGGCGTTCCGCGAGCTTCCGGTCGAGGTGGAGCTCCATGTTGCCGGTCCCTTTGAACTCTTCATAGATGACGTCATCCATCCGCGAACCGGTATCGATGAGCGCCGTCCCGAGAATCGTCAAACTGCCGCCGTCCTCGATGTTACGGGCCGCCCCGAAGAATTTCTTCGGTTTGTGGAACGCTGCCGGGTCGATTCCGCCCGAGAGCGTACGCCCGCTCGGCGGGACGGACAAGTTATAGGCGCGCGTCAACCGAGTGATCGAGTCGAGCAAGATGACGACGTCTTTCTTATGTTCGACGAGGCGCATCGCCCGCTCTAGCACGAGCTCCGAGATGCGGGTGTGATTCTCCGGTGTCTCGTCAAACGTCGAATAGGCGACGTCTGCCCCCGGCACCGAACGTTGGATGTCCGTGACTTCTTCCGGACGTTCGTCGATCAATAAGATGATCAGTTCGACGTTCGGGTGGTTCGTCGTGATTGAATTGGCGACTTCTTTCAATAGAGACGTCTTCCCGGCTTTCGGTGGGGCGACAATCAAACCACGTTGTCCGAAGCCGACCGGTGCGATCATATCCATGACACGGACCGATAGATGGTTCGGCTCCGTCTCGAGCACCATTTGCTTTTCCGGATAGATCGGCGTGAGCGCAGGGAAATAGTCGCGGTTCCGGGTCGAATCAGTCGTTTCCCCGTTGACCGCCTCGACGCTCAAGAGCCCTTGGAAACGTTCATTTTCTTTCGGTTTCCGGACTTTCCCGGTGACGAGATCCCCGTTCCGCAAACTAAAGCGGCGAATCTGTGAAGCGGCGATATAGATGTCTTCGGACGATTGGGAGTAGTTGATCGGTCGGAGGAAACCGAAGCCACCTTCATTTTGTGACTGCGGGTTCGGAGGGATGATCTCAAGGACGCCTTCGAGGAAGTAGAGGTCCTTCGATTCGGCTTGCGATTTTAAAATTCGGAACATGAGTTCACGTTTCCGTGCTTCCCGATATTGAGGCACATTCACTTCTTTTGCGATTTCATACAATTCTTTTAACGTCTTCGTCTCTAGTTCACGAAGCGTATAGTTTTTAGCTGGTTCTGTACTTTGCGTCATAAACGTCACCTGTCTTTCTTGTGATTCTATATTTAAAAAGTAATTGTAAAGTTCTTATTCATCTAATCACAATTCAATCATGCCGTCACTTTATATAAATGGCTATATGACAGTCTATTCCCCTGATATTCAAATAATAACAACTTCTTCTTTCCTTATGTAACAAAAAGGTCTCTATACCTACATATTGTTTCAAATATGTTACAAGAAAACTATTTTTGACTTGTGATTGAAAAACGCCATCGGTCTTACGCATGATATAGTTTATTTGCACAGGAAACCGGGTAGAAAACTCACCTTGTGCTCAACTATCGTAAACACACATCGATCATATACACTCACAGGGTTTTATTTTAAAAAACGGAGGGAATTATATTATGTTGAAGCGTTTCGCATCTATCATCGTCGCCGCCACTATCGCTTTCTCGGGTCTTGCATTCACAACAGGTGAACAAGCAGAAGCAGCTACTGGAACATTCGCTTACTCGAAAGTCAACGGCTTGAACATTCGGACATCAGCATCACTCAGCTCGTCAGTCGTTACGAAGATGAATAAAGGTCAACGCTATACATACCTCGGTAAAGTTGGCTCGTTCTACAAGATCAACTACAAAGGGACTCACCGTTACATCTCAGCATCATCGACGTACACGTACTTGAAGCCGAACACGAAAACGGCTACTAAAGTGACAACGACTTCTTCTTCAAGCGCTCGTACGAAACTTGTCGCCGAGTCGAAGAAATACCTTGGCACACCGTACCGTTACGGCGGAACGACAACAGCTGGATTTGACTGCTCTGGTTACACAGGACATGTTTACAAGAAAGCGATCAACAAGTCGATCCCACGTGATTCACGCTCACAGTACTCAAGCTCGAAAAAATTGTCGAAGTCAGCGATTCAAGCAGGCGACCTCGTGTTCTTCTCACATAACGGCGGCACGATCCAACACGTCGGTATGGCAATCAGCAAGACACAAATGATCAACTCAGAAACAGGCGGCGTTAAATACGCGAGCTTCACATCAGGTTACTGGGCACCACGTTACGTCGGTGCTGGAACGTACCTCTAATTCAATAAAACCTCAAACGACTCGGTTCAACGGAACCGAGTCGTTTTTCATTTACGCACGTTTTGCAAAACAGCTTCCGTACTCGTCAACACCGAGAACGTCCCGTCTGTCTCAAGGACAACCGCCTCGACTTTGTCGTGAGCGGTCCCACTCGAGCGGATGGCTTGGAGCACTTCGATCTCAAGTACTCGTTCTTTACGCATCTCCGCTTCTAAGTAACTCCCCCGATAGTATAGCATCGTCGGTGTCGATTTAATCAGCTCGTTCACTCGTTTTGACCGATTGGCCAGCTTCGCCATGACGTATTGCAACGCGACGAGCGTGGCAAAAGCGACGAGCCCATTCAGTAGCGGCGTCTGTCGGCTCGTGAGCGTCGTCGCTAAAATCGAACCGAGCGCAACGGTCACGATAAAATCGAAGGCGTTCATTTTCGAGAGTGTCCGTTTTCCCGATACACGTAATATAAAAATGATGGAAAAGTAAGCCCCAATCCCTGTCAAAATGATTTGCATCATCGTTTTGAGTTGATCCATCGTCTCCCCCCTTTTCTGTTTTTGAACAATCACTTCGAAAGTTCACTCGTCGTTCATCATTTTTGTTTCAAGGCCCCGCGTGCGTTCGTCGCCGCGAAGACGACCATGATGACACTTATCCCTCCAGCCACGGCAAGGCCTGCCGATAAGGCGCCCCAGTCGATCGTCGGTTGGGTCAACACGGCCCGCATGCCTTCGAAGATGTACGTCGTCGGATTGAACGTCGCCGCCACTTTGAGCCATTCCGCCTCGATCAACTCTTTCGGGACGAACGTCGTCGACAAGAAGATGAGCGGGAAGAAGAGAAGTGTCCCGGCCTGTGCGGCTTGGGCGTTCCGTGTCTTCAAGGCGACACCGACCGAGTATCCGGCAAAGCCAAGTCCGAAACCGAGCGCGAGCAGAACCGTGAACAAGAACCCGGCCACACCGACCGGAATCGATAACCCGAGTAAGAACGCGACAGAAAAGATGAGCAGCGTTTGAACGAACAGCTGTAGCATCCCGGCAATCATCGGCCCGAGCACGATGGCAGTCCGTGTCGAAGGTGTGAGTAGCAACCGGGCGAAATAGCCACTCTCGATGTCACGCACTAACGCTTGGCCGGCCCCCCCGGCCCCGCCGACAGCACCTGACACGATCGATACCGGCAAGATGAAATTCAAGTAGTCGCCACCACCGAACTGCGGCAATGCGGCCACACTCGACAGCCCGCTCGTATAGACGAGCAAGAAAAAGACAGAAATCATCAAGTTCGGGATAAATGAAAATGGGTTGCGGATCGTCGTCACCAGACTCCGCTTTGTAAACAACCACGTTTCAGTCCACACTCGGCACACCTCCTTCGTACGATTCACCCGTCACTTTCAAGAATACGTCGTCAAGCGACGGCTGTTTCACAGTGAGTCGCTCCGGTTGTAACGCCTGCTCATCGAGTTTCCGGACGACGTCGGTCAACGTGTAGTCGCGGAGTTCGAAGACGAGGCTCGGTCCGGTCGCGGCTTGTCCGAATAGCTCAGCGGCGGCTTGTGCTTCTGCATCGGTATGAAACACTAGAGTAATCGACTCGCCTCCGACGGTCTGCTTCAATTCCTCCGCTGTCCCTTCGACGACAATCTTACCGTGATGGATGATGGCGATGCGATCGGCTAGCTCGTCCGCCTCCTCTAAATATTGTGTCGTTAAAAAGATGGTCGTCCCGAACTCTTGATTGAGACGCCGTACCTCTCTCCAAATCTCGATTCGACTCGCCGGGTCGAGTCCTGTCGTCGGCTCATCTAAAAACAGTACGATCGGACGATGGACGAGCGTGAGCGCCAAATCAAGCCGACGCCGCATCCCGCCGGAGTACGTGCCACTCTTTCGGTCAGCCGCATCCGCGAGCGAGACGATCGACAGCAGTTCCTCGGCCCGTGCTTCTGCTTCACGTTTCGTCATCTTGAACAGCCGTCCTTGAAGGACGAGCAATTCCCGGCCGGTCAACACTTTATCGATGCCCGTCTCTTGGAGGGCGACGCCGATGGACAACCGGACGTCCTTCTCCTGCTTGACGACATCAAACCCGTTCACGCGCGCCGACCCGCTCGTCGGTCGAATGAGTGTCGTCAACATCTGTATAGCTGTCGATTTCCCGGCCCCGTTCGGACCAAGAAACGCAAAGATTTCTCCTTGTTTCACTGAAAACGATATTCCGTCGACGGCCGGTACATCCCCGAACGTCTTGACGAGTGACTCCACTTCGATCATCGACCCCACCTCCTGCCTTTCTCATTCCCGTTCTATTCATGTTTTAAATACGAAAGAACGCATCAAAAAAGCTGCAGAGAGAATCTGCAGCTCGAGAGAATTAAGGTTTCATGACCATTTTCGGTTTTTTCTTCAATGAATGAATCCCTTCGACGAAACGGACCGTACCCGATTTGGCGCGCATGACGACCGAGTGTGTCTGACCGCCCTGACCCGTGAATTGGACACCACGGAGCAGTTCACCGTCTGTCACACCTGTCGCCGCGAAGATACAATCCTCGCCTTTGACGAGATCGTCAAGAAGCAGGATGCGCCCCGTGTCGGCGATACCCATATCTTGGCATCGTTTTTCCTGGGCCGTGTCTTCCGGCAACAACCGTCCCTGGAAGTCACCACCGAGGCACTTCATGGCGACGGCTGCGATGACGCCTTCCGGCGCTCCACCTGAGCCGAGCAAGAGATCGACACCGGTTTTCGGGAACGCCGTGTTGATGGCGGCCGCGACATCGCCGTCTGGAATCAACTTGATACGAGCTCCCGTTGCCCGAACCCGTTGAATCATCTCTTCATGACGGTCACGGTGCAAAATCGTGACGACGACGTCTTCGACGTTCTTGCCCTTAGCCTTGGCGACAATCGCGATGTTTTCTTCGATTGAGTTATCGAGGCTGATCAGTCCCGCCGCTTCTGGACCGACCGCAATCTTATCCATATACATGTCTGGCGCATGAAGAAGATCACCTGCGTCCGCGACCGCGAGCACCGCGAGCGCGCCCCACGTTCCCGTCGCGACGATGCTCGTCCCTTCGAGCGGGTCGACGGCGACGTCGAGGCGTGAGCCGTAACCGTTCCCGACTTTCTCGCCGATGTAGAGCATCGGTGCCTCGTCCATCTCACCTTCCCCGATGACGACGATCCCTTTCATCGGAATCGTATCGAACACTTCGCGCATCGCTGTTGTGGCTGCGTCGTCCGCTTGTTCTTTCAAGCCCTTCCCCATCCAGCGGGCCGAAGACAGCGCTGCCGCTTCTGTGACCCGGACCAATTCCATTGATAAACTACGTTCCACCCGAATTCTCCCCTTTGTTACTCGGACACCTCATCGACCCAGACGAGGGCGCCGAGTTGTTTTAGTTTGCCGACGAAGTCGACGTACGAGTCGTTCAGACGTTCCGCATAGAGAACCGTCGACTCTCCCGTTGCCTGCAGACCAGCTAAGACGAGTGCCGCGGCGCTCCGAGCGTCGGCAGCCTCCATCTCAGCGTTCGCAAGCGTCGTCCCGCCACGAATGACGGCCGACGAATCTTCAAGCGTGATTTGCGCGTTCATCCGCCGCATTTCGGCGATATGACGGAAACGTTGGACGTATAGCTTATCCGTCACGATGCTCGTCCCGTTCGCTTTCAACAAAGCGGCTGACATGACCGGTTGCAAATCGGTCGGATAACCCGCGTAGTGGAAGACGCGAATATCAATCGGTTCAAAAGCTTTCGCCCGAACCGTGATCGCTTCTTCCCCGACCTCGACTTCAGCACCGTAATCCATCAATTTTTGGATGACCCCTTCTAAATGGGTCGGAATAACGTTTCGAACCGTCACTTCCCCTGCAACCGCACCGTAAATCATAAACGTTCCGGCTTCAAGACGGTCCGGGATGAGCGTATGTGTACAGCCGTGCAAGCGCTCGACCCCTTTAATTCGAATCTCATCGGTCCCGGCACCGATGACGTATGCGCCCATCGATGTCAGCATCGTCGCGACGTCGACGACTTCCGGATCAGTCGCGGCATTTTCAATGACGGTCGTCCCTTCGGCCAGGACCGCGGCGAGCATCGCGCTCACCGTCGCCCCGAATGAACGAAGGTCGAGATAGATCCGGTTGCCGGCCAACTTGTCGGCGTTGACGTGATAGAGACCCGACTCGTTCTCGACTTTAATGCCGAGACGTTCTAGCGCCTTCAAATGTAAATCGATCGGTCGTGGACCAATCGCATATCCCCCTGGTAATCCAACGGCCCCTTTCCCAAAACGAGCTGCGAACACACCAAGTAAGTAGACAGCGGCCCGGACTTTCCGAGTTTCTGAGCCGAGCAGCGGCATGGCGACGGCATCTTTTGCATGAAGCGTCATCCGCTCCCCGTCCCGCTCGATTGTCACCCCGAGTTCTTGTAATAGGCTGAGCATCACTTCGACATCTTCGATGACGGGGACGTTCTCGATTGTCACCGGTTCTTCGGTAAGAAGTGCTGCGACGAGACAAGGCAAGGCACTCTGTTTGGCGCCACTAATGTCAACTGTTCCTTCAAGCTTCTGCTGTCCAACGATATGGAGAATTTCCACGATGATCAAACCTTTCTACGACGAACTTATTTGGATTGAGCATTATTCCAATCCGCTAAGAACTGCTCGATCCCTTTGTCAGTGAGCGGATGATTCATCATCTGTTCGATGACTTTGTACGGTACCGTGGCGATATTAGCCCCAAGCAGGGCTGCTTTCGTCACGTGGACCGGATGGCGAACGGACGCGGCGATGATTTCCGCATCGATGTCATGGATGGCAAAGATATTCGCAATCGTCTCGACGAGGTCAAGACCGTCGTGGCCGATATCATCAAGGCGACCGATGAACGGCGAGACGTATGACGCACCCGCCCGAGCTGCTAAGAGCGCTTGGTTGGCGTTAAAGATGAGCGTCACGTTCGTTTTGATACCGAGCTTCGAAAACTCATTGACAGCGATCATACCGGCTGCTGTCATTGGCACCTTAACTGTAATATTCGGCGCGATCGCCGCGAGTTCCTTTCCTTCTTTGACCATACCCTCTGCGTCGAGTGCAATAACTTCCGCACTGACTGAAAGGTCCCCGACGACCTCACAAATCTCACGGAGCCGTGTATGGAAATCGACGCCTTCTTTCGCGACGAGCGACGGATTCGTCGTCACGCCCCCGATGACGCCCATTTGGTGGGCTTTCTTGATGTCTTCCACATTTGCCGTGTCAATGAAAAAACGCATGTACATGTCCTCCTCGAATCGGATTGTAATCGCTTACTCTCTTATTATGAGGAAATCGACACGGAATTGCTATACTCTTTACACCAGCGCGGCAATGCCGAGCATCGAAGTGGTGAGGAAGGCGATACCGGCGAGTGTACCGACGGCCGTCCAGACTATGACTTCCCATAATTTTTTTCGACAAAAAAGCCGGTTCTCACGAGGAGAACCGACTGATGTGACAAGATTACGCTTGGTTGCTTGAACCAAACTCACGCATTTTGCCAGTAACGACGTTGTAGATCGCTTCGACACCAGGGCCGATGACTTTACGTGGGTCATATACTTTCGAGTCAGTGTTGAGCTTCTCACGTACCGCACGAGTCCATTCTTGTTGGCACTCTGTGTTGACGTTGATTTTGCTGTGACCGAGCTCGATTGCTTTTTTGATTTGGTGCTCAGGGATTCCTGAACCGCCGTGAAGAACGAGTGGCGTTTTCGTCGCTTCCGCGATTTCTTCCATCTCTTTAAAGCCGAGGTTTGGCTCGCCTGCGTATTCTCCGTGTACAGAACCGAGTGCCGCTGCAAGAGCGTCAACTTTCGCTTCCGTTACGACACGTACACACTCGTCGAGGTCAGCGTATTGTACGCCGCCAACGACGCCGTCTTCTTCGCCGCCGACTGTGCCGACTTCCGCTTCAACTGAAGCGCCTTTAGCGTGTGCGTATTCAACGACTTGTTTCGTCATTTCGATGTTTTCTTCGATCGGGTGGTGTGAACCGTCGATCATAACAGACGTGAAACCAGCGTCAATCGCTGCTTTACACTTGTCGAATGAAGAACCGTGGTCGAGGTGGATCGCAACTGGAACAGTGATGTTGTAGTCGTGCATGAGACCTTCAGTCATTTTAACAACTGTTGTGAAGCCACCCATGTATTTCGCTGCACCTTCTGATACACCGAGGATAACTGGTGATTTCTCGTCTTCCGCAGCGCGAAGAATCGCTTGCGTCCACTCGAGGTTGTTGATGTTGAATTGGCCGACTGCATACTTGCCTTCGAATGCTTTGTTAAGCATTTCTGTCATTGATACTAATGGCATAATGATGTCCTCCTCTGTTCGCTGTTGTGCACTGTGGGGAAAAGTGCCCCTGTGCAATTCGTTCCCATTATAACACACGTCAAAACTTGTGCCTATGCTATTCACATATAGAAATGGCCCCACGCAAGCGTTTACATATGTCATCTTCGTGACGATTCACTGAATGTTGAGCACTTCTTTCACTTTCTCGATCATGCCGTAAATATCGAACGGCTTCTCGAACTGAGCCGTGATCCCGAGGCGACGCACTTCTTCGATTGTCGATTTCTCCCCAAATGCGGTCATGATCATGACCGGTGTGTCGATGTCGTTGTTCCGCATGTTCCGTAACACTTCATGCCCGAACATGCGCGGCATGTTCATATCGAGCAGCACCAAATCGTAAGTACTTTGTTCTAGCTGTTCCCAAGCGCTCAAGCCGTCCTGGGCCGTGTCGACCTCGATGCCCAGATTTTTAAACACTTGGGCGAGCATCAAGCGAATTCCATCTTGGTCGTCTGCGATTAACATGCGTGACATCCATTTACCTTCTTTCCGTAGCTTCTATAGCTTTGTGCGATAATATAACCATACCAAAATCATTTTCGTTTGGCGACGCATCATTTTCTAAAAGATGGAAACGAGGCTCACGTCCCCGCCTCCCCGGCTTGCTCAGTTTTCAATTCAAAGGGAACGTCTCGTTCGTCGGCGATTTCATACGACGTCACCGTCCCTTCATCTTTCACGTACAATTGCAAAAAATCACCTTCTGCGAGCCGTGAGTCAGACGTGAATGTGAGCGAACGTTTTTTTCGCTCCTCATCATAGCCGATTGTTGTATACACATAGTCCGTCCCATCTCGCTCCGCCGTCTCTACCCTCGGGATTTTCACATAATATGTATCCGCGAACAGACGGTCCAAATCGATGACCAACCATCCGGCAAAGACCGCGAGACCGAATGTGACGATGAGTACTCGGTTCCGTTGCATGGGCATCCCTCATTTCTCTTGATCGCTATCTTCCAATACCATATATGAGCGATTCCTAAACGCAACGCTTCTTGTTATACTCGACGTACAAGACATGATGGGAGACACGACATGAAGCATCTATTCGGATTTTTACTTTTTTTAGTGACGCTGGCCGGAGGTGTCGCCATCACGGCTGGGACGTTCGGAGAAGAGCCGTCCGCCATCGCGTATGAAGAGGGGTATGAAGACGATATACCGCTCGCTACTTCAATAGATGCGGAATTAGAAGACGTACCCGAGACGTTCAAACTCATCTCCGAGGTTTTCGACGAACCGATTCCAGCAGAAGACGTCGAGCGCATGCATCTACTCGTCTCCAATCCAGATTTAGACGAGGCGACCGTGCATCCGCTCGGTGAACTTGAAGTCACGTATGACGGACGACCGACAACGCTCATCGTCGAAGCGGAAGTGTATCGCGAGGACGGAACGTATATTGTTTTCTATTTTTCGGGCGACGAGGATCTGGTCTTCGCAATCGATGACCGGATCACAGCGTACTATGAAGAATTAGGCATATGAAAAGGAACTTCGCTCGCTTGAGCGAAGTTCCTTTCGGTATACGTTTAGTCGATCGTGACCGGGACGACGGCGAGGTCGATCTCTTTCTCGACTTCTTCCCGCTCCTCGGCGAGACGTGCATCCGACCATTTGAAGACATCGGCCATACAGCGCAAGATACCGTCTTTATAGTCTCTGACGAAGTCGATGTCGAAGAACATCGCCCCTGTCCGACGGACGAGGAAGTCAATGGCACGGACGACCGACTCTTCTTCGATACCGTACATCAACTGCGCGTAGACGATCTCGGACAGGTCATAAGCGTTCGTATCCATCCGCTCGACGACGCGATCGATGTTCGACCCGTAGAGACGGACTAACTGCTCCGCTTTCACGTCATCGAAACCAAGGTTTGTCAGCTCGTCTGTCTTCTTCGTCAAGAAGTCGTCAAAGCCGTTCGAACCACCCACATGTCCACCTGACATCGGCATATGTTTCGTCCGTGACGCCAAGAAGACGATGCCCTCGTCTTGTTTGAGTAGCTTCGCGACGAGATCGACGACCGTCTCAGACATCTTCCGGTAGCCTGTCAACTTACCGCCGGCGATTGTGATCAGGCCGCTGTCCGATTGCCAGATCTCATCTTTCCGTGAGATTTCGGACGGGTCTTTGCCTTCCTCATAGATGAGCGGACGGATGCCGGCCCAGCTCGACTCGACGTCATCTTCCGTCAACGACACATCCGGGAACATATAGTGGATCGCGCCCAAGATATAGTCGCGGTCTTCTGTCGTCATGCGTGGGTGTGCCTTATCTTTATCGAAGAACGTGTCGGTCGTCCCGACGTACGCTTTGCCGTCACGCGGGATGGCGAACACCATTCGGCCATCTGGTGTATCGAAGTAAGTCGCTTGTTTGAGCGGGAACTTCGATTGATCGATGACGAGATGAATCCCTTTCGTCAGACGAAGCATCTTGCCTTTATTCGAGCCGTCCTGCTCACGGAGCACGTCGACCCATGGGCCGGTCGCGTTGATGACTTTTTTCGCATAAATTTCATACGTCTTCCCGTCGATTTGATCTTCGACGTTCACGCCGACGACTTTGCCTTGCTCGTATATGAGACCGGTCACTTTCGAGTAGTTTAAGAGGAGTGCGCCATGGTTCGCTGCTTCTTTCGCGACTTCGATCGTCATGCGCGCGTCGTCCGTCCGATACTCGACGTAATAACCGCCACCGACGAGCCCATCTTTTTTGACGAGCGGTGACTTCTCGATCACCTCTTCGGGCTTCAACATCAAACGGCGCTCCGCTCGTTTGACGCCGGCCAAGAAGTCATACACCATCAGCCCGAGCGCGGTCGATAGCGGTCCGAACGTGCCGCCCTTGTGCATCGGTAGAAGCATGCGCTCCGGCGTCGTGACGTGCGGTCCGTTCTCATAGACGATGGCGCGTTCTTTCCCGACCTCGGCGACGAGCGCGACTTCGAACTGTTTCAAATAGCGCAAGCCACCGTGGACAAGTTTCGTCGAGCGGCTCGATGTTCCGGCCGCGAAGTCTTGCATTTCAAGAACCGCCGTCTTCATTCCCCTTGAAGCGGCGTCGAGGGCGATTCCGGCACCGGTGATGCCCCCACCGACGACGAGGATGTCATGACGCTCACTCGTCAATTGTTCGTATCGCTTGGCACGTTCTTTTGCTGAGAAGTTTCTGATTTCCACTTTATTCCCTCCTATAATGAATCCGGTTCGTATAAACAAAGAGACCACAACAAAATAAGGCTTCGCCTCCTATGTCGTGGTCTCTCTGTCGTCTCCAACCGGTTATCAACTTTTCTCCTGTATTATACCCTATTCTCTATTGTTCAACCATCGACATTCTCTATTGTTCAACCATCGATCGGCTCACCAGATGCGCAACCTGCCTGAGCGAAAGCGTCACGCTCGCAATTTGAAATTCAGAAGACTAGACTTCAAAGTATCACTACGAAGGAGGAGTTTTCATGAAACGCATGTTACAATCTTTTCAATTTAAAAATGGCGTCGAGCTTCATAACCGGCTCGTCCTTGCGCCGATGACCCATTATTCGTCCGAGCCGACAGGTGAGGTTTCGGAGCACGAACTCGCCTACTATCGGAAGCGAGCGAAAAATGTCAGTCTCGCCATCACGGCGTGTGCCTATGTGACAGCAGACGGTAAAGGATTCCCGAACGCGTTTGGCGCGAGCGACGATCACTTCATCACCGGTCTCCGTCAACTCGCTGAAAGTTTGAAGGCGGAAGGCGCCAAAGCCGTCCTGCAAATCTTCCACGCTGGGCGCATGTCTCCTCCAGAGCTCGTCCCGAACGAACAACCCGTGAGCGCAAGCGCGGTCGCACCCGTCCGTGAAGGTGCCGCCACACCGCGTGCCCTCGAGACAGAAGAAGTCGAGGCGATCATCGAAGCGTTCGGTGAAGCGACACGTCGTGCCATCGAAGCTGGATTTGACGGCGTCGAGATTCACGGAGCGAACACGTACTTGATCCAACAGTTCTTCTCACCGCATTCAAACCGCCGAGACGACCGCTTCGGAGGCGACGTACAGGCGCGCCTAACGTTCCCGCGTGAAGTCATCCGTTCTGTGAAAGCCGCGGCGAAAGACGCTGACGATTTCTTGATCGGCTACCGCTTCTCACCAGAAGAAGTCGAAGAGCCAGGTATCACGCTCGACGACACGGACGTATTGATCGACATGTTGCTCGAGGAAGGACTCGACTACCTTCACGCCTCGCTTTGGAACTTCAATATCGGTTCGATGCGCAACGAGAACGTGACTGAGCGCTCGATCGACCGGATCGCGAAACGCATCAACGGTGCCGTCCCGCTCATCGGAGTCGGACAACTTCAGCGCCCAGGTCAAGTCGAAGACGCTTTGAACGTCATCGACCTGGCCGCGCTCGGCCGTGAACTCATCATCGACCCTGACTGGCTTGAAAAAGTGCAAACGGATCGTGAAGAGGAGATCGAAACGGCGCTCGACTTGAACAAGCAAGCCGAACTCGCTGTCCCGGCCCCACTTTGGAACGCCATCACGACACGTGCCGGCTGGTTCCCGATCAAAGACGAAGCAGTCAAATAAGCAAGCTGTCCGCAGACATATGTCTGCGGATTTTTTATTGCGTTCGGAGACGAGACCGGACTGTGACACAAATAAGTCTCTACGGACACATTTTCGTCACATTTATCATCTTTTTCACCGCTCCTTTCGTGTTGACCTAACTTTCCAAGCATTCGCCCCATTCGTAAGCTAAGGACAGGAAGCGTTTCCTCATTGAGACCGCGGCTCGAGACCAATCATTCGTTCCGTCTGTCTGTTTGACCTTGTTTTGAAAGGGGCATATATATGACAAAAAAGCCGTTTGATCTCGATGTACACAACAAACAGCTTAATCAACATCACCAGCGCACAAAACAAGCGGCTGAAACGTATCGCAACAAAAGCAAAGAACTCGAACACCACCTCGAATCATCCACACGTTCCCGAGAAGAAGCACTCGCCAAAGAAATCGCCGAGCTGAAGCAGGCGACGATGCGAAACGCTCAACGAGACAAATGAACGATTCCCGATGATACGATGAAAGAAGTGACTTGACCGGTGGAAAATAAAATCGAACGCCAATTTATGAACCACTTGCAGCGCGACAAAAACTTGTTTGCTGACTTTCAGCTGCTCGATAACTTTTATGCGCTCGACCAACAGATTGTGAGTGCGCTCCGGAGCGCCCATCCGGTCCGGGCCGAACAATTGCTTGAAACGTTGACGTTCGACCTTTTGAAACTTCCGGTCACGGATGAATATAGGAGTGTTCGCTTCTACTATCGCGGACTCGTCTATCACGTCATCCGCATGATCCCGGTCGACAACCCGAACGTCCAGATCGCGCTCACTTATACGAGTGCGCTCCTCATCTTGATCGACGAACTGACGACGACGCTCGACTTCATCTATGCCGTCCCGGTCATCGTCGATTCCTTGACGAAAATGATGGCTTTCTTGTCCCCACCCGTATCGACCAATCCGAACGTGACGACGATCATCCACTTGATCGAGGACCATCTGCAAGAACCGGCGTTATCGCTCCCTTGGATCGCCCAACGAATCGGTATGTCGAACAACTATCTGTCGGCCCTGTTCAAACAAGAAGTCGGGGAAAGTGTGCCAGAACGGATTCGCAGGCGACGGATCGATGCGTCGATCGCCGACCTGCTCGGTACGAATCTGCCGATCTGTGCCATCGGCGAAAAATACTGTTTTACCTCTTGCACGGCGTATATTACCACGTTCAAGACGTACAAGCAGATGACCCCGCTCCAATACCGCCAATTGTTTCTCACATCTAAAAAGCGCGATGCCTCAACTTGAGACGTCGCGCTTTTGTTCGTCTTCCCATTCTTCACGAAGCATGCCCATCCGAATCGAATCGTAGCGCTCGCCACGGACGACGCGGACACGTCGCATCCGACCTTCGAGCTGCATGCCAACCTTTTCAGCGACGCGCACCATGCGCTCGTTCCCTGACCACGTCGTCAATCCGACCCGAACCGTCGAGAGCGTTCCGAACAGATGGTCGATCCAAAGTTTGAGCGCCCTCGTCCCGACACCTTGATTCCAGCGGTCTGACTGATGAAGGATGATCCCGACTTCGAGCCATTCCTTCCCGGCGTCTTCATAATAGTAGGACACCGTACCGAATACCGTCCCATCGACTTCGACGACCCACATGTCGTCACGTCCGACGTGGCGGTCCGCCTCCTCCCGATAAGCATCATAGCTTCGCGCGCGATGTTCAAAATAAGGCGCGTCCCAACGTTTCCATTCGGGCGCCGCTTCTTTGTAAATCAATTCCCATAATCGGTCCAAGTCGTGCGCCTCGATCGGTCGGATGACCAGTTCTTCATCTCGATACATAACATCGTCCTCTCTATATGTGTCCACCACTCATTCGAGACGTTAGTTCGAATTCCCTTTTTTCCGTTTCCGCCAGACGAGCGCCAAGATGACAAGGATCAAGCTTGCCGTCACCGAGACGACCGCGAACGGGCTCGTACCGGTCACGAACAGTTCACCGAGCGAGACCGAATAAGCTAACCCGAACGACGTGACGAGCTTCGCTCCGGCTGCGATCATCACGAAACGGACGAACGGCACGCGGCTGAATCCGGCGGCTATGCAAATCACTTCGTCCGGTAAGATCGGGATGATGAACAAGACGAGCAAGACACCGAGACCGTACTTACCGACATAACGATCATACGTCGCGAGTTTATCCGCATCGATCAAGTGCATGACCCGCTCCCGGCCGAACCGCGCGAGCCCGTACATGACGAGAATGCCGAGCGTCGTCGCGACACTGCCGATCAAGGCAGCGCGCAACGGGCCGAGGGCGACACTGCCGATCGGGACGCTGATCGCTTCCGGGACCGGCAGCGCGATCGGCTGCAGGAAACTGAAGGCGGCGAACACCCAGATCGCATGCGCCTCATAACGCTCGAGCAAACGATCGAGCCCATACGTATCGTATAAGATGAGGCCGAATGAGACGTAATAGATCAAGACGAATAATAAAAGCAACGTGAATGTCACTTTTAACATCTGCTTCAAGTAGACGCTCGACCCTTCACGAATCGACCGCAACAGACCGATCGATAGAGCCAACAGGACAACCCCGGTCCACCCGAGTTGATACGGCAATAAGAGTGTCGGCAAGACGACGAACGGCAATATGCTCAACGCGACTAAAGCGACACCATACCCCCAGTAAATAATCTTTCGTTCCCCCATGTGACATCGCCCTCTCCCCGTTCTACTCTTAGTTTACCCGGATTTAGGTGAACATGTATCCATCCTAAGCTGTTGAAGCAGTCAGTCTTTTGCCCGAGAAAAAAAGCCACGACCGAAAACGGTCGTGACCTCTCCCTCACTCTGCGAGTGCTGCTTGGATGAAATCGTGGAACAAGCGCTGCGGGCGCTCTGGACGCGAAATCAATTCCGGGTGGAACTGTGACGCGACGAACCACTTGTGTTCTGGAATCTCGATGATCTCGACGAGACGGCCGTCCGGGCTCGTCCCCGAGAACTTGAAGCCTTCCGCTTCGAACGCTTCACGGTACTCGTTGTTGAACTCATAGCGGTGACGATGACGCTCATAGACGAGCTCTTGGTTGTAAGCGGCGTGCGCTTTCGTGCCCGGCTCAAGCTTACAAGGGTAAAGGCCGAGGCGGAGCGTACCACCGAGGTCCTCGATATCTTTTTGCTCAGGAAGAAGATCGATGATCGGGTAGTTCGTCGTCGGATCGATCTCTGCCGAATGGGCGCCGTCTAACTTCAAGACGTTACGGGCAAACTCAACCGTCGCGAGCTGCATCCCGAGACATATCCCGAAGAACGGGACGTTGTTCTCACGCGCATAACGCGTCGCTTCAATCTTCCCTTCAATCCCACGCTCGCCGAAGCCGCCCGGGACGAGAATCCCGTCGGCGTCGCCGAGAAGCGCCTCGACGTTTTCAGCCGTCACGTCTTCTGCGTTGACCCAGTCGATGTCGATGTCGGCGTTGAACGCGTAACCGGCGTGCTTGAGCGATTCGGCGACCGAGATATAGGCGTCGCGGAGTTCGACGTATTTCCCGACGAGCGCGATCTTCACTTTCTTCTCGAGATGCGTGACCGTATGGACAAGGTTTTTCCAAGCCGTCATGTCAGCCGGTGGCGTGTTGAAGCCGAAGTAGTCGTTGACGAGCTGGTCCATGCCTTGTTTTTGAAGGTTGAGCGGCACTTCATACAACGTCGACGCGTCTTGTGCCTCGATGACCGCTTCTTTGCGCGTGTCACAGAAGAGGGCAATCTTTTCACGCATGTCTTCCGGGATATCATACTCGGTACGGAGCACGATGATATCCGGCTGGATTCCGTAACTGCGGAGCTCTTTGACGCTGTGTTGTGTCGGTTTCGTCTTCATCTCGCCAGCTGCGCGAAGGTATGGGACGAGCGTACAGTGAACGTACATGACGTTCTCTTTACCGATGTCGTTCTTCACTTGACGAATGGCCTCAATGAACGGAAGCGACTCGATGTCCCCGACTGTTCCACCAATCTCTGTGATGACGACGTCCGCGTTCGTCTCGCGGCCGGCACGGAAGACGCGGTCTTTAATCTCGTTCGTGATATGCGGGATGACTTGGACCGTCCCCCCGTTATAGTCACCGCGACGTTCTTTTTTCAATACCGTCGAGTAGATGCGTCCCGACGTCACGTTGGCGTTTTGCGACAAGTTGATGTCGATGAAACGCTCGTAATGTCCGAGGTCAAGATCGGTCTCGGCGCCGTCGTCCGTGACGAACACCTCACCGTGCTGGTATGGGCTCATCGTTCCTGGGTCGATATTGATATATGGGTCAAACTTTTGAATCGTTACGTTCAAACCTCGGTTTTTAAGCAGACGTGCGAGTGAAGCGGCTGTGATCCCTTTGCCGAGTGAAGATACTACCCCACCTGTTACGAAAATATACTTTGTCATCATCATTCTCCTCTCTTGAATGCCCCTATTGGGAAACGAAAAACAAAAAAAGCAAAAGTGCCCCCACTGACATGGGGGACACTTTTGCTGCATCGTACGTGCTAAACTAGCCCATGACTAATTTACGTCAGAGACGATGCAGTCGTCAAGTTATTATTTTTTTCTTGGTTACGTGTGCCAAAAAGAAAAAGAGACACGCCTAGCCGGGACAAATGCCCGGCTTTTTGCGGTCTCTTATAAGTCGTCCTCGTCTTCAAGGTCGAGGTCGTCGTCTAAGTCGTCGTCCTTGAACTCGTCAAGGTCTGGTACTTTTTCAGTTTCATCATCCGCATCAAATTCAGATGCATCGAAATCTTCACCTTTAGCAAAGACGTCAAGGTCGTCTTCGATGTCGACGATGCCTTCGTCCGTCTCATCAAGATCTTCCTCGAACTCGTCGAGCTCGCCGCGTTGGCGTGCCTCAATGACGAGATCTTCGTCTGACTTATCGAACGGATACCAAACACGAAGCGCCCAACGGTTAGCTCCCAAGTTGACGAATAGTCCGTCGATGTTCATGTCCGTGTAGAGTTGCGCGATTTTCTCGAGCTCTTCCTCTTCACTTGTGAACGTATAGTTTTGTCTGATCTGCTCGCGGATTTCATCAAATGAAACTGGTTGCTCCCCAGTCTTTTGAAGAATTTCGTAAACAAAATCGATCAACGATTTATTCATTAAAGGACACTCCTTTTCCGTCACTAGTTAAACATCACTCCTCATTATAAACAAAACCGATATAAAAAAGCTAGAGGAAATTATTTTCTTGCTTTGAACACCTTGGAACGGGTGGAGAACACATCGACCACTCAGTAATTTCAAAAATCAACCGATATAGAAGTGACACCTCTATTCTATGTATGATGAAAAAGGAGATTTTTGAATGGCACTTTTCCGTAAACCGAAAAAAACTGATTATACCGCATCAATCGCTTTCCCTGACGCAGCGACCATCGCACAACCGTCAGACACCCGCCTGAGCGGACGCGCGCATTACATGGGCTATACGTCAACTCAAGTCGAACGACTTCAAGCGATGGCACCGCTCGTCGAATCCGTGCTTGATGACGTGTTAGAAAGCGTACTCGACCATTTGATGTTGCAGCCTGACATGGTCAAGATCGCCAACGCCTCATCGACGCGCGAGCGTTTGAAAAAAGTATTCGCCGACTACTTCCGCAGCTTGTTGACGGGTCGGATCGATGAGAAGTTTCTCGCCATGCGTAAACGCATGGGACAGACCCACCATAATTTCTCGGTACCGGTCGTCTGGTTCCTCGCGACGTATTCTGCCTTCAACACGTTGCTCGTCCCGAAAATCGTCGAGCACTATCAACACGATCCGGCGGCGATGACCGAGTCGTTGCTCGCGTTGTCTCACGCGATGAATTTAGACGCTCAAATCGTGACCGAGCAGTACGTCGACGCCAGACTCGGTGAAATCGAATCGGCAAACGCGGCCCGGACCGATTTGTTGACCGATATCGGTCGTGTCAGCACGGAAGTCGCGACGACGATGGAACGGACCGGCGCCGCCATGTCCGAGACGAGCGACCGGGCCCACCAAGTGTTGTCTGAAACCGAACAGACGGAGAAGATGAGCCGTCACTTGATGGAACTGACGCAAACGAACGGCAAACAGATCGAGCAGATGGAGACGGAGTTCACGCAATCGGCGACATACGTCGACGCCTCGCTCGAGCGCATCACAGCACTCAAAGACGGCTCGCAAGAGATCGTCAGCATGACCCGCAGCATCGAACAGATCGCCAACCAAACGAACTTGCTCGCGTTGAACGCCTCAATCGAGGCGGCCCGGGCCGGTGAGCACGGCAAAGGCTTCGCCGTCGTCGCGACCGAGGTCCGGACGCTCGCCGAGAACGCCAAACAGCTGAGCAGTCAAATTAACGTACTCATCCACGAGAACGAGACGAACATCGCCGCCCTGCTCGACCAGATGGGACAAATGCATCGGACGAACGACGAGGCGATGCGTCAGTTGAGCGCGGTCAAAGTCGGCTTCTCGACCGTGAAAGACGAGATGGGCAACTACGTCCTCTCATTCGAACGCAACAAGCAAGACCTCGGACGGATGGTCGAGACGATCTCAGCCATCAACGAGACGACGCAAGGACTATCTCACCTGACGTCTTCACTGCTCACAAAATCCGAAATGTAAGTAAACGAAAGCCGGGCCTGGTCGCTGACCAAGCCCGGCTTTGTTTTACATCAGTTTTGTCAAAAATGCCGTCGCGACACCGAAGTAGATGAGCAACGACAAAATATCGTTAATTGTCGTAATGAGCGGACCCGACGCGACGGCCGGATCAACGTTTAATCGATACAAGATGAGCGGGATAATCGTCCCGGCGAGCGTACCGATGATGAGCGTCATAAGCAGCGAACTACCGACGACGAGACCGAGCGTCCAACTGTCCTGCCAGAAAAATGCGATTACTGCAATTAGCACTGCACACGTGACACCGATGATGAGGCCGACCTTCAGTTCCCGGAAGATGAGTGCGCCAACTTGCCTCGGCGTTAAATCACGGGTTGCGAGTCCTCGGACGACGACGGCGAGCGACTGTGTACCCGTATTCCCGGTCATCCCGGCAATCATCGGCATGAAGAACGCGAGCGCGACGACTTGTTCGATCGTACCTGAGAATCTATCGATGATACTGCCAGAAATCAAACCGATGAACAACAGTAAAATCAGCCACGGTAAACGCCGATAGGCTGCGACGAGCGGTAACGTGTCAAAATCAATCGACTTACCGGACGCAGACAGTTTCTCGATATCCTCGTTCGCCTCTTGAATGACAATATCGATGATGTCATCGATTGTGATGACGCCGACGAGCCGGTTGCCGTCCTCGACGACAGGAATCGAAATGAAGTCATAACGACCAATCAACTTTGCTACATCTTCCTGATCGGTCATCACGTCGACTTTAACGACGCGTTTGTACATGACGTCCGCAATCGCCTCGTCCGGTTCGGCCAAAATTAAATCTTTATACGAAACGACACCGACGAGTCGTTTTTCTTCATCCACTACGTATAAATAGTTCAGGTACTCAGCGAGTGCGGCGAAATCTTTTAACTTCCCTACCGCCTGACGGATCGTAAACTGTTGCGGAATCCAAACGAACCGGTTGTTCATCAGACGTCCCGCCGTCTCCGCCGGATAGGTCATCATATTTTGGACGACACTCGATTCCTCATCTTTCATCTCAGCTATGAGTTCCTCGACTTTTTCCGGATCGAGTTCAGACAAAAACGACATGACATCATCATTTTCCATTAAATCGAGGACTTCGGTCGTCCGCTCAAAACCGAGCCGGTGTAGTACTTGAAGCCGGGTCGTCTGATCGAGTTCTTGAATCATGTCGGTCATTTGTTCGATAGTCAAGTACAATAAGAATTTATTCTGATGTTTGCTCGGCAACAGTTTGTATTGCTGGGCGACATCGTATGGCTGCAGTTCATCAACGATGTTCTGGAACTCGTTCTTTTTGGCTTCTTTTAATGCTTGAATGATGGCCAAAGCAATCTCGTTATCGGTCATCAATTCGACCATACGCTCACGTCCTTTATTCGGTCTAATCTTTGCTTATTCCTAATTTTACGATGCGACGAACAAAAAAGACAGAGCACAAAGGCTCCGTCTTAGCGATTACTGTACAAGCGGTTCTGGTACTTCGATCGGCTTCAGTGAACGATCGAGCAGCTCGACGACGTCGAACGTTCCGACCGTCTCATCGACTTCTTTCGCTTTCGTACCGTCCGAGAGCATCGTCAAGCAGTATGGACATGCCGAACCGATGACCGTCGGCTTCGTCTCGAGCAACTGCTCGGTCCGAGCGACGTTGACACGCGTCCCGACTTTCTCTTCTTGCCACATGAGTCCACCACCGGCTCCGCAACACATGCCGTTCTCGCGGTTACGTTCTGCTTCGACGAGCTCGACACCTGGAATCCGTTCGAGGACGAAACGCGGTGCGTCATAGACATTGTTATAGCGCCCGAGATAGCACGAGTCGTGGTAGACGACGCGTTCGTTCACGGCCCGGTCCGGTTTGACCCGTCCCGTATCGAGCAGTTCGGCGAGCAGCTCGGTATGATGGTACACTTTCACACCAGTCAGCCCGAAATCCGGATACTCGTTTTTGAACGTGTTGTACGCGTGCGGGTCGACTGTGACGATTTTCGTGACCCCGTACTTCTCGAACAGTTTGATGTTCGCCTCGGCGAGTTCTTGGAACAACAGTTCGTTCCCGATGCGACGCGGCGTGTCACCTGAGTTCTTCTCCTCGTTCCCGAGGATGGCGAACGAGACGCCGGCCTTGTTTAAGACACTCGCAAAACTTTGGGCGACTTTTTGGCTACGGCTGTCATAAGAGCCCATCGCCCCGACCCAGAAGAGAAATTCGAACTCTTCCCCAACTTTCTTCTTCTCTTTGGCCGTCGGGATGACGAGCTCTTCCCGGTCGTTGCGCCAGTTCTCGCGCTCTTTCCGGTTCATGCCCCACGGGTTGCCTTGGCGCTCGATGTTCGCGACCGTGCGCTGCGCCTCAGGGTCCATCTTGCCCTCCATCATGACGAGGTAACGGCGAAGATCGATGATCTTATCGACGTGCTCGTTCATGACCGGACATTGGTCTTCACAGTTCCGGCACGTCGTGCACGCCCAAATCTCTTCTTCCGTGATGACGTTGCCGATCAACTCATCGGCGACGAGCATGTGCCCGTTCTGGGCCGCGGCCGCGATCTCCGCACCTTGCGTGTTCTGGAACATGAGGGCCGGTGCCCACGGTGATTTCCGTGTGATGGCCGCACCTTTCATGTTCATATGGTCACGCAGCTTGACGATGAGATCCATCGGCGACAGCATCTTGCCGGTACCGGTCGCCGGACAGACGTTCGTACAGCGCCCACACTCGACACAAGCGTATAAGTCGACGAGTTGCTTCTGGTTGAAGTCCTCGATTTTGTTGACACCGAAGACGACTTCTTCGTCCGACTCTTCCGCCTCTTCCATCGCCGAGAAATCGACCGGCGCGAGACGGCCGACTTTGTGCGTCCGGCCGAGCCAGACGTTTAACGTGCCGGCGATCAAGTGGGCGTGCTTGCCTTGCGGGATGTAGATCATGAAGCTGAGCAAGAACATGAGGTGTAGCCACCAGAAGACGACGAACAAGGCGAAAGCGACGCCCCCAGGTACCCAAGCGAACGCTGAACCGATCAGTGTCGCGACCGGTTCGCCCCACATCGGCAGCTCTTCTTTATAGACGAGATAGAACCCGTTGCCGAACAAGACCGATACCATGAGCCCGCCGATGAAGATGAGGGCGAGGCCGGCCATAAAGTTCCGCTTCAAGCGCACGAGTTTCTCGACGTAACGGCGGTAGAATCCCCAAACGACCGCGACGAGAATCATGAGCATGACGATTTCTTGCATGAACGTGAAGATCGGATAGACCGGTCCGAGCGGCACATGCGGGAAGCGTGTCCCGACGGCGAGCCCTTTCCAGATGAAGTCGATGGCCCCGAACTGGACGAGGATGAACCCATAGAACATCATGACGTGGATGATCCCGCTCTTCTTATCCTTCAGTAGTTTCTTTTGACCGAACACGTTGATCATGACTTGTTCGAGCCGTTCCTTATTCGTTTGGCTCCATTCTGCCTTCTTCCCAAGCTTGATGAACGTATACCGCTGATAGACGAGCGTCGCGAACAAATACAGTCCATAGCCAAGAACGAGCAAGAATAGAATCCAGTTGACGATTAAAAATGTCGACATCCCCAAAACTCCCCCTTATGAAAACGGATTCAATCTTGAGTTCAGTATAACAAAAAGTGAATGAACAGTCATTCATTTTCTTGTTGGAATCAAAAGTCGAGCACATGTTTCAAGAACAACAAGATGCCGCCGTAGCCGAAAACGGCGAGCACGAACGTCCGGAAATGGAGGTTGCGGTCGGCCGGCAGCTCGAACTTGACGATATTGAGGATCATCGCCCCGGCGACGAACGCAAACAGGAGCGCCTCGACGTGCGTCGCGAGATCGATGAAACGGGCGAACAAGCCGCCAACGAGAATCCCGCCGCTCAAAAAGTAACGGCCTTGTGCCAAATAACGTTCCCCGTAGTGACGGTACAAGTCGTGACCGACAGCGAGGAAATGGACACCGAGCGCCGTCGCATAAAAACTACGTGCCACAAACGTGACCGACGTCGCCGTGACGACGTAAGCCGAGAACGACATGTACGCCGTCAGAAGCGTCACTTGAAGCCAATACGACACGTTCCGGTCAATCGTCTCGTCTTGAAAGTACGGTGTCCGCACGAACCGCATCGTCCCGTAGAAGACGGTGAAGCCGAGCAGGCTGACGACGTATATTTCTGAAGGTAAAGCAAGGTCGAGCCAGTCGACCCGGAGCGTATCTTGGCGCTTATTGAGCGACGGCAGTAAATACATGAAAAAATACGTGATGGCGATCCCGCTCGAAAATGAGAACCATTTCTTAGACGGTATCCGGTCGCGTGGAAACAAATAAATCCCAAAGAAATTGATGAGCACTAAATACACGACAATCCAGTTCGCCATCCCATGTCACCCTTTCAGTTCAATCCAAAACCGCTCGACGACGTTTCCATCTTCTTCGGTATACGGTGTGTCGGCGACACCCCCATTGTTCAAAATGACTTGGCGAGAGGCGACGTTCTCTCGGTCACACGTGATGAGCGCCCGCTCAATCCCGAGTTCCTTCGCTTTCTCGAGCGCGAGACGCAGCTGTTCCGTCGCCAAACCGCGTCCGCGCGCACTCGGCTTGATGCCATAACCGATATGTCCCCCGAAGTTCAACAGGTGGGCGTTTAACTCATGGCGAATATTCGCCGCCCCGAGCAACTCATCCCCGTCCGTCAACCAATACGTCGTGCTCGGCACCCAACCGTCCTCAATCTTTTCACGGTCTTCCGCTTCGAGGAGTCGTTTGACGTAGGCGTCAAAATCGCTCGTATCTTTATTAATCGTCGTCGGGACGATGTTGCTTCCGTCCTCTTTCCATTCGCTTAACAGGGCAAGAACTTGATCTTGCTGTTCGACTGACGTCTTCACGAGCCGTAACATAGCATTTCCCCCCTAATCATATGTATGAAAAAGACCGCAATGCGGCCTTAGTCTTCGAGTCCTAATCGTTTTGGCATCACGGGTGCGAGTTGTCTCGCTTCGTCTAAGCGACCGGCTTCGACGAGCGTGTGGAACCGTAAAAATTCCTCATGCTCAGCGTCACCGATTGCCGCCAAGTAGTCGATATAGCGATCGTACACCGATTTATCTTCCGGTCGCGCCTCGATCAACGCGATATAGAGTCGGACCGTGTCTTCTCCGTACAAGAGCGGGAACTCGTCGTTCAATTGGAGCAACTTGTCGACCGCATCCATATCGACGCCGGTCTCACTATCATAATGACCGATGACTTGTTCGGCATGGTCTTCGAGGCGGCCTCGCCATTCCTCATACTCTTCCTCGTTCGTCTCGAGCATCTCGAACCAATCCTCGTTCAACATCTCTTCAATCTTTTTCACACGTTCTGCAAAATTCATCTCGTTTCTCCTCCTTCAAACGTCCAAGCGACGTCGACTTCGTAGTCGCCCGCCAAGTCGTCATTCATCGCCAACTCGTAATGGAAACGGCAACGGCCGTCCCGGACATCGAGCCGCACCGTCGTCGTCGCCATCGTCATCGACATATATGGATTTTTGTATAGGCTTTGTGTCAGCCGTCCTTCAATGAAGGAATGGTTCATCTCGATCGGTCCTTTACAGATGAGGGCGAGCCGCCCGGTCGTATATTTCAACGTTGTCGGCACGATGCCGTCCTCACGCTCTTGGTCGAACATCAAGATGAAGCCGGTCTTTAATTCATAGTAGAGACCGTCGGCATGGAGCTCGATCGGTTCATCGACCTCACTGACTTTCGTCGTCTGCCGGACACGGACCCGTCGTGGTTCAATTGCCATGGTGATTCCCCTTTCCGCTGTCTCATCGTACCATATCTCCTAAACGGTCCGGAATCGCTAACTTTTTCTTTCCCGGTTCGTGCCAGCTTCACACTACAAAAAAGACAGGGTTTCCCCTGTCTTTTAGTCAGCTCAACTTGTAGACGCGTGCTTCGAACGGCTTCAAGTGGAGGAGCATCGTCTCATCATGCGCGTCGAGCGGCATGTTCCTCAAGACGACGTCGTCTGAACGAAGCATGATATCCGTCGCGAAGATCGCTTCTTTGCCCGTCAAGTTCGACATGACGAGGTATTGCGTGTCACCGAGCGTCCGTGTGTAGGCGTAAATCTCCGGATGTTCCGGCAAGACGACGTCGTACTTGCCGTAGACGAACGTCTCGTCGTCTTTACGGAGACGGATCATCTCTTTATAGAAGTTGAGGATTGAATCCTCGTCCTCGAGCTGCGCGCCGACGTTGATGTCCGTATAGTTCGGATTGATACCGAACCATGGCTTCTCGGCGAACGTGAAGCCGGCGTTCGCGGCGTCGCTCCATTGCATCGGCGTCCGTGTGTTGTCACGCGACGAGTTCCACGTGATCTCCATCATCTCTTCATGGCTCTTGCCGTGCTCAAGTCCGATATAGTAACGGTTGCGTGTCGCGATGTCATCGTACTGGTCGATCGAATCGAACTTCACGTTCGTCATCCCGATCTCTTGGCCTTGATAGATGAACGGCGTCCCTTGCATGAGGAAATACATCATCGCGATCGATTTGGCGCTCTCTTTCCAGTAACGCTCATCGTCGCCCCATGACGACACGGTCCGTGTCTGGTCGTGGTTTTCGACATACAAGGCGTTCCAGCCGTCTGCCTCGAGTCCTTTTTGCCATTTCGTCAAGACGTTTTTCAAATGGACGACATCTAATTTCGACTCGGCATCTTCACGCCAAAGGCCCATATGCTCGAATTGGAACACCATGTTCATCTTGCCGTCCTTCTCACCGACCCAAAGGTGGGCGTCGTCAGGCGAGACACCGTTCGCTTCACCGACCGTCATGATGTCATGTTTGTTGAACGTCTCGTCGCGAAGTTCTTCCAAGTAGCCGTGGATGCCGTCGACGTTCATATGCATCTCGAACGACGGCACGAAGTCGAGGCCTTCCGGGTTTGGAAGATCGCCGAACGACGGGTGTTTGCGGATATGGCTGATGGCGTCGACGCGGAAGCCGTCGATGCCTTTGTCGAGCCACCAGTTGATCATGTTGTAGATCGTCTGGCGCATCTCAGCGTTCTCCCAGTTGAGGTCCGGCTGTTTCTTCGAGAAGACGTGCAAGAAATACTGTTCGGTCGTCTCGTCGAACTCCCAAGCCGAGCCGCCAAAGATCGACTCCCAGTTGTTCGGCTTCGAACCGTCGGGCTTCCCGTCGCGCCAAATGTACCAGTCACGCTTCGGATTGTCTTTCGAGCTCTTCGATTCGATGAACCACGGGTGCTCATCTGACGTGTGGTTGACGACGAGGTCCAAGAGCAGCTTCATGCCGCGCGCATGGACTTCTTCCAAGAGACGGTCAAAGTCTGCCATCGTCCCGAACTCGTCCATGATGTCCTCGTAGTCGCTAATGTCATAGCCGTTGTCGTCGTTCGGCGATTTGTACATCGGACAAATCCAGATGACGTCGACGCCGAGGTCTTTCAAATAATCGAGTTTGTCGATGATGCCTTGAATGTCCCCGATCCCGTCACCGTTCGCGTCGTAAAAACTGCGTGGGTAGATTTGATAGGCGACGGCTTCTTTCCACCAATTTCGTTGTAAAGTTTTTGTTTGTTGGTCACGTTGTAAAAGTTGCATATCTCAATAAGACTCCCTTGTCTCTAAACTCACTGCGCATCCTATATACTTATCCTAATATCAGTGCTATTTTTTTCTTCTTACGGTTAGCGCAATCGTTTGCACGATTACAGTAAGTTTATCTTACCAAAAATCGTTCGCCGACACAAAGAAGTTTTAAATAGCTTACTCACCGTGTACCCTACACGATTTGAAAACCAATTGAAAGCGAGGCGACTCATATGATTCGTTTGGCCACCGTGTCCGACATATCTCCCATCGATACGCTTATTTTAACGAAAGCGATGGAGTTTAAAGCTGCCGGCAAAACGCAATGGCAAAAATATTTAGAGCCGAGTCGGACCGATACTGTGACGTATGACGTCACGAACGGGACGGTGTACGTATATGAAGAGAACGACACCATCATCGGGGCGGTCAGTCTGATCCCACCGACGTCGTGGGACGAGAACTTATGGAGTGACGCCGACGCAGCCGTCTACGTGCATCGCCTCGTCGTCGACTCACGTCATAAAGGAAAACAGATTGGTTCCCAATTGATGCGTCAGGCAGTGGCCGGGTCAAAACGGATCCGGCTCGACTGTGTCGCGACGAACGGATTTTTGAACGACTATTATCTTCGCTTCGGCTTCAGCTACGCCGGCGAACGCGACGGTTTTTCCTTATTTGAAAAACAAGCTTGACGTGACGTCACGCTTTACGCTGAATTCAAGAAGGTGAGGCCTATGTAATCGAGTCAACAGCTTGCCAAGCTCGCCGGGACGACGGTTATCCTCTCTATGCGAAACGGGACGTACGATTCTGTTCTAGCGGTCGCTCGATGTGATCCAACATTACTGCATCAAAAATAGCTGAAAGGCCAAAGCGAGCTCGCTTTGGCCTTTACTCTGCCGTCCGTCGATCATATACGTCCTCTTCGAGCATCGATTCAATTTGACGACGCAAAAGCGGCAGAGCCGTCACAAGTTGAAGATAAGGATACGTCGCAAAGTTATCGGTGCCACCGACATAAAGGACGGACCGGTCGAGTACAGTCCAGCCTCTGTCGCCCCATTGTTCGATTTTCACTTCACAGACGTCAGGCTTAGCGCGAAACGCCCAGTACGCTTCAAGTTGTCCTTTGGCCATCGAAGGGCTGACCGTTAAAATCGGACAATCAAGACGGTGCAGTCGGCTCATGTCGACGGATCCGGTCTCGTGCAAGATCACAAGTTGTGGTTGTAAGCGATCAAGCCACATCATCGTTCGTGCGTCATTCAGTGACGTGACACGCAACAGATGATGCGATGGGATCGGATTGTCGTTCAGCGGATAACGTGCTTGTAACTCTCGGACGCGCTGACGGCTGAATCGGCGCATGAGCGGTGACATAAAGCGAACGTATGATTGACGCATCCACTCGTTGATCGAGTCGGGCCGTACTTCAGCCGGACCGTCTTCTTTGATTACATGGGTCACCCCGAGATTCCGAATCGCCTGGTAAACATAAGTCGAAGTCGGATCCTCGCCGATACATAAGACGATCGGACGCGTCATAAGCCCTCCTCCTTCCCTCTCTTTGAAGCGTCATCGTCTGTCTCGTCTGTAAATTCTGGCCCCATCGCCGAAAGTGCTATGTCAAAAGAACCGAACATCTGTTGGATATCTTTAAGCGCCGGTCCTTTCCCGTCTTTTTTTGCCATATTTCATAACCCCATGGCGAGAGGACGGCCAAATCCTCACTCGCTTCTTTCAACGCCGATAGAATTTCTTGTTCCGTGAACGCTTTACGCGTCGACAATCCGATTTCTTCGAGCGCTTGCGTCCAGGACCCGAAGCGCCGAACGACTTTTGTGATACTCGGACGTTGGTTCGCTTTCGCCCATTTCGCATACGTCGTCGAATTGAATGGTTCGATTTCATCGCTCGCATCGAGCAACGCTTGAATGATTTCAATCTTTTGGTCTTTTGCCATCATCCCGAGTAGATCGGCCTCGATCAATGCGACCTTCCAAGACCCAAACTGGATGACAACTTCCGTCAGCGTCGGAGCATCATGGTCGTGCGCCCATTTTCGGTAATCGGCACTACTGATCGAGCCAAGATCCTTCGCTGCCCGGCGAAGCGTTCGCAACATTTCCGACTTCGTGAAACGCGGCATCTGGTTTTCAAACCCGACGAGCCGCAGCACGTTCGTCCACGAACCATACACCTCTAACAGTTCGAGTACGGTCGGTCCGCCGTTCGCTTGTTGCCATTGCTGGTACATATGGATTGTGAGACGACCGTCATCGGCGGCCGTCCTCAACTGGTGAATCACTTGTTTCTCTTCCATGCCGCCTCCCCCTTTTATGTGTGACGACTCATCCCACTTCACGAGCGCTAATTTGCGCAAATAAATTGATTTGCCGTGTCAAAATTTTCGATTCATCGAACCGTTCCTCGACGACTTCGCGACCTCGGCGACCGTATGATTCGATACGATCCGAATGCTCGATGAACAATTCCATCGCCTCCGCGAGTGCTTGCGGTCGGGCCACCGGGACGAGGTATCCTGTCTCTCCGTCGATGACTTCTTCTCGACAGCCGCGGATGTTGGTCGCGATGACCGGAAGACCTGACGCCATCGCCTCTAAAATCGAGCGGGGGAGCCCTTCTCGATAAGACGGTAACAGAAAGATGTCATGACGGTTGAACAAAGACGGGGTGTCTGTGACGTATCCGACGTAATGAACGTTCGGATTGTCGACCAAGTGAGCTTCAACGAGTTTGGCGGTCTCTTGATCCCGCTCATTCGATAGCAACTCTCCGGCAATCGTGAGTGTCGCTCCCGGATGACGCGCAGACACTTCTTGAAACGCCTCGAGTAAATCGAGGATCCCCTTTTCTTTGACGAGGCGACCGACGAACAGAAACTTTAACTGCTTCGGGTCAACTGTTTTTTCAAGCGGTTGGAATCGAGCCAAATCAATCCCGTTCCCGAGATGAAGCAGACGGTCATCGCTTTTAAATTGTCGGGTCTTGGCAAGCGAATAATCTTCCTCACTTTGGAGCAGCAGCCAGTCGGTCGCGAGCGCGGCAAGCGACTTTTCGAGCCAAAACACGAGTTCGTAGGCGACCCGGCTCATCCGTTCATGGAAGTAAAATCCATGGGCCGTGTACAGAATGTGCGGGGTGCGGGCGATTCGGGCCGCAACCCGTCCGAGCGCGGCCGCAACCGGCGTATGGACATGGATCGCGTCATACTTCTCCCGTCTCAGCAAGGCGACGAGCCCTTGAATCGTCTGCACGTTCCGCTTCGGATGGAATTTACGATCGATCGGCAGCGTATGGATGACCCAACCTTCCGCCCGCAACCGGTCCGTCCGGTCACCGTAGGCACAGGCGACATCGACTTGGTGCCCTTCGGCTTTAAGCGACTCGATGAGCGGACGCAACAGGACGTCAGCGGTCACGTCGACCGCGCAGAATTGAAGGATCTTTAAAGGCGCCATAAGTGGACCTCCTCTGGCTTCGTCGCTCGATTTAAGATGCCTTTTAAATCCATGACGATCCCTCGTCCCATCTTCAACTGACGTTCGGCGATTTTCCACCCGGCACTCACGAATTCATCGTGTGAGACGGCGTAGATGACGACTTCCGCCGGTTTGAGCTCATGGTAGGACTTTACTTGGAGCCCGTATTCTTGTTCGACTTCTTCATGGTGGACGAGCGGGTCGTACACTTGCACCTCAAGGCCGAACTCCTCGATTTCCCGCACGAGTGACGCGACTTTCGAATTACGGATATCACTGACGTTCTCTTTGAACGACATGCCGAGCACGGTGACCCGTGAGCCGAGTACCGGCATGTTTTGACGAATCATCGTTTTAATGAGCGACGTGGCGATGAAGCTACCCATCGTCTCGTTGATGCGCCGTCCGGCTAAAATAACCTCAGGGTGATAGCCGAGCATCTCAGACTTCATCGTCAAATAGAACGGGTCGACCCCGATACAGTGGCCACCGACGAGTCCGGGCCGGAAGTTCAGGAAGTTCCATTTCGTACCGGCCGCTTCTAACACTTCAAGCGTATCGATGTTCATCCGCTCGAAGATGATCGCGAGCTCATTCATCAATGCGATATTCAAATCCCGTTGCGTATTCTCGATCACTTTCGCGGCTTCGGCGACTTTGATTGACGAAGCGCGATGTACACCGGCATCGACGACCGTCTCATATACGGCTGCGACGATATCAAGCGTCTCCTCATCCTCGGCGGCGACGACTTTCTTGATCGTCCGGAACGTATTGACACGGTCCCCTGGATTGATACGCTCTGGCGAATAGCCGACTTTAAAATCAATCCCGGCCCGTAGACCCGACTCTCGTTCGAGTAGCGGGATGCACTCTTCTTCCGTCAGTCCAGGATAAACGGTCGACTCGTAGACGACAATCGCCCCGGGCCGTAGATACTTTCCGACGGTTCGCGTCGCGCTGCAGATCGGACCGAGGTCCGGTTGATTTTGTTCGTTGATCGGCGTCGGTACGGCGATGATGATAAAGTCCGCCTCTTCAAGCTGTGACGCGTCGGTCGTGTACGCGACTGAGGCGATTTCAAGCGATTCCCGCTCGACTTCTCGCGTGCTGTCGAGATGACCGTTCAGTTCGTTGATGCGGGCCTCATTAATATCAAATCCGATGACGTCTCCGACTTCTCCGAGCGCGACCGCGACCGGGAGACCGACGTACCCGAGTCCGACGACGGCGATATGGCGATTGGCAATGGTTCTTCGTGCTGTCCGTGATTCTGAGATGAGTTTGTCCATGTCCATCTGCCTCCAGTTATTGTGAAATTTGATTCATCAACTTTTCGACGACGATGACTTTTCCGTTCGGGCCTCGAGGAATTTGGTTGACCGGCGTCAACGTAATCTCGACGCCGTCTCCGACGAGCTCTTTCAACCCCCGTCGAAGCACTTGTTCATGCGACGAGGTGAAGCGATTTGGGTCTTTGATGTAGCGCATCTCGATGTGATGCAAATCGAACTGCCGAAACTGGACTTGAATGACCGAGTTCGGAAGCTCGCTGACGATCGTCGTCAAATCCCCTTCATAGACTTTGAGTCCTTTTGGCGTGACGATGAAATTAGTTTGCCGTCCCTCGATTGACTCGACATACGTCCCGCCTTGACCGCACGGACAAGTCCCTTCCCCAAACTTCATCCGGTCCCCGATCCGGTAGCGGACGAGCGGTGTGCCGTGGGTCGTAAAGCTCGTGACGAGAATTTCGCCGTCCTCCCCATAAGGCTCGATGACCCCCGTCTCGTGATGAAGATGCATCCGTCCATGACTGCACTCGCTCAAAATCGGTGCCCCTTCGGACGAGGCGTATTGGTCGAACACGGGCGCGTTGAACGCTTCTTCAAGCAACGACCGTCCAAACGCCGTGATCGTCTCTGACGTCGGGAACAAGGCGATCAGTTGGAAGTCGAGTTTGATGTTGTGCGCTTTAATGTATGAGGCCAGTTCAATCATGGCGGACGGGGCGCTATCGAGAACGATTGGTTTGAACCGATTCAGCTCCTCGATATAGTGCGGGATATTCGCCTCGGTCAGATGAAACAACGACAGCAACAGTTGATTCATCGGACGATTATACCGCCAAAACACGGGTGCCGCTTGATCCGGTTCACAAATGATGCGTCCCGTGAAACTGGCTCGTTTCATCCCTTTTTTAAAGCCGTGTTGTTCTTTAAAGTAATCCAAATGGGCCATCCGGATCTGATAATCTTCCGCTGTGAATTTCACTTGGAGCGACGCACCGGTCGTCCCGCCTGTCTTGCCGATAATGTCTGTCTTCACGTGCGAGTAGATTGCCGGGGTCGAGCGGACCGTTTCCTTCTCGAGTATCGGAATCTGTTTTAGATCTTCAATCGAGTCGAGCGGGAGCGATACGCCGGCCTCGTCGAATAACTGACGGTAATAGTCGTTGTTCGCTTCGCAAAATGCTAAAAAGTCATTGAGTCGTCGAAGCTGGTCTGCTCGAACGGCCGCGTCATCCGTCGGACGGTTGCGTAGTGCGACAAGTTCCTGCTCGTACGCTTTTCCGTAACGCTCTTGTGACAACTTCAAGCCGTAAAGTGACGTCATCCAGTTTTGAAGGCGGATCGGCGCCTTAAAATATACGTCCCGCAACGCGAAGATCGCCATAATCGAACTCCCCTTTTGTATGGGTCAGACGTGAAGTCGCTTCACGACCCGAATTTTTCCGTTTGGTTCTTTTTTGATGGCCGGCACATTTTTAAGACGGATTCGCATATTCGGTGTGAACAGTCGTTCCACTTCTTGCTTTAATATCGTCTCATGTTCGTTTTCGAACCGGTCCTCATCTTTGACATATAACATTTCAATCTGGTCGATCTCATGTTGGAGCACTTGGACTTGAAGTACCGAGTTCGGCAGTACGGCGACGGTCGCCGTCAAGTCGCCTTCGAACACTTTATAACCTTCCGGTGTCTCAACGTAATTCATTTGACGGCCATCGATCGACGAGATGACCGTACCCGTCTGGCCGCACGGACACGTCTCATCGCTGAGCGTCATCCGGTCTCCGATCCGATAACGGACGAGCGGCGTGCCGTGGGTCGTGAAGCTCGTGACGAGCACTTCTCCGTCCTCCCCGGCCTCAATGATGCCGCTCTCCGGATGGAGGTGCATCCGTCCATGCTGACATTCGGTGACGAGCGGTGCGCCTTCTGAAGAAGCGTATTGGTCGTATACCGGGGCGTCGAAAACCTCCTCGAGCAACGCGCGTCCCCATGGCGACAACGTTTCGGATGTCGGAAAGATGGCGATTGGCTTGAACGTCAAGCGCATATCCGTGTCTTTTAAATACTTGGCGACTTCGATCATCGCGGACGGCGAACCGTCGAGGGCGTCAGGTTGAAAGTCGTTCAATGATTCGACGTAGGCCGGGATTGTTTTCGGATGAAAGTGAACGACCGAGTAGAGCATCTGTTTCATCGGAGCGTTATAACGCCAATAGACCGGCTCTTCCTGGCCGCGCGGACAAATCATCCGATCGGTGAAACTCGCCCGCTTCATCCCTTTTGTAAAGCCGTGCTGCTCTTTAAAGTAATCCAAGTGGGCCATGCGGGCTTGATAATCTTCGACCGTGAATCGGACTTGGAGTGCCGTCCCGGTCGTTCCACCCGTACACCCGATAATTGGTGCTTTAACGTCCGAGAAAATAGTCGGTTCGGTACGAAGTGTCTCTTTCTCAAGCACTGGAATTTGTTTCAAATCGCTCAGTTGCAGAAGCGGTAGCTCCACGTGATGGCGGTCAAACAAGTCTCGGTAGTAGCTGTTATGCGTCTGACAGAACTTGAGGAATCGATTGAGCTGGTTTAATTGGGTTGTTTGCGGATCGACGAGCCGTTGACTTCGGAGCTTGGTCAACTTTTTATCGTAATAGGGACCGTAACGCTCACGATATAACTTCAACCCGTATAGCGAGATGAGCCAATTTTGGACTGGTAACGAGGAGTTGCTATAGATTTTGTCTTGAAGTGACATCATCACTCGATTCCCTCCTTTAACGCATGGTGATACGCGATATACCAATCGATAAATTCATGCACCCCTTGTTCAATCGGGGTCTGTGGTTGAAAATCAATCGCTTCATACAGTTCCGATGAATCGGCAAAACTTTCCGGCACGTCACCCGGCTGCAGCGGGAGTTCGTTCACGATTGCTCGCTTCCCGAGTTTTTTCTCGATGATCCGAATAAAATCCATCAGCTGGACCGGACTATGATTGCCGACATTGTACACACGGAACGGGACATCACTTCGGTCCGGGAGCGGGTCGTGATAGTCAAACTCTTCGTCAGCGAACGGTTGAACGTCCATCAAGCGGACGATCGACTCAATCACATCGTCGACGTAAGTGAAGTCACGGGCCATTTGCCCATAGTTATAGACGTCGATCGGTTCACCTTTTATAATGGCTTCTGTGAATTTGTACAGCGCCATATCCGGTCTGCCCCATGGTCCATAGACGCTGAAAAATCGTAACCCGGTCGTCTTTAGACCGAACAGATGGCTATACGTATGGGCCATCAGTTCATTCGCTTTCTTCGAAGCCGCATATAACGAGAGCGGATGATCGACCGGGTGCTGTTCAGAGAACGGCATCTTTTGGTTCGAGCCGTACACGGAGCTTGATGATGCATAAATCAATTGCTCAACCGGGAAGTTCCGGCACGCCTCAAGGATGTTTAAAAATCCGACGATATTCGACTGGATATAAGCGTCCGGATTCTCAAGACTGTAGCGGACACCTGCTTGCGCAGCCAAGTTGACGACGATGTCAGGACTCCGTTTCTCGAACACCCGTGTGACAGCCATTTTGTTCTCGAGCGAGTCCCGATACAGTTTGAAGTTCGGGTGCGTCAAGACATAGAGACGCGCCTCTTTCAAATGAGGATCGTAGTAATCATTCACTTCATCAATGCCGACGACGTGGTGCCCTTCTCGCAACAGCCGGCGCGCCAAATGAAAGCCGATGAACCCGGCGACACCTGTGACGAGCACAGTCTTTTTCATAACGTCTTCCTCCTTTGAGTTGGGTCGCTCGAGCGAATTCGAACAGGCTCGATCTGAGGCGCGAACATATCTGCCATCACTTCTTCCGGGATTTCGCTATTGGCGACGAACAAGAGGAAGGACGTCAATGCGCTTTGTTGGTCAAGCAGATGTTCAATCGTACGTAAAATTGGTTCGACCGATTTGAACGATCGCGTACAGCCGACAAAAATTTTATCGTACACTTGATTTTCGCTGCGTTCGCTCGTGGCAAGCAGCTCCTCATACAACTTCTCGCCCGGCCGGATTCCGCTGTATTCAATCGGAATTTGCTCAAGCGTGAAGCCGCTGAGCGTGATCATCCGTCGGGCCAAGTCGACGATTTTGACCGGCTGTCCCATATCAAGGACGAACACCTCACCGCCATTCGCGCGAACACTTGCTTGAACGACGAGCCGACTCGCCTCGGGGATGGTCATAAAGTAACGCGTCATCTCGGGATGTGTCACCGTGATCGGACCACCACGTTCAATCTGTTCTTTGAACAACGGGACGACCGAGCCGCGACTGCCGAGGACGTTACCGAACCGAACGACCGAGAACGTCGTCGCACTATGACGCGCTTGTTGCTGCACAATCATCTCGGCGACCCGTTTCGTCGCGCCCATCACGTTCGTCGGATTGACCGCCTTGTCTGTCGAAATCATGACGAAACGTTCGACGTTAAACAAATCAGCGACTTCAACCATATTTTTCGTACCATAGATGTTGTTCTTCACAGCCTCTTTCGGGTTCCCTTCCATGAGCGGGACGTGTTTATGGGCCGCCGCGTGATAGACGATCTCAGGCTCGAACTGTTCGAATACTTCCATCAACCGCGCCCGGTCTTGGACGTCCCCAATGATCGGACAAATCTCCGTTTCCGTTTGTAAGTCTTTAAGTTCGCGGTCAATCGAATAAATGCTGTTCTCGCCATGTCCGAACAAGACGAGACGTCCCGGTTCGAATTTGATTAACTGCCGGCATAGCTCAGATCCAATCGAACCGCCAGCACCTGAAATTAAAATGGTCGTGCCTTTTAGCTTATGTGAGATCTCGGATACGTTGAGTTGGACCGGCTCTCGTCCGAGCAAGTCCTCAATCGCCACTTCCCTGATCTCATTCATCGATACTTTTCCGGACGCAAGCTCTGAGAGCATCGGCAACGCGTGTGATTCGACGCCTGTCTTCTCGATTCGCTTGAGCAGTTGCAGCCGCTTGCTGTAAGGCAGGGACGGGATTGCGAGAACAACGACTTCAATTCCGAGCTCTTCAATTTTTCGCTCGAGCGCATCAATCGGGCCAATGACCGGTGTCCCGTGGATATAGAGCCGTTGCAGGAACGGATTGTCGTCTAAAATACCGACAACGTTTAACACGCTCGTCCGATGTTCTTTCAACTCTTTCGTGATCTTTTGTCCTGAGTCCCCACCGCCGATGATGAGTGCCGCTTTCCCGCTCGGCGGAGCGTTCCGGAAGCGGAAGAAAGAGCGGGTTCTCGCCACGATCCGGATGAACAGCATCCCGTTGAACGCAAGCAGGCTCTGGACGAACAGCGCTTGATACGATACATTCTTTAACACGACGAGGGCACCACCGAGGACAAGTAAATCACTCGTGAGCAACACGAGGGCGAGCAATTGTAGCTCACGCATCGAACCGTACCGCCAGTCAATCCGATAAACGCGTGTCAGCCACCCGAGGACGAGCAGAGCTGTACTCTTCAGCGCTAAAATCGTCATCAACTTCGTCGTGTCGTCGGAGACGGTCGTGTCATGAGCGAACAACAGTTTGAACGTGAGAAAGATGGCCGCCGCCGCGATCGTCACGTCGAGCATCATAAGCATCGTGTTTTTTCGGTCCATCGGATAATGATTGAATCGAATAGTCATCCTGTCACCACCTTTAAAGATTGCCGAATGTAACCGGGTTATTCGCTGATGCTAGATTAGTACCCGTTCGAGATTCACAATCTGAAAGAAAACCATAGCTTTTTCATAGCAACGAAATTTAGCCATCAAACAGTTTTACGAATGTATGATGGCCATTTCTTTTTGTTTGTGAATATTTCCGCACTAAATGGGTAATATTGAAAGTATATGAGTCGTGAATTAGGTGTAAATTGTCAATAAGGAGGGGAATTTAGAAATAAGTAAGCATGCATGCTCGTCACATGATTTCTTCACGACTTGCTTACACCGTCAGTCACGAGCCATTTATGTTCGTTGTCAACCGCAGTCGCGCCCTCGACCGTTTAGGCTTTCCTTGAGGACCATTACTGTTCAACCACACCATGACCTTTGAAGCAATCAAGTGCTTCTAAAAAGGAGAGACATCACGATGAAAAGATGGACAGAGCAGCAAATCATCTCATGCCTACAACAAGCAGCGAATGAACTCAAAGAATTCGATACGAAACAATACACACTCTGGGCCCGCAGCAAAGACGTCCCTTCCCTCTCGACCGTGATTTACAAATTCGGTTCCTGGCGCGAAGCCGTTCAAGCCGCTGAAATCAAAATGATGTACCGCTATTATTCGGACGAAGATATTTTAACCGCATTAAACGAGGCTGCCGAAGAGCTCGACATCTTTACGAGCCAAACGTATCGGGAGTGGGCCAAAGTCGCACAAGCCCCATCGCTCACCCTGATCAGCAGCCGGTTCGGCTCGTGGTCAAACGCACTGCGCGAAGCGAAGTTGCAGACGACGACGGCCCGCAATAACGAGGAGCGCATCATTCAGGCACTCATCGAGGCGTCCGCCGAACTGACACGTCTCACTTCACAGCACTACGCTGTCTGGGCGCAGGAGAAGGGATATCCGACCGTGGCGACGATTGCCCGGAAGTACGGTTCCTGGAGCTACGCCTTGTTCGTCCTCGATATTGCCCCACCGAAACGAAAATGGGACGAAGAAGACGTCATCGAGGCGCTCCGGGTTGCTAAAGATGAATTAAACCATTTCAGCATCCTTCACTACCGCAAATGGGCCGAAGGACGAAACGTGCCGAGCACGTCGACAATCAACGCCTTGTTCGGCAGCTGGACCGCCGCTTTGAAATGTATGGAACAACAGCAAGTCATCACATGACAAAAGCGCCGTCTCTCGATGAGACGGCGCTTTTGTCATGTGACGATCGTGATGAACAGCGGGATACCGACGAGCAAATTGAACGGGAACGTGACGGCGAGGGCGAGCGTCAAATAAAACGACGGCTCGGCTTCCGGGACGGACGCCTGGAGCATCGCCGGCGCCGCGATGTAAGAGCCGCTCGCAGCGAGCGTCATGAGCAAGATCGTACCCCCGTCAGACAAACCGGCCAGTCCGGCTGCAAAGTAGCCGACAATGGCCCCGATGAGCGGGAACATCGTCCCGACAATTAAAAACTTCATGCCGTAGGCCGGGACGTCTTTCAGCTGATGGCCGACCTTGACCCCAAGGCTCAGTAAGAATAAGAGTAAGACGCCCGGGAACAAGTCGACGAAGAATGGTGTCAGCGCCGACGTGTCCGGCGTGACGAATCCGACGACAAGGCCGGCGATGAGCAAGAGGATGCTCTTTGAGAGCATACTGTCCCGGATGACGGTGAACGACTGGCTCGGGGCGGCCGTGATGCCGAGCACACGCGTCTGGTTGTACAGTAAGAGCGCGACGACGAGACCGGGAATCTCGAGGACGACGACGAGCGTCGTCATGAACGGTTCATAGCTGATACCGAGCCGCTCGAGCTGGGCGGTCGCAGCGACATACGTCACAAGCGAGACCGAACCGAACGTCGCCGCCATGGCGATCCGTTCGTGAAAGCTGAACTTGAGCAGACGACCGAGTCCAAAAGCGACGAGCGGTAAAACCATCCCGAGGACGAGCGTCACGGCGAGCGGTGCCGCAAGCTCGTCAAGCGAGACAGCGGCGAGTCCCATGCCGCCTTTTAACCCGATGGCGAGCAGCAGATAAATGTTGAGCGTCACACTGAGCGATTCGGGGATTCTTAAATTCGACTTTCCGAGGGCGGCAATCACGCCCGTCACGAACAGGAGCACCGGGGCGCTCGTCAATAAAAACGTCAATAGTTCCATTGTTTCCTCCTAGACGACAAAAGCGCACACCAAAGAAAGGTGTGCGCTGCATGCCGACGGCTCGAACACGGTCGTTCCGTCTAGCCGACAACTGTCGGGGTAGTTTTTGACAGCTCCGTTTCAGGACGGCGGTGGAAAGTTCCCGTAGGCATTCTCCACCAATCCTGACGCGTCTCTGCTTCTAGTGTAAAAATGTCGTTACGCCTTGTCAATCACATCGTCCCACGGTGCATCCAACCGAAAGACGATGAGGCGTTCGCCTGTCTTCGTGCTGATGTCCGTATGGAGCGACACGAGCCGTCTCCCGAGTACGTCATGAATGATTGTCTCGAGTTGGACCCGGCCGGATTCGACTAGGTTGTTGCGGTATTTCTTTAACTGATCGCGACCACTCGACTTCGCGGCGAGTTCATACTCGGCCGGGGTCAAGACGCCTTGCAGCGTCACGATGGCCAAATCGCGGAGCAGGTCACTCTTACACGTTAATGAACCGCGCCCGAGATACTCTTTCTCCCATTGGGTGATCCGGGCGCTCAGTTCCATCTCGAGCTGACCTTTTTTTTTCATCGTTACTTCACGAATCCGATCATCATCTCGCGAAGGATCTTCGCGGCGGCAATCGCCGTCATGTCTGACTGATCATACGCCGGTGACACTTCGACGAGGTCGGCACCGATGATATCAAGGTCAGCATTGGCGATGGCATGGACCGACTCGAGCAACTCTTTCGTCGTGATGCCGCCGATCTCTTGCGTGCCGGTTCCCGGTGCTGCCGACGGGTCAAGGACGTCGATGTCGATTGTGACGTACACTTTTTTGCCGGCGAGCGTCGGCAAGACGCGCTTGAGCGGTTCGAGTACTTCATATTTGTACAAGTTGTAGCCGACTTCTTTTGCCCAGTCGAACTCTTCTTTCATCCCCGAACGAATCCCGAACGAGTAGCAGTTCGACGGTCCAATCAAGTTGGCCGCTTTTTTGAGCGGTGTCGAGTGCGAGAGCGGCTCGCCTTCGTAATCGTCACGAAGGTCGGTGTGCGCGTCGATGTGCAAGATGACGAAGTCGGCCCCGTACGCGTCATGCATCGCTTTGATGACCGGCCACGTGACGAGGTGTTCGCCGCCCATACCGAGCGG
Organism: Exiguobacterium sp. SH3S3; assembly: GCF_004337115.1. Taxonomy (NCBI): domain Bacteria; kingdom Bacillati; phylum Bacillota; class Bacilli; order Caryophanales; genus Exiguobacterium; species Exiguobacterium sp. SH3S3. The sequence goes on from NZ_SJUU01000007.1 coordinate 70,949, forward strand.
GAACTTTCCTTCCTTGATGACGTCTTTGACGAACGACTCGATCATGTCGAGCGATTTTTGGGCGTTGCCGAACGGAAGCGGGATGTCCCCTGCGTCATAGACGGCCGCTTCGTTCAAGTCCCCGTCAAGGTACGGGCTGTATTCTTCAAGTCCGATCGACACTTCACGGATGCGGTTCGGACCGAAACGTGAGCCCGGACGGAAACTGACCGTCCAGTCCATCGGCATGCCGTAAAGGACCGTCTTCGCATCCGTCACTTCCGGCAGGCTCGCGATAAACACTTTTCCTGAGTAGGCTTCATCGAATCGTTTGATCATTTCGTCAAGTCCTCCACGAATTTAGGAAGTACGAACGCCGCCGAGTGAAGCGCTGGCGTATAGTATTTCGTCTCGATGTCGTGGAACCGCTCAGCCGGTACTTGAAGCGGGTCGTACTTCTTCGAGCCGATCGTGAACGTCCATAAGCCGCTCGGATACGTCGGTACGTTGGCTGTGTACAGCTTCGTGATTGGGAAGATCTCTTTCACGTCACGCTGTACCGTTTGGATGAGTTCTGGTGTGAACCACGGGTTATCCGACTGCGCGACAAAAATTCCATCGTCTTTGAGTGCTTTCGAGATTCCCGCATAGAACCCTTTCGTGAACAAGTTCGCTGCCGGTCCGACCGGTTCAGTCGAATCGACCATGATGACGTCGTACTCGTTTTCAGATTTCGCGATGTGCATGAAGCCGTCGCCGACGATGACTTCGACGCGCGGATTGTCAAGCTCACCCGCAATATTTGGCAAGTATTTCTTCGAATATTCGATCACTTTCCCGTCGATGTCGACAAGAACCGCTTTCTCGACTGTTGGGTGTTTCATAATCTCACGGATAACTCCACCGTCGCCGCCGCCGACCACGAGAACGTGTTTCGGGTTAGGGTGCGTGAACAGTGGCACGTGCGCCACCATCTCGTGATAGACGAATTCGTCTTTATCCGTCGTCATGACCATTCCGTCAAGCAACAACATTGTACCGAACTCGTCCGTTTCGACCATCTCTAGTCGTTGAAACTCCGTTTGTTCGCTCTCATAAACGTGGTTAACCCGGAACGTGATCCCGTAATCTTCTGTCTGGTGCTCCGTAAACCATAACTTTAATTTTTGGTCCATCGATAGAACCCCTTTCTGTTCAAAAAGTTGTTCGTATGCGAGTGGCGTTTTGAGGCGCTTCTTATTCATACGATAGGAAGTATACAAAAACTGTCCGCATTTTGCACGATTTTTTTATTTATTCGTCCAGATGTGTGATTTTTCCATGTGGTTTAGCCGATAAACTGGATATAGATGTATTTTATAACAGTAAAGGAGGGATCCTATGTGGTCTCCTTGCGTGGCCTGCTCCACGACAATCCCGCTCTTTGAACGGGGCTTGTTGGTCGTCAACGACCAACCTCAGCCATACGAATCATTTGATGAACTCAAGACTAAACTATCTTCGGTCGAGGACAATGTATATTGTGTCAACCCTGCCACGAAACAGCAAACGCCGATTCTACCAGCAGTCGATTTGCTCGAACAGATCGCCAACCGTGACACGATCGAGCTGATCCAACACGGGGAGTTCGAGAGTCACCTGCAACCGATCATCCATCTCGACACAGGTGAGCGGTTCGGTTACGAGGCGCTCCTTCGCAGCCCGAACAATATCTCGCCTGGGGAGCTGTTCCGCGCCGCCAACCGGTTCGGACTTCATTCGAAGCTCGACCAACGCGCCCGGTCCGAGGCGATCAAAGCGACGTATCACGCCGTCGCACCTCACGAGAAGACGTTCATCAACTTCTTGCCGTCGACGATCTACAATCCTGACTACTGCCTGCAACACACGTTCGAAGTCATCGACCACTACGGGCTCAGTGCCGACCGCTTCATCTTTGAAGTCGTCGAGACGGAGCAAGTCCAGGACGTCGCTCATTTGCAGCACGTGTTCGCCACATATAAGAAACGCGGCATGAAAGTCGCGCTCGACGATGTCGGCGCCGGCTTCTCGACGCTCGATATGTTACAGCGGCTCGAGCCCGATTACGTCAAAATCGATCGGTCGTATATTTCGTTCTGTGACCAAGATGCCGAGAAACGTACGTTCTTGAAGAATGTGCGTCAATTGACGCGCTCGATGGGTATCACCATCCTCGCCGAAGGGATCGAACGCGCCGAAGAGGTCGACGTCTGTCGCGAACTCGGTTATGATCTCGCCCAAGGTTATTTCTTCGGAAAACCGTCTCCATACGCGCTATGAAAACAAGGCCTAGAGCGCGTGCTCTAGGCCTTTGTTTCAATAGTCATCTTCTTCTGTATCTTCATTCATATCGTCTTCTTGCATTTCCGTGTCATCGTTGTTCATCGGTTCCTCGTCCGCTCCCCCGCAAGCGCCGAGAATGATGCCTGTCGCGAGAAGCGACGCGGCCAATGTACCTTTTCTTTTCATCAAACACACCCCTTTTTGAAAGTTCTGCCGTATAATACGGTTTATTCCCTTGGCTTATCCAATCAAACGTCTTTTTAGAGTGAACTACTCACCACTTATTTGCTTCGCAAGCGATTCATCTCCCACCTACGCTGGGCTTCGCCCCAGACGCTTAGAGGTGGGAGAATTCTCGCTTAATTAGATTAAAACTGTCTGATTGGTGGAATCAATTTAATGATGACAACTGAACAGAAAGAAGGTGTACCTTTTGAAACGACGTGTCTTACAACTAATCGGAATGTTCGTCCTCGGCATCTTCCTTCTGCTATCGCTTTACTCGATCGATGGATTGATCCCGTTTTTGATCGGTGTCGGCATCCTCGCGCCGCTCATCGTCGGTTGGAATATTTTGTTTGACCAAGTTCAGCCGCAAGCGAAGCTCGCCTGGCTGCTCACCGTCTTATTCATCCCGTTTCTCGGCGCCCTCGCCTGGGTGCTATTCGGCCGGACACCGAAACGCCATCGCCGGATCAAACGAACTTCGTCTGAGATTCGGATGTTCCGGCAAGCGATCGAAGCCGACCGCGTCGAGACGACGAATGACGTATCCGACCGATTCCCTCTCACGAGAGCGCTCGAGAAAATGGGTGCGACCGGTGCCGACGGCCATACGGCGACGAAACTGCTCGTCAACGGAGATGAAAAGTACGACGCCGTGCTCAAAGATATCGAGCAAGCGACGCACCATATCCACGTCCAATATTATTTGTTCCGGACCGATGAGATCTCCCTGAAAATTCGCGACGCCTTAATCAAAAGATCCAATGAAAACATCACCGTCCGCTTTCTTTATGACGGTCTAGGCAGCCAAGAGATCAGTGAAGATTTCCTAGAGCCTCTCCGCGAGTCGCGGGTGCACGTCGAAGCGTTCGATCCGGTCGTACATCCGCTGCTCGTCTTTAACGCCAACTTCCGAAACCATCAAAAACTCATCGTGCTCGACGGACGAATCGCCTACACCGGTGGGCTTAATGTCGGCGATGAATATCTCGGCAGACATAAGAAGCTCGGTTTTTGGCGAGATACGCATTTGCGTGTCGAAGGACCGCTCGTCCGGGAGCTTCAGCGTCTGTTCATCGAGAATTGGCTTTATGCCGGACACGAAGAAGATAGCGAGACGTGGGACTTGTTCGCCGACGCTAAACACCTTCCAGAATATTTCATTAACGAACCGCAAGACGCGAACGGGGCGACACAACTACTCGTGACGTCTCCCGGTAAGGACGTCACGATCCGGGACGGGCTGATGCGTCTGTTGATGGAAGCGAAAGAATCGATCTGGATCACGACCCCTTACTTGATTCCGCCGCCCGAACTGCTCGCCGTGCTAGAAGTCGCGGGTAAGAGCGGCATCGACGTTCGCATCGTCGTCCCAGGACAAGGCGACGAATGGTTCAGTTTCCATGCGACCGAATATTATTTCGAGCAGCTGCTGAAACGTAACATCCGCATTTATAAATACAATCGCCATTTCATCCATGCAAAAACCGTCCTCATCGACGGCAAGATTGCGCTCGTTGGGACGGCTAACTTTGATTTCCGCAGCATGTATTTGAATCACGAGATGACGATCGCCCAGTTCGAGACGTCATCAATCGGTCAACTGCATGACGCGTTTTTGAAAGACTTCGACGAGTCGACTCTCGTCGACTGGTCGATGCTCCGAAAAAAATCGAACGGCAAACGGTTCATCGAGGCGCTCTGTCATATCTTCTCGCCGCTTCTTTGAAACGTACGCCAGAGGAGATAGATGAGCAAGAGTAGCGCGATCAGCACGAATTGCCAACCGGTCGCAACACGCATCACGGCCGTGACCGTTAGCGCCTCGATAAGGAGCGCCGGGATTTTCCCAATCGTGCTCGCCGCGGCGAACGACGGGAGCGTCATCCGGCTGAACGCGGCCGATAACGTGACGAGTCCGGACGGGACGAACGGCATGAGTCGCATCCCGAGGACGAGGAACCACGCCTCAACCCCGCTCGCTTCGCGGAGACGCTTGAAGCGCTTTCCGTTCGGTGACGTATACGTTTGTAGCGCACGTCGGTACAGTACGAAACTGATGACCGCTCCGACCGCCTCACCGATGATTGAGACAGTGACGCCGAGACCGAAACCGAGAATGTTTACGTTCAGCGCCGTCAAAAACGCGCTCGGCAACACGCCAGCGACGGCGACGGCACTGTTTAAGACGATGCTGATGACGACAAACAGCGGGATCGGGAGCAGTTCCCATTCCATCATTCAAACCCCATTTCAAAAGGCTGACCCCGCGAGGTCAGCCTTTGTTTTATTTCGCTTCGACTTCATCCCACGCGTCTTCGTCGACAGGTGGAAGGTGTTTCTCTTCAAGCTTCGCTACAACGACCGCACATGTCGCGTCACCCGTGATGTTGACGGACGTACGGAGCATGTCGAGGATACGGTCGACCCCGATGATGAGGGCGATCCCTTCGACCGGCAAGTTGACCGACTGTAAGACGAGTGCGAGCATGATGAGCCCGACACCCGGCACACCAGCCGTCCCGATTGAGGCGAGCACTGCCGTGATGACGACCGTCACGAGCTCGGTGATCGTCAAATCAGCGGCGAACACTTGGGCGATGAAGATTGTCGCGACCCCTTGCATGATGGCCGTTCCGTCCATGTTGACTGTCGCGCCGAGCGGCTGGACGAATGACGAGATCGAACGTGGGACGCCGAGCTTCGTTTGGGCGAGTTCCATCGACACCGGAAGCGTCGCGTTTGAAGACGACGTTGAGAACGCGAGCGTGATCGCTTCATAGAAGTTTTTAAAGAAGAAGACCGGACTCATCTTGCCAAGCAAGATGAGCGCTCCGCCGTAGACGATGGTCGCATGTAAGAACAACGTCAAGACGACGGCAAACATGTACCATGCCATCGCTGCGACAGCATCAAACCCGATACCGCCGATGGCCGAGGCGATCAACGCGAAGGCACCGTATGGGGCGAGCTTCATGACCAAGTGAATGAGATGCATCATGATGCGGTCCCCTTGTTTCACGAAGCGACGCCACGTCTTGGCACGTTCGCCGAGGGCGATCATCGCAAACCCGATCAACGCCGCGAAGACGATAATCTGTAGCATGTTCCCTTCAGCGAGCGCTTGAATCGGGTTCGTCGGAATCATATTGACGAACGTCTGGACGATGTTCGACGATTCTTCTGTCGTTGTCGATTCAAATGCTAGATTGGCTGTTTCGAAGTTGCCGCGTTCACCTGGCTTGATGACCGACGCGACACCCATCGCGAGTACGATAGCGAGCGCTGTCGTCGTCAAGAAGAATAGAAGCGCCTTCGACCCGACGCGCCCGAGCTCTTTCGGGTCACCTAGGCCCATGACACCGAGAATGATCGAGAAGAAGACGATCGGGACGACTAACATTTTAATCAAGTTCAAAAACACTGTCCCAACTGGGGATAGTATGTACGTATTGATCACGTCGTAGACGTTACCGGATAGGCCGGCGAGCCCGAGACCGACGATGACCCCTAAGGCGAGGCCAATCAAAATTTTCTTAGTTTCACTCATCGTGTCACCCTTTCTTTTTTACACAGTGCGTTTAGTATAGCATAATGCTAAATTTTCTTACAATTCCGCTTGAAACACACGCCATAACACGGTCATTTTCCCAAGTTGCTTCAAAAGAAAACAAAAAAGATTGGAGACCGTGACGGTCCAATCTTTTTACTCGGCAGCGAGACGCGCGAGTTCAGTATGAAGTTCGGTCGACTGGTCCCAAATCTCCGGACGGTGCTGTTGCAGAAACTCCGCGAGCACGCTCCGTGACGGCGCATCCATCATATCGATGAGGATCCGTCCTTTGAGCGATTTGTCCATTTGGTTGACGTGATACGGGAGCAATTTATACCCGCGACGCGCCTCCAAGTCAATCGACATGTCACAAGCCGCAATCCCGCCGTAGTAAAACCCTTCCGGCTTGCGTCCGACCGTCACCCAGACAATCCAATACGGTTTACCGTTCGGCACCGCTTCCGGGTCGGTCAAAAACTTGATCCGCTTCTCGATCGCCGACTTGGCGTGCATCGCACCCATGTCGATCACTGCCGTACCTGCCTCGACGTCGATGATGACGGGCGACATATTGTTCAAACTGAGCGATCCGACCCCAAAACCGCCGTGGCCGTCCGTCGCATCGTCAGCGATAATATTAAAGTTGATATCTTTCATGGCATTCCCTCCCCCTCTACTGTACACAAAGACGAGGGAACGTGGCAATCGCGAACGTCAGCCCCACTCGATTCGAAACTTCGTGCCGGGTCCAACCGAACGAAGGAGCGGACGATCCGCTTCGATGACACGTCCGAGCACGTTGACCCGCTTGTCGGCCTGAAGGTCTGTCTTCGTCACTTGCATTTCGCCAGCATAGCGCCCGTAATCCATGTTGTCAATCGTGATCGTGCCGAGCGGTCGCTGTTTCGCCGCAACCGGTTCGAGCAAGCGGTCCCCGGGGCGACTATACGCCCGTGATTCGACGGAACGGATGACGTCGCGCGCCGGGTCCATCCGATTCGTCTGGACGCGGTAGAGCGCCGCCTCGACCGTCGTATACGCCTCGGCCCGGAGGACGAGCATCCCGTCCGCGTATGACGCGAACTGTTCGACCGTCGCATCCGCTAGTCCCGGGTCCCCAATCAAAATGCGGTCGACGCTCCCCGTCAACTCTAAATAAGCGGCGAACGTCGACAGCTGCCGGTGGTCTTCAAGCGTCGGCAGTCGTTCGTATAGCGGTCCGCGGAGCGTCCCATCTCCCGGGATGAACGCCTGCACGCTCAACCCTTGTCGTTTCAGCCAGTCATTTTTTTCGTCAAACCATTGCCGGTCGAGCCCGGTCTCTGGCCGCGGGTAGAAGTTGTGCCATGCTTCGACATTGTCTGTCATGAGCCCTTCCCGTTTCATCTCGTCGAGCTCTTCAGCAGTCAACGTGCTCGCGTTCAAGGCGACGGTCATCCGTTTCGACAAATCGGCGACCTGTTTCGGGGTCACCCCGTAATCGACGCGGAGGCCGGTCACGCCCCAGTCGATGAGCGTATGGGCGTCGTCCCACGTCTTCCCGAGCGCGGCGAGCGAAGTCGGGGCGATATCGGCGAACAGTTCCATGTCATGCTGTCGAGCGAGCGTGCCGAGTCGACGCAACCGCTCCGTGTAGACCGATGGATCGTCTTCCGGGATATGTAGCGATGTGAACAGTGACGTGAAACCGATCTCACGCATGCGTTTCATCCACACCGTGAACGCTTCTGTCAGCGGTTCGCTCAAGTAAACAGATAATCCTCTCATATAAAACAGCCCTCCCTATTCAAAAAGGTGACTCGAAAGAGCCACCTTGGTTGTTAAATACCATCCGCCATCTCTTCTTTGAAACCGAAGAAATACGTGAAGATGAAGCCAGCCGTATACGAGATGACGAGACCCCCAATATACGTCAAGTACATCCCATTGTCGATGAGCGGTGTGAGCGAGAGACCCGAGACCCCGATCCCGAGCGCTGCCGTCTGCATCGACGCTTGGAACGCACCGCCGACCGCGGCTCCCATACAAGCCGTCAAGAACGGACGACCGAGCGGAAGCGTGACCCCATAAAGAAGCGGTTCGCCGATGCCGAGGAATCCGACCGGGATCGCCCCTTTGATGATGTTGCGGAGACGTTGGTTGCGCGTCTTCACGAAAATCGCAAGCGCGGCCCCGACTTGTCCCGCTCCTGCCATCGCAAGGATCGGCAAGAGCGCCGTGTTGCCAACGGTGTTCAGTAACTCAAGGTGAATCGGCGTCAAACCATGATGCAAGCCGACCATGACGAGCGGCAAGAAGAAGCCAGCGAGGACGGCCCCTGCGACCGGTCCGCCGATTTCAAGCACGGCATTCAGTCCTTGCATGATGCCGTCTGACAACACGCCCGCGACCGGCATGATCGCATAGAGCGCCGTGAAGCCGACGACGAGCACCGTAAGCAGCGGCGTAAAGATAATATCAATCGAGACCGGCATGAAGCGGCGGACGTGTTTTTCGATATACGTCATGAGCCAAGCGGCAAAGATGACACCGAACAGTCCACCCCTTCCGACGACGAGTGCTTCCCCATAGATGACGATGTCGGCGAGTAACGGGTTGAACAAAATCCCCCCGGCAATCGCTCCGAGCACCGGCGTCCCCCCGAACTCTTTCGCCGTATTCCACCCGACGAGGATGGCGAGATAGGCGAAGACCGTGCTCCCGAGCACAAGCAGAATTTGCATCCACGTCTCGGTCCGGTCGACACCAGCGTTGACGGCAAAGTTTGCTGCCCCGTTGATGATCCCTGAAGCGACAAGTCCCGGGATGAGCGGGATGAAGATATTCCCTAAGCGACGCAAGAAACGTTTGAACGGTGACTTCTGTTTATCTTTCACTTTTTGACGCTCGATGGCCGCCCGCTCGTCAGGCGTCAAGTTCGCATCGACTGCCTCTTCCCCGATGGCGAGCCCCGTCTCACGGCTCAAGTGATCCGCGACACGGTTGACCGTCCCCGGTCCGACGACGATTTGCAGCGTCTCGTCATCGATGACGCCCATGACGCCGTCGATTTTTTTCAACGCCTCGATGTTCACTTTCGTTGGGTCTTTCAACGCCAACCGGAGGCGTGTCATACAGTGCGCGAGTTGGCGGATGTTCTCTTTTCCACCGACGTGCTCGAGTATGGCTTGCGCCAACACCTCTTCTTTCTTCATCTCGTAATCCCCCTTAAATCGCGTCGCGGACGAATCCGTTCGCGCGCTGTAATCGTTCGACTGCCTCCGCATAAGAGACGTCGGCTAAAATCATGACGATCGCCGTCTTGACGTGGCCGTTCGATGAAGCGAAATAACGCGCGGCCGTCTGTTCGTCGACCCCTGTCGCTTCCGCAATCATCCGTTTGGCCCGAACTTCCAATTTCTCGTTCGTCGGCTGCACGTCGACCATCAAGTTTTGATACACTTTGCCCACTCCAATCATCGACGCCGTCGAAATCATGTTGAGGACGAGTTTCTGGGCCGTCCCCGCCTTCAAGCGCGTCGATCCGGTCAATACTTCCGGTCCCGTCTCGACTTCGATTTTGAACTCGGCGTGGTCGCTGATTTTCGAACCTTTGTTGCAGGATAGCGCCGCCGTCGTCGCACCGACTTCACGCGCGTAATCGAGTCCGCCGATGACATACGGAGTCCTGCCGCTCGCGGCGATGCCGACGACCGTATCGTCCGGACTCAAGTGAAGCGCTTTCAAATCGTTGATTGCCAAATCCATGCTATCTTCTGCTCCCTCGACCGCCTTCACGAGCGCGCGTTCACCCCCGGCAATCAAGCCGACGACCATGTCCGCTGCCACGCCGAACGTCGGGACACATTCTGCCGCATCTAAAATACCGAGTCGTCCACTCGTCCCCGCACCGATATAGATCAAGCGTCCGCCTCGTTTAAACGATGTGATCGTTCGTTCTACGACTTGTGCGATGACCGGAAGCTGTTGCTTGATCACGTGAGGCACCGACTGGTCCTCTTCATTCATCACGCCGAGCAGTTCCTCAACCGTCATGTCGTCTAGGCGCATCGTCCGTTCGTTCCGTCGTTCCGTAGCCAATTTGTCTAACATCGCCACCATCCTTTCTTCTCTCTAGTTTTATTGTACTAATTTGAAATTAAAAGTCAAATTTATTTAAAAAAATAAAGAATTATAATTTCATAAACACTCAACTCGAGTGCCAACAAAAAAACTCGGCCGTTTGAGGACCGAGTTCGCTTCATTCGATGTCTTTTTTCAACACATGGACGTGGACACCATCCCCCGTGACCGAGTCTTGCTCATACACGTAGCCTTGCCGCTCCCAAAAACGACGGGCCCGCACGTTCGTCGGGAGCACACCGAGCCGGAACGTCGTCTGGAACGGACGCATGTGGTCCCGCTCGAGTTGATCGTATACCTTCTGGGCGAGACCGGTGCCGTGAAGTTGTTCGTCGACGAGGAGCAGGCCGAGCCAAAGTGAGCCGTCGATCGGGTGACGCCTCAACAAATCCGCCATCGCCACGATCGCCCCGTCGTCCTCCACGACGAGGCTGACCGTACCTGTCTCCTCGAAGTCAGCCAAATTCTCATCGCGGAACACTTCGAGCGTCTGAGCGTTCAATGCGGCGAACGCTTGTTGTGTCATGAGGAAAGCTGCCACTCGTTCGCGGTCTGACGCTTCATATCGGCGAATCATCGGCGCAGCTTCACCATCTCGTCGCGCGCCTCGGCGTAACGATCGATCAGCCCTTCGCCTTTTCGGTGCAACAGACCCATGTAGAGCGTGTCGATAATCGTCAATTGTGTCATCCGTGAGGCGATGCTCGCGATTCGGTAATCTCGTTCGACAGTCGGTGTGCACAGACGGACGTCCGCCTCGCGGTAAAGCGGCGACTTGTCGAGGTCGGTGATGGCGACAACGGTGACGCCTTTTTTCTTGGCGAACCGGACGAGCTCGAGCACGTCTTTCGTCCGGCCCGACGTGCTGATCGCGACGAAGACGTCGGTCGGCCCGAGATGCGGGATGAGCGACAGCATGTAGTGAAAGTCTTGCGACGTCAGAGCGGCGTAGCCGAGTTTCGTGAACTTGTACTGCGCGTCATAGGCGGCCGTCGATGACCCGCCGACTCCGTAGAAGATGACCCGGTTCGCGCGAGCGAACGTATCGATCGCGTGTTCGAGTTCGCGTTTGTCCATCGCCTCGGCACATGCCTCGATGGCCATCTTGTTCACGTGGATGACTTTTTGGAACGAGTCGTACGGGGTATCCTTCTGTTGGAGGACGTTAAAGTCGGTCAGCATCGTCTCTGTGATCGCCAAGTCTTTGACGAGGGCGAGCTTGAACGATTTGAAGCTGTCGATCCCGACGACACGCGCGAAGCGGACGATGCTCGCTTCTGACACGTCGGTCTTTTGGGCGAGTTCTTTCGTCGTCATATTCGGGACGAGCGTCGAATGGGTCAAGATGTAGTCCGCGATCTTCTTTTCGACGGACGTCATCTCGCCTTGGGCGAGCTCGATTTTTTTCAGTAAGGATTCCATCAGGTCATCCCCTTCCTGCTACTAGTTGCTGTATTTAATGATAGCGGATTCTTTCCCTACATTCCAACTTGGACACGAAAAAGGCTGAGCTCGCGCTCAACCTGCAGGTGAGACTTATAAGTTTTTCGTATTGAACGTGTCGCCACCTTGGATTGTTCCATTTTGAAAACCTTTATCAAACCACCGTTTCCGTTGTTCCGACGTCCCGTGCGTGAACGAGTCCGGCGTGACGTAGCCGCGTGCTTGTTTTTGTAGCGTATCGTCACCGATTTGGTGCGCCGCGTTCATCGCCTCTTCGACATCACCCGCCTCTAAATAGCCCATGCCTTGGGCGTGATGTGCCCAAACACCGGCATAGTAGTCGGCTTGAAGTTCGAACCGTACCAAATACGTGTTGAACTCGGTCTCGCTCATCTCGTTTCGCAGCGGCATGATCTCGTCGGTCGTGCCGAGCAACGTCTGCACGTGGTGTCCGACCTCATGGGCGACGACGTACGCCATCGCGAAGTCGCCCGGCGCGTTGAAGCGCTGACTGAGTTCGTCATAGAAACTCAAATCGATGTACAGTTTCTGATCACCCGGGCAATAAAACGGTCCGACCGCAGAGCCAGCGATCCCACATGCCGACTCGACTTGTCCTGAGTAGAGGACGAGCGTCGGTTCCCGATACGTCAACCCGTTCTCGGCAAAGATGTCGGTCCACACTTCTTCGGTGTCCCGTAGGACGACCGAGACAAAGTCCGCCATCTCTTCTTCCCGTGCCGAGCCTTGATACGTCTCGGAAGACTGCGGCTCACCAATTCCGATATTGTTGACGATGTCTCCCGGGTTACCCCCATTCAAAAGCGTGAAGACGATGACTAAAATGAGGCCCAAACCGCCGCCGATTCCCGCAATCCCTTTCCCCCCAACACTTCGCCCCCGTCGGTCTTCGACATTCCGACTCGTCTGTCTGCCTTTCCATTTCATGCGATTGTTCCTCCCGCTACTAGTCTGTCTTGTTACTTACCCGGATTCATCTCGTTTCGCACCTACTTTTTCATATTTTCCCATCGTATTCGGTGTTTGAGTCCTAACCAAGTAGGAAACAGGTTAAGAGAACGTTTACTTTAGGGAGGAATTAAGATGGGATTAGCAAGCGACTTGAAACAATTGCGTCAGATTGAATGCAAGGACAAGTGTGTGCTATCGGTCTACCTTAATACAGGACCTAACCAACAAGGCGACTGGTCAATCCACTTGAAGAACGGCTTGAAGCGAATCGGTGAATATTTAGAGGCGTCCGGTGACGAGACGCAACTGAAGAACTTCAAAAAAGTACGTAAGCAAGTCGATCAGGAACTCGGCAAACACCGGAACGACTTGGCGCGAAGCCTAATCATTTTTGCTTCGGAAGAAAACGATTTATTTGAAACATACTACCTTCAACACGATGTCGAGACGTCGTTCCACTGGGAAACGAAGCCAGTACTTGAACCACTCGAGGCGTTACAACAAAAATTTCCGTCCACCGGTATTATTTTGACGAACCTCGACCACGTGACGGTACTCGACACCTCACTCGGGCACATCGATGCGACGTTCGAATTCGCGTTCGACCCTGAGACCGAGGAGTGGGTTCGGTTTGAAGGGACGGCTTCGGGTGACCGTATGGCGTCGAGCAGCTCGCAAGTCGATAAATTCGATCGTCGACTTGCCGAAAATCTCGGTCGGTTCTACCGTGACCTCGCCCAAACCGTCGAACAGATGAAAGGTGCACACGACTGGGAAGCGCTTGTCGTCATCGGAGAAGCCGAGCTGTCCAACTCGTTCCGTGACGAGTTACGGACGAAACCAGAGCGCGTCGTGCACAAAAACTTGTCGAAATCGAGTGCGCCTCACATCATCGAGGCTGCATTCCATTGATTTTTCGCTTTCCTCTCGACTAGTGATTCTCTAAAATAGAAGAGAACTAGAAAAGGAGGAAATAATATGCCATACGTTACCGTAAAAATGCTCCCGGGCCGTACTGTTGAACAGAAACGTGCCTTGATTGAGAAAGTGACGGACGCCGTCTCAGAGACGACGAACGCACCGAAAGAAAACATCACCGTCTTCATCGAAGAGATGGACGCGACGAACTACGGTCAAGCCGGTGTCATGCACGCCGACAAAAAATAACGCCAGACACCCGCGCATCCAGTTGGACGCGCGGGTGTTTTTTCAGTCTTCTAAGTTCACTTCGAACCGCTCGCTCGGAACGGTCGGCTTGATCAAGTGTCGCGTCGCCCGCCAGACGTGATAACCAAGCCGGTCGAGCCAAAGGAGCGCTTGAACTTTGCGAATCGTCTGCTCCATTTCAAGCTGGTTCGCCGCCGTCTCCTCTAACATCTCGGCCCGATGCGCTTTCCGGTACTCGGCGAGCTGCTTCGACGCCGTCTTCCATTGTTTCGAATCTTCCGGCGGCGTGTGATGGTTGAGGGCATCGACAAGCTCGAGCTCGTGCAAGACGAGCTGACGTGCGACTAAAAAGTCGGTGTCGCGGAGGGCGTCGACGGGATCGACTTCGCGCAGGACGAACAGCCAGCGCTCCAAATGGTCGATCGTATGGAGCAGTGACAAGTGTTGTCCGTAGTCGTTGCGGCCCTGCCCTTCTTCCAATTGAATCGTGCTCAAAAATACCCGGACGTCACCGAGCGTCTTCTCGACGAGCTGCAACTCGTCCTCCCGCTTGCGCGCTTCCGTCAATAACAGTTTCGTCTCGTTTCCGAGATAGCGCTCGATTTCAATCAACGAACGTCTTGCCGCCTCGAGTGCGACCGTCGGAATCCGCGACATGTTCGGGTCGAGGAAACGGATCAGCTTTTCAGACCGACTCGGCACCCATTTGAGCAACCGCCGGCTGAACGCTTCGTGAAACGGCAGAAACGTCAACACGCCAAGCAAGTGAAACGACGTATGGAACAACGCGAGCCGCAATAGCTCATTCCAATTCAACCAGTCGGCCACGCGATTGACGACACCAAACAAAAGCGGGAACGTCAGCCAGCCAATCAACAAAATCGAACTGTGAACGAGTACGTGTCCGAGCACGATGCGCCGCGCTGATTTCCATCCTCCGAGCGAGCCGAGCGCGACGACGAGACTCGTTCCGGCACTCTGCCCGAGTACGAGGAATGCAGCCTGCGCGAGCGTCACCGTGTCGGTCGCGAGCGCCGTCATCGTCAAGACGAGACCGATACTCGACGATTGCAAGACGACGGTCATGAACAGGCCCGTGCCGAGCAAGGCTAATTGATGAAGCGGTGTGTCGGTGTCCCAGCCCGAAAACGAGAACGTGACGACTTCCCGCATCGCTTCTTGGAGTGTTCCGATGCCGACAAAAACAAGTCCGAGACTGACGAGCAACATCCCAATCCGCTTGACCCGTCGTCCGATCAAGCGGAGCGCCATCCCGACGCCGATGAGCGGCAGTAAGAGCTCCCGAATGTCGACGTTGTAGCCGAGGAGCGCTACGATCCATCCCGTCGTCGCACTACCAGCGTTCGCCCCGATGACGAGCGTGAGCGCCTGCGTGAACGTCAACAGCCCTGCGCTGACGAAACTGATCGTCATGAGCGTCGTCACGGTCGAGGACTGGAACAACGCCGTCATCGTCGCACCGAGAAACGCCCCTGCCACCGGTCCTTCCGCCATGCGGTTCAACCGCTCTCGCAGTCTTTCCCCGGCCAAGCTTTTCAACGTATCGGTCAACAGCATCATCCCTAACAAAAAGATGCCGATTCCGCCGATGAGCGTCCCAATCCCCATGGTGTCACATCCTTTTCAAGCGATTCAATCGCCGCGTAACGTTGACAACATCCATGATTTTTCTGAGGCGTGGTCTTTCAAGTTCAACAGCACGTCCTCAGGGTAATAGATTTTCTCGTCCGACTGTCGCGAATTCAAAATCGATTGGACGAGCATCGACACCTCTGAAATTTCGCGACGGTCGCCGTCGTTCATCTGCAGGTAAATCCCTTCGTACGTACCGTGCCCTTTATATAGATCATATGGCAGCTGGCTGAGCTGGTCCTCGAGCAAATAATAGCGCGTCGGCAACCCGATCGCTTCCATCGTCGACCGTAACCGGTCCATATAGCGGACGCGGTTCGCTTCCGGGAAATTTTTGTACTTTAACAGGCGACGATTGACGAAACGGCTCGCCAGATCGGCCAAAATCGGGTCTGCCTCGTCCATCCATTCTTGAAAATAGAAGTAGACGATCGTCTCGTCGAGCTTCAAATAGTGCTCGAGAGTCATCTCGTCATGGTTGAAGATCGGCAAGAAGTGCTTCGGTGTCATCTCAAACACATAGCCCGACTCATACAGCTCTTGGGCCCGCTCGAGCACGGCTTTTAATAGCAAGTCACTCGAACGCGTCGCCGGATGCAGATAGACTTGCCAATACATTTGATAGCGCCGCATGATATAGTCTTCGATCGTATGCATCCCCGACTGTTTGACGACGATTTGATCTTCGTCCGGCCGCAACACGCGCAGCATCCGCTCGAGGTCGAATTTCCCGTAACTGACGCCGGCGAAATGGGCGTCGCGAAGTAAATAGTCCATCCGGTCGACGTCGAGCTGTGAGCTGAGCATATTGACGATCAGCCGGTTCGGATGCGTCTTGTTGATGATGGCCGCGACTTCTTCCGGGAACCCGACGCCCATCTCGGAGAGGACTTTATTCACTTCCGTGTCCCCTAAGATGATCCGTTCCGTCCAGATTTCATGGCGGACCGAGAAGACGTGCTCGAACGCGTGCGAGAACGGGCCGTGCCCGACGTCGTGCAACAGTGCCGCCGCGAGCAACAGCTCCCGGTTGCGGTCGTCCCATTCCGGATAGTCGCGGAACTGGTCGATCAACTGCCGGGCAATCTCATAGACGCCGAGCGAATGGTGGAATCGGGTGTGTTCAGCCCCATGGAACGTCAAAAACGACGTCCCGAGCTGCTTGATCCGACGTAACCGTTGAAACTCTTTCGTGTTGATCAACTCCCAAATGAGATGATCGTAGACGTATATATAGCGATGGACCGGGTCTTTAAACACTTTTGACCCAGATAGCTGGCCTCGTGATGTGTACATGTTGGTGCCCCCTGCGTTTTATGTATTGTACTGATTCGACTTCTTCCGAGTCGTTCCCTCCATGCTATAATGAGGAAGACATTATTTTTTGAAAAGGAATTATGCATATGATCCATCCACTTTTACGGCAACCGACCTACCGCCTGATCGACCAATCATCGCTCGGTGCGGCGTTTCAAGCCGAGCAATCATTCGCGACGGACGATACGCTGTGCGCGTCGACGAAACACCAAGGCGCCGTCTTTCGGGCCTGGGTCCATCTGAACACAGTCGTGCTCGGGATTCAAGACGCGCGGCTGCCTCATCTGCGCGACGGGATTCGACTGTTGCACGAACATGGCTATCGTCCCGTCATCCGTAACTCAGGAGGACTTGCGGTCGTCCTCGACGAAGATGTATTGAACCTATCTCTTATTCTACCCGAGAATGACGGCATTCAAATCGATAGCGGCTATGAGGCGATGACGTCGCTCATTCAACATATGTTCAAAGACGTGACGGACAAAATCGTGCCTGGCGAAATCGTCGGTTCGTACTGCCCGGGTAGCTTCGATCTATCGATTGACGGTAAAAAGTTCGCCGGCATCTCGCAGCGACGCGTCCGTGGCGGTGTCGCCGTCCAAATTTATTTGAGCGTCCGCAAGAGCGGAAGCACTCGTGCCGCACTCATCCGTGACTTTTACGACCGTGCCATCCAAGGCGAAGCGACACGATTCACGTACCCGGCCATCGTCCCGGAGACGATGGCGTCGCTCGAAGACTTGCTTCACATCCCGCTCACCGTCGAGGATGTGCTCCGCCGCGCCTATGACGTGCTCGGGGAGACGAGCCGACTCGTCCCGGCAACGCTCGACGCGGACGAACAAGCGACGCTCGTCGTTCAGCTCGACCGCATGTGGCAACGAAACGAACCGATCCGCGACATTGAACACCAACTACTAGAGGAGTGATCCAACCATGTTCAAAATCATAACCGATACCGGTGCTGATTTGACGCAAGACCAGATCGTCGAATACGGCCTCGAGATGTTACCGCTCGGGGTCATCATCGACAACGAAGAGTTTTTAGACGGAGAGACGATTCAGCCGAAAGAAGTATATGACGCGATGCGTGTCGGCAAGACGCCGAAGACGTTCCAAATCGAGGCGGCCCGGATTGAGCGCTGTTTCCGTCAACATCTCGAGTCTGAGATCCCGTTCCTTTACCTCGCCTTCTCGGGCGAACTGTCCGGTACATATCAGACGGCAGTCATGGTCGGGAACTTGCTTAAAGAAGAATACCCGAACAGCACGTTCCATATTCTCGACACGCGGACCGCCTCGGTCGGTCAAGGGTTGTTCGTCCGAACGGTCGCCGAATACGGCCAAGACCATACGTACGAGGAGACGATCGCCTACGCCGAGTCGCTCGTCGGGAAGATCCGCCACTTGTTCACCGTCGAATCGCTCGAGTACTTGATGCGCGGTGGCCGCGTCTCGAGAGCAAGCGCGTTCATCGGGGACTTGTTGACGATTTTACCGCTTCTCACTGTCCGAGACGGTAAGCTCGTCCCGATCGAAAAGATTCGCGGTCATAAAAAAATGATGCGGCGCATCGTCGAGTGGATGACCGAGTCAAAACCGCTCATCGAAGGACATCATATCTTTATCGGCCACGGGGACGACCCGGCCAAAGCCGATCAGTTGGAAGCACTACTGCTTGAACAGATGAATCCGGCCAGCGTGACGAAGACGATCGTCGGTTCGGCGATTGGCGCGCACACAGGTCCTGGACTCCTTGTCGTCAGTTACTTCGAGGCGTAAACTAAAACTAAAAACAGCGAGCACCCTCAAGGGCGCTCGCTGTTTTCATTTATTCCAGTTTTTGAAGCCGTCACCGAATTCGAAGTGGAGTTCGTCACCGAACATACCGTTCTCAAACGTTGGGACGTCGACCGGGAGCTTGCCTCCTGGTTTGACTTCACCGAAGATGGCGCGGATGCCAGCCGGGAGGTTTGGTCCAGCCGACTTGGCGTTACCTGCTTCAGAGTCCGGTCCGTTCGGGTCACCTTTAAAGCCATAGATGAGCAGCTGGGCCGGCGCATCCGGTTGGACGGCCACATCGTACGGGTTACGAAGGCTGAGCAACACCGATTTCTTGCCCGTCTCGTTGGCATAGCGGAACACTTCTGCCGGTACGTAATTATCGGCCGAGATCGATTTCAGCTTGGCGCTGTTGTTGACGTTCGAGCCGACGATGATGTAGTCGGCCGCCTCGACTTTTTGTTTTAAATCTGGGTTTTGGTCAAGGTGCGGTGTCGACGCCGTATAGTTCGCCGTGATGACGTTCACTTGCTTCATGTTGCCCGCGTTCTTTTTAAGCGATTTGATCGTCTTGACCATGCTGTCGGTCTGATCTTTTGCTGGCGAGATGACGAGTACCGTCTCCCCTTTTTTCGGTTTGAACGGAAGTGTCTTGTCGTCGTTCTTCACGAGCGTGACGGCCGCTTCGGCAATCTCACGTTCTGTCGCTTTATGCTCGGCACTACCGACGACCGCCTTTGCTTCCTCGAGTTTCGCCTCGAGCGTCGTCGTATCCATTGACTCGCTCCAGATGCCGCGTTCCGCTTTCAGCTTCAAGATCCGTTCGACCGCTTCATCGATCTTCGCTTCTGGCAAACGGCCGCTCTCGACAGCCGCCATGACGTCTTCAAAGATCGTCTCAAGTTTCACGACGTCCGCGTTCGACCGTAAAATCGTTGGCATGAGGGCGATATCGACGCCCGCCTCAAACGTCTTGATGACCGCCTCGGCTTCGGTGAAGTTGTCCGTGATCGCCTTCATGTTGAGGGCGTCCGTGATGACGATGCCGTCATAGCCCATCTCGTCACGCAAGACGCCGGTGATGACGTCGTCAGAGAGCGTCGCCGGGAGCGGGAACGTGCCGCGCGGTGAGTTGACGACCTCATCCTCGATTTGTGGCATCCCGATATGGGCCGTCATGATCATATCGATGCCTTCCGTGATGGCCCGCTTGAACGGCAACAGCTCGAGCCCGCGCAAGTCTTCGAGTGACTTATCGACGATCGGCAAGCCGTAGTGCGAGTCGACGGCCGTGTCGCCGTGTCCCGGGAAATGTTTCGCCGTCGCGGCAACGCCTTGGTCTTGAATCCCTTGCGTCATCGCCGAGCCGAGTTCACCGACGAGTTCCGGATCACTCGAGAACGAGCGGACCCCGATGACCGGGTTGGCCGGGTTGTTGTTGACGTCTAAGACCGGACCGAAGTTGACGTTCACCCCGAGCGCATTCAACTCTGACCCGATGATGTTCCCCGCATCATACGCGTATTGGCTGCTCCGCGTCGCCCCAAGCGCCATGTTCCCCGGTAAGTTCGTGCCGGTCCCGAGCCGGGTCACGATCCCGCCTTCTTGGTCGATCGTGATGAAGAGCGGAATGTCGTTGCTGTCGTCTTGCTTGACGACTTCTTGCAGGTCGTGGACGAGTTTCGTCGTCTGTTCGGTCTCGGTCACGTTTTCCGCGAACAAGATGACGCCTCCAAGGTCGAACCGGTCGATGACCCGTGCTACATCTGGCGCGAGTGCCGTATGGTTCGCCCCGTTCCAAAGTCGGAAGTCTGGCATGATCATCTGTCCGAGTTTCTGTTCAAGCGTCATCGCCTCGAGTTGTGCGTTCACTCGTGCCTCGATTGATGATACCGGTGTTTCTTCTGCCACGACCGCGCTTGCCATCGGGACGGACGAGACGAGTAACGCTGTCGTCAATCCGAGTGTTGCTGTCCAGTTCAGTACTTTGTTCATGTTTTCACTCCTTTTTGAAAGTTCCCCCGACCACAAACGAAAAGGCATGGAGGAATAAGCGTTGCCTCACCAACGCTCGTTCACCCCACGCCTGATCGAATCAGTTACATATGGTCATTATTCAGGTGGTCAACGTCAGTATAGCAATTCAAAAAATGGGAAACAATGACTTTGATGAAAGCGTAACCATTTTGAAACATTTGACCTGTCTTGGAACACGTTCCACCTGTATTGGCAAAGCCAATAATTTGAGTGGTTCGATTTTCATTTGTTTTTTGGTAAACTCATTTCGTTAGGGGTTGACATGATAAAGGGGGAATCCGAAGTGGCAAGAGGAGAACTGAAACGAAAGCCAGAATGGCTGAAAATCAAATTGAATACGAACGAGACGTATACCGGCCTTAAAAAGATGATGCGGGAGAAGAATTTGAACACGGTGTGCGAGGAGGCGAAATGCCCGAACATCCATGAGTGTTGGGCCGTCCGCCGCACGGCGACGTTCATGATTCTCGGGAGCATCTGTACACGGGCGTGCCGTTTCTGCGCGGTCACGACCGGGAAACCGAACGAACTCGACTGGGAAGAACCGAAACGCGTCGCCGAGTCGGTTCGGCTCATGAACTTGAAACACGTCGTCATCACCGCCGTCGCCCGCGACGACTTGAACGATTACGGGGCGACCGTGTTCGCCGAGACGGTCCGCGCCATACGCGCGATGAACCCGGAAACGTCGATCGAAGTATTGCCGTCCGACATGATGGGCAACTTTTCGGCACTCCAGACGTTGATTGACGCGGGGCCGGACATCATGAACCATAACTTGGAGACGGTGCGCCGCTTGACGCCGCGAGTCCGGGCCAAAGCGACGTACGACCGCACCCTTGAATTCCTAAAACGTTCCAAAGAATTGAATCCGGACATCCCGACGAAGTCGTCGATCATGCTCGGTCTTGGCGAGACAAGAGAAGAATTGATTCAAGCGATGGACGACCTCCGGGCCCATGACGTCGATATTTTGACGCTC
Source organism: Exiguobacterium sp. SH3S3 (assembly GCF_004337115.1). Classification (NCBI taxonomy): domain Bacteria; kingdom Bacillati; phylum Bacillota; class Bacilli; order Caryophanales; genus Exiguobacterium; species Exiguobacterium sp. SH3S3. The sequence continues at coordinate 92,485 of NZ_SJUU01000007.1, forward strand.
GGTCAATATTTACAGCCGACAAAGAAACACCTCGACGTCGAGCGCTACTACCACCCGGACGAGTTTGCCGAGTTGAAAGAAATCGCCTTGTCAAAAGGCTTCTCACATTGCGAGGCCGGTCCGCTCGTCCGCTCGTCATATCACGCCGACGAACAAGTCCATAAGGCACGTCGCCATACGATGTTGCCAATCGATTGAGAGAAAGAAGAGACACGATGACTGATACAACATGGCACATTTTAACGACACAATCACTCGCCCCGGCTGAAAACATGGCAATCGATGAAGCGGTCGCCGGCTGGGTCGCCCGCGGTGAGCTGAAGCCGACGCTCCGCTTCTATTCATGGGCCCCGCACGCGATTAGCGTCGGGCGTTTCCAACGGGCGACCCGTGACCTTGACCGTGAGGCACTCGCAGCGAACGGCATCCCCGTCGTCCGCCGCTTGACCGGGGGCCGGGCCGTCTTACACGCCGACGAATTGACGTACAGCGTCATCTTGCCCGAAACGACGCCGACACTCCCGACGAACGTCATCGAGAGCTATCGCCTGTTGACCGAAGGCGTCCGGCGCGGCTACCGAGCGCTCGGTGTCCCGGCCGAATTCTCGGTACCGTTGACCGAAGAAGACCGCGAAGTATTGCGGAAACCGAAGTCGGCCGTCTGTTTCGACGCCGCTTCTTACTACGAACTCGCCGTCGACGGCCGTAAAGTGGCGGGTAGCGCTCAAGTCCGGCACCAAGGGGCGGTCTTGCAGCACGGGTCGATCCCACTGTCAATCGACGACGATGTCCTGTTCGACTGCTTCAATATGGAAGCAGACGAGAAAGTATACGCGAAAGCACGGTTCAGCAGCAAAGCGGTCGCTTTGAACGAGACGCTCGGCCGCTTCGTGACGTTCGACGAAGTCGCCGTGGCGTTCGAGGACGGGTTCCGCGACGCGTTTCAACTGACGTTCGAGCCGCTCGTGTTCACGGCGACGCAACGAGATGAGATTGCGCGTTTAGTTGAAAAGTATGAGAGTGACGACTGGGTCTGGAAACGCTAAAATATGTGAACTAAAAATGTCCCGCTGAAGCGCTTCAGCGGGACATTTTTTATAAAGTCGTCTTCGGGTCGCGCAACAGATGCTTAATGTCGCGGAACGTGACGAACGTCATATTGTTCGCATCGTACAATTTGTAACGAAGCGATTTTAAACTAGAGAACAATCCGATCGTCGTCGCTTTTTGTAGCGGCGGCGTCGCCGTATGCGCTTTTTCGAGGTTATAGTTCGGAACGCGCGGGCTCAAGTGGTGGACGTGGTGGAAGCCGATGTTGCCTGTCACCCACTGCAACACTTTCGGCAATTCGTAATACGAACTGCCTTCGATCGCCGCTTTGACGTAATCCCATTCGCTCTCATCTTCAAAATACGAGTCTTCGAACGTATGTTGGACGTAAAACAGCCAAATCCCGAGGACGCCGGCCGTGAACATCGTCGTCCCTTGAATGATCAAGAACGCCTGCCAGCCGACCAAATAAATCATCAGACTGTACAGCACGACGAGAGAGAGATTGATGACATGCGTGTTCATCCGCTCTTTTTTGCGAGCGTCCTTGCGGTTAAACCGGCTCGTGACGAGAATCAAGAACAACGGTCCGATACCGAACATGACGAGCGGGTTGCGATAGAGGCGGTACTGAAGACGCGTCCATTTCGAGGCCTCGACATATTCCTCGATCGTCATGACCCAAATGTCACCGACACCGCGCTTATCGAGGTTACCGCTCGACGCGTGGTGGATCGAATGCTCCCGCTTCCACTTCTCGTACGGGAACAGCGTCAACACACCCATGATCGTTCCGACGACGGCGTTCGCTTTCTTGTTTTTGAAGAACGAACCGTGCGTACAATCATGGAAGATGATAAACATGCGGACGACGAACCCGGCTGCGATGATCGCGAGCGGGATCGTGAGCCACACCGACACTTCGAGCGCTTGGTACGCGAGGAACCAGGCGACAAGGAACGGCAAGATCGTGTTGATCATCTGCCGGACACTGACTTTGACGTCTGCCTTTTCAAAGGGCGAGACGTGTTTACGTAGCTGGGCAATCTTTTCTTTACTCATATGTGAGCCTCCTTGAATTCGACAGCGTTCACGACGCTTCTAAATTGATGATATGAAATGAAACCGACAACCGACGTGCGTGAAGGTGAATTCATAGTATCCATATGATTATTTTCCCCACCTAAACTAATACCAGGTAATTATACCATGTATTACACCAGAAAAGTATACGCTTGTGAACTACTCACCACTTATTTGAAGCGCAACCTGAAGTCGGCGCTGCTTGGGAACACCGCGCTCTTGTTAGCAACGGTTATGGACCAAGCTCGCCCCATCCGGCGTCCTGAATCAACTTCAGCGTCTCCACGATAATGACTTGGTTCTCGTCAACGATGCGTCTCGTCAGCTTGTGGAAGACGTCGTGGTGTTCGTTGTTCCCCTCCATGGCGGTCAGTATCGTGATCATCATCCTTTATCATCCGATACCCGCACAAGGGGCCGACGAACCTGAAGAAATGGCGAACTTTCGTTTGTTACCCTTGCCCCGTTCGAAACAATCTGCTTGTACATTTAAGCAATCAACAGCGGAAGCTTGAATGCGGACATCCCAATCAAAAATTTAGGCGGTAACGTATTGCTATTTTTGCCGATGGGAATCTATGTGCCGCTGTTTATAAAATCGGTGAATCGAATCGGCAAGTTCGTCGGATTCATGACGGTGCTATTATTCAGCCTCGAACTCATCCAGCTCGTCACGCGACGCGGCAGTTTTGATATCGATGATTTCATGTTGAATCTCGTCGGTGCCTTGATCGGATACGGGATGTGGAATACGAAGCTCGTGCAACGTCTACTGCAAACATGAAAACAGAGGGGCATCATCCATTGCGGATGGCGTCCCTCTGTTCGAAATCGTTATTGTTGGGTGTAAATCGACACTGAACCTCCGTTGACGAAGAACTGGCCCCAGCCGTCGCTATTGATCGTGACGAGACGGGTGTTGTTGTTCGTCATATCTTTCCACACTTCACCGGCGTTCTGCTTGCCGACGTACATCCATTTCGAGCCGCCCGGACCGTCAGACAAAATCGTCGCGAGACCCGACTTGGCACGGTCACTCACGCCTTCGCGTGTCCAACCGACGACGTCTTGATGATCGAGATAGTCGTGCTGTGTCCCGTAGGCGAAGTCTTTACGCGCCTTAAGAATCGGTCGGAGCGACGCCGACATGTTCGGGATCTCCCGGTTCGTCGTCCCTTGCGTGCCGTAGTAGTCTCCGTAGAAGAGTGTCGGATAACCTTGGCTGCGCGTCATGATCGTCGCGTAGGCGAGCGGTTTGAACCAGTTGGCGACCGTCGATTCGAGCGACTGCCCAGGTTGTGAATCGTGGTTGTCAACGATCGTCACGGCGAGCGTCGGATGCTGCTCGGTGACGGTGCCTTTCAAGATGTTGCGCATATCGTAAAATCCGCCGCCGTTTCCGGCCGCCTGGAAGTTATAGTGGAGCGGCACATCGAAGACTGAATGCGTGTACCCGGTCTTCGCGAGATAGTCGTTGATGGCGCCGAGGTCGTTCTTCCAATACTCGGCGACCGTGAACATCTGTTTGCCGGTCGTCTGCCGGACGCTCGTCACCCACTCACGCAAATACGCGTGACTAATATGCTTGACCGCGTCCAAGCGGAACCCGTCGAGTCCGAGCGAGTCGGCGTACCACTTGCCCCAGTTCTTCATCTCTTGGCGGACTTCCGGATGCTCGAAGTCGACGTCGGCATACATGAGATAGTCGTAGTTGCCGTTTTCGTTCGAGACGTCCGTGTCCCACGCCTTGCCCGTACTCTTGAACTTGTAGATCCGGCTCAAGCTGCGTGACTGATCCCAGTCGGTCCCGTCAAAGTGATACCAACGCCATTTGAACGGCGAGTATGTATTGTTGCGGCCCGTGAAGTTGAAGCCGGTCCAGGCCGAGATGCCGTATTCCCCTGACGTCTCTTGGTTACGGTTCGACGGATTCACTTCGATTGCTTGGACGGACTCGGTGTAGTCGGCGCCGCCCTTATGGTTCATGACGACATCGCCGTAGACACCGATACCTTTACCACGCAAGTTCGAGATCGCCGATTGGAGCTGCGCTTTCGTACCGTACTTCGTCCGGACGGTCCCTTTTTGGTTGAACTCACCGAGGTCATACAAGTCGTACGCCCCGTAGCCGACATCGTTTTGCGACGTCCCTTTATACGCTGGCGGGATCCACACCGTCGTCACACCAATATCTTTCAGGTTCTGCGAGTCGTTCGATAACCGATTCCAATGCAAGCCGTCGTTCGGGACGTACCATTCAAAATACTGCATCATCGTTCCGTTTTGTGGTGTTGCTGCTTGCGCGACCGGTTGCCCGGCAAGCAGCGCAACGGCTGTGACGCCAGCGATGACCGCAAACCCTTGTCGTCTCTTCATCATGCGTTTTCCTCCTATCGAATTATATGCAAACGCTTTCATTAATCATCATGAACGATTCCACTTTAGTTGAACAGAGGATTTCCGAAAAACAGTTCTCTGCACCTAACTATTTTTTTATCGAATAGTTCAGTTGACCAAAACAAAAACGGATGGCTTGTGCCATCCGCCTAGTCATCCTTTGCGATCGAGCCGTTTTCGCTTCACGAGATAGCCTAAATACGGGAGACCTGTGAAGACGAGTCCGATCGTGACGAGCAACTGGATCATCACCAGTCCCGTCTCGACGAGTCCCGACCAATCCAGTTCAAGCAATATAAACAGCCCGACCCATAAGATGAGCAGTGCCAGCGCGACTTTCCCCATCTGCCCTTCGACTTGTGCATATTTCTCGTGTGTCGTCTCACGATCCGAGTAAATCGGTCGCGCGTCCGGACTACCTTTGAACACGTGAATCTCGTCCCCGCTCGACGTGACGTGTTCCCAGCCGCTCGCGCGGAACAGCTCGAAATAATCCTCGTCCGGTCGTTTACGATAATCAAGACTATACTGGACGTCCGCCGGTTCCCCTTCGACGAGCGTATAGCCAAGCGGTGCGAACTTCTCTAAATGCCAGCCCTTCGCGGCCATTCGTCCCAACTTCTCCATCTCACGCTCTTCAGCGAACGCGAGGCCCCAACTCGCCATATATTTTCGGTTCATCTGTGGCCCTCCCCTTCCAAAATGAAACGTGCGTCGTCGACCATCGCTTGGCGTCGTTTCACGTCTTCGTGTAACAACTCGCGCCCGATGTCCGTGATGATGTAACTCTTCTTCTTGCCGTCCCCGTCGAGCGGTTCGATCAGCGACGCGTTCACGAGTTTTTTGATGATCGTGTACATCGACGCCGGACCGATCTGCACCCGCCCGTTCGTCAACTCTTCGACGAACTGCATGATCAAATACCCGTGTCTTGGCTCGGTCAGCGCGAGCAAGATGTAAAATGTGCTGTCGGTCAACTCCCCGAGCCCGATCGTATCGTTCCGTGGCATCGTCTCGCCTCCTATATCATTCATCGATATACTTCTTACTCCCAATATATATCGTTGAATGATATATGTCAATGAATGATATAAAAAAAGCCGCAGACAGGTCGTCTGCGACTCGTTTAGCTCGTGACATAATCGAGATCGTGCAAAATGTAGGCGAGGAAGAAAATCATACTCGGATTCTCATAGCGCGACTGGACTTTCCGGAGCTGTTCCCGGTACGTGACTTCGTACTCGGCCCCGTTCATCTTCCGCTCCATGTTCATCTTGATCAACGCATCGAGCTTGTCCATCATATCGACGAGCAGCCCTTCGTACGTCGCATCTTTCGAATCGGCCATATAGCGCCGGAACGCTGGTTGCATGTATTCCGGGAGGAGTGACAATAACGCCTCGCTCTCGGCCCGTTCATACGCCTCGAACGCAGCACCGGTCTCGGCCGTCGAGTGCTTCACCGGACCGAGCACGTCCCCGGTCACGCCTTCGACGAGGTCGTGACAGAGCAAGCGCGCCGTCAGTTCGGCGACGTCGACCTCGACCCCGTACTTCTCACGCTCGAGCAAGCCGCTGAACAGACCGAGCGCCGCCGCCCGGAAACCGTGGATGGCGTCGTTGTCGTCAATCGTGTTAAAACGGCCTTTCCAGCGCCGCACGCTATCCATCCGCATGACGTTCTCGATGAACGTCGCGACGTCCGTCTCCGTTTCGACTTGCTCATAGAGCCAGCGGACTGACTCGAGCGGATGGTCGCGGAGCACCGCCTTCATCTCTTTGAGCTTCTCGACGAAGTGTGGCGATCCGTGTGCGACTTCACGCCGCACGAACAGCATCGCATCGAACGAATCGATCCCGTCGACAATCCGACCTTCGAACGAATCATCCTCCGCCTCGACGAGAAAACGATAAAAGTGCGGCCGGAGCGACTGTGACAACAAGTCGACTAACCCAAGGCTCGCCGTCCGTTCCATCCGTTCGATATGTTCTTTGAGCGTCGGCTCTTTTTTCGTCCGGTGCATGATCGGGCCGGTCTGCACCTCGTTCATATCGTGGAACAGCGCCTTGCCGAGCACATCGAGCAAGTTGACGTCCTGTCCATTGTTCTCTTCATAATAGGCCGCGATCAAACTGAAGACGGCGACACGGAAGCTATGGCTCGCCGCGTTATCGTGATAGTGCGGCGCGTATTCGTCCCATCGTTGCACGTTTTGCATACGTGTCATCTTGCGGATAAACGTTCCGTTATGCATCAAATTCCTCCTTGCTTTAGACGTTCCCACGCATCGTCATGACAGACGATGTAGAGCGTGTCGTTCGGCTCAAGCGTTGTGTCGAGCGCCGTCGCGAAATCGAGACGGTCGTTGACGGCAATCAACGTGACGCCCTGGCGCAACAAGTTTTCGACAGCGTCCCGGACCGTCGCCCACTCGGGTCTCGGCGCGAGCGCTTGAATGTTGCCACCGGACTGCTTGCTGAGCAGTTGCCGGAAAATCGATGTCGTGCCCGGCTGTAACGTCGCTTTCGCCATGAGGAGCGACACCGAATCGTTCGCCAATATAAAGTCGTCGATGCGCACGTGTTTGAACTTTGAAATGTTCCGCTCTTCGCATACTTCGACGACCGTATGTAGGTCAACATTTCGTTCCGACGACAGCGCCTCGACGGCTGACGCGATCAATAGCGACTTCCCGTCGGCGAGCAACGTCTCGCTGATCCGCGCATCCGCGAAGATGGCGACCCGGCGTGCTTTCAAAATGTTCGCCTGCAGGAGCACCGCCTCATCGGACGGGTCACCGTGGACGAAATGGACGTTGTCATGATCGTACGGTTCTTCTTTCAATTGGTCGATCAAGACGATCTCCGCCTTCGGCTCATAGCTGAGCACCTCGTCGATCGCTTTCTTCGTCTTCGGCGACCAACCGATATAGACGTAATGCCCTTCTCCTCGATACACTAGCTTTCCCTCCCGTTTTAAACGTTGAAACGTCGCACCGACCTCAACGAGTTTTCCGATCAAAGCCCCGATAATCCCGATCCCGAACAGGAACAGGAAAATGCCGAGCCAACGCCCGGCAACCGTTGACGGGAAGAAATCACCATAACCGACCGTCGTCAGCGTCGTCATCGTCCACCAGAACGAATCGAACATCGACGGGAACGTCTCCGGCTCGAGCCAGTAGCCGAGGACGGTACCGGTCAAAATAATGACGAGCGATGCCAACACGACGTTCAGAAACGATAATTTCGATAACCCGCGCCACACTCGAAAAAAGATATGCACTGAAATCACTCCCTTTCTCCTATATACTAGAGACAACTCAATTGATTTACGAAACTAGTTTGCGTTCGGTTCCGTATAGAAAGAAAAAAAGAAAGGACTGACCTATGGACTCCATCGTTTTAGAATACCGACTCTATAAAAATGAGATCTCGTTCGAGCCACTTTACCATTATACATCGCTCGGGCTTGATGAAGTACTTGCTAGACGCGAATGCGAATTTTTCGTCAAAGACGGCATGACGTACAAACAACGCTCGTCCGCACTCGAAGGCGACCAATATTTCTTGATTTACGTCGACCGGTACACGGAAGGACCTGTTGATAAGAAAGCAACTGACGACATCAAAGTCGAGATTCGTACGCTCGACGACCGGTTCGACAACCCGCTGCTCGAAGCGTACTTCGTCGACCGTCACCTTGACGCGCTCGCCATGCTCGGTAGCGAGTATTTATATGTCGCCGGAAACGAATATGCGCGCGACTCGGCCGAGACGGACGAGGACCGTGGCGTCTACGTCATCTATGTCACCCCGACTGGCTATACACTGGAGGAAACAACATGAAAACAAGCAAGAAGATTTTAAGCGGTCTCTCGGCCGCCGTCTTGACAGCGTCACTCGCGGCGTGTGGTACGGACGAAACGCAACAAGCGACGTTACCGGAAGAGCCGACCGGCTATGAGTGTGACGACTGGGAATGGGACGATGAAACGGAATCATATTACTGCGACGACAGACGGTCCCCGCACTTCGGGAGCTTCTTCTTACTCGGCAGTCTGTTCAATTCAAAGAGTTCGCTAAAAAACTCGTCCGCTTATAAAAACTACCGCTCGAACGGTGGCGCGAGCAGCATCACACCGAACCGGTCGAACTCAGGGTCAAACTCAGGACTCGGCAGCGGCTCAAAAGGCGGATTCGGGGGATGAATCGGCACGACTTGTTCGGCCAAATCCCTTACTTTTGGCCCGACTTGAACGACGAAGAATATGCACTCTACGATTGCCTCGTCTACACGCAAGACGAGGTCGATCGCATCCGGGAAGCGACGCGCGCCGTCGATGCCATCTTCCGGAAAACGAATCGATTGTTGCGGACGCTCCCAGACGAGACGCTCCGTCTGCTCGGTTATCCGGGGACGAGCTTGCCGTTCTTGCGTGACAAAGCGCTCCCGCAAGAGACGATCATCGGCCGTTATGACTGGATCGTCAAAGACGGTGTGATCAAACTGATGGAGTTCAACGCCGACACGCCGACGTTCATCAAAGAGCTGTTCGACGTGAACCGGTATGTGACGACCGAGTTCGGGCTCAACGACCCGAACGCGAACGCGACAGCCGAGCTGAAGACCGAACTCCGTAAAGCCGTCATCGCGGCGTGGCAACGATTAAATCGCGACGGGACACCAAAAATCGTCTTCACGTCACACGACGACAACATCGAGGACAAATGGACGACCCGCTTCCTCCAAGAGACGCTCGACTTGCCGTCAGAATTCGTCCCGCTCGACCGGTTGCTCGTCGACGTGGACGGCGTCTATACCCCGTCGGGCGAACGGGTCGACGTCTTGTACCGCCAGACGTATCCGATCGAGCACTTGGTCGACGACCGGGCGCCGAACGGCGACTTGATCGGCATCCGGCTGCTCGAGTTGAATCAAGCGAAGCACGTGTCGCTCCTCAACCCGCTGTCCGCGTTTCTCATGCAGTCCAAAGGCGTCCAAGCGCTCATTTGGGAACTGTATGAGACGGATACATATTTTGACGAAGCGGAGCGCGACATCATCCAGACTCACTTGTTACCGACTTATCTCGAGGCGGACCCATTTTTAGGCCAGAGCGCTTACGTGCAAAAACCGGCCTTCGGACGTGAAGGCGACTCGGTCATTTTGTATGCCGAAGACGGCGTCCCGTTCCATAAAGAAGTGCTGCAGACATATGCCGCAGAAACCGCGGTGTATCAACAATTCAACGAGCTACCGACACGAACGACGAACACGGTCAACGGTCCGCTTGCGACGCACTACATGATCGGTTGCTTTTGTCTGAACGGCCACCCGTCGGCGCTCGGCGCCCGGGCCGGAAGCATGATCACGAACAACCAGTCCTACTACCTAGCCATCGGCACACCAACTCACGAAGGAGATTAACACATGACATTTATCACGCTCGATTCAATCTTGAGCTTCCTGGCTCACCTCGGTACCGGGTTCGGACTTATTTTAGCAGGACTCGTCGTGTTCGCCCTGACGACAAAATATTCAGAACGCAAACTCATCAAAGCTGGCAACGTCGCCGTCGCCCTCAAACTTTGGGGCAAAGCGCTCGGCCTCGCCATCGTCATCTACACAGTGTGGGCGAACAGCGTCAACCTGCTCGACGCCTTCATCTGGGGGCTCGTCGGGATCCTCGCCCAAGTGCTCGCCTTTTGGACGTTCGAGTACGTGCTCACGCCTGGCGTAAACTTGGAGAAAGAAGTCGAAAACGGCAACCTCGCCGTCGGTGTCAGCCTGTTCTCGGCCTCGATCGTCGTCGGCATCATCGTCGCCGCGAGTTTGACGTACTAAAAAAACCGCCGACATCTTATCGGCGGTTGTAAGACGGTTGCTGCGGCAATCGTCTTTTCTTATGCTTTGGCGAGCACGGCCGATGGACCGAAGAACTCGTAACGCGCTTGTGGAATCGTTTGGACGACCGTCTCCATCATCGCGGTCGGGCCGCACGTATAGACGTCATGACCGTCGACATCGAGTGCTGTAAGCTGTGTCGCGCTCATGCAGCCAGACACCTCATCGATGTGTGTGATGAGCTGAAGTCCCTCATTCACGAGTTCGTCGAGCTCTTCACCGAGCGGACGGAGGTTCGTGCTGCGGACGGCGTGTAATAGTGTGACCGAGCGACCTTGACGGAGCGCCGTCTTCGCCATATTGAACAGCGGTGTGATACCGATCCCGCCAGCGACGAGCGTGAGCGGACGGTCCGTGTCTTCCATCGTGAACTCGCCTGCTGGCGCACTCATCGGAATCTCTGTACCGACTATTTGCTCGTGAAGCCAGTTCGAGACGAGCCCTTCCGCTTTCGGCGCAATCCAGTAGCCGTCTTCTGTCGTCTCGACGACGCTGTATTGACGGTGATGTAAAATATCTTCACCCTCGATGCGGGCTTGGACTGAGATGTACTGGCCCGGGATGGCCACACCAACGACACCGTCGTTCGCGACAAGACGGAACCGTTTCACTTCCGGCGTGTCTTCGATGACTTCAGCGACCGTGAACGGCTTGAAGCCGACCCATGGTGCATCGGCGTACATTTGTTTCTCGAGCGAGATGAAGACGTCGGCGATGACACCGTACGCTTTTGCCCAAGCTTCGATGATCTCAGGCGTCGCCGCTTCACCGAGAACGTCTTGAATTGCGCCGAGCAAGTTAGCGCCGACGATCGGATAGTGTTCCGGGCGGATGTTCAAGCTTTTATGTTTATGAAGCGCCGGTTGGATCGCCGGTAAGATCGCTTCGAGACGGTCGATATGGACGGCGGCCGCGTAGACGGCGTTGGCGAGCGCTTCAGGCTGGCGGCCGCGTTGTTGGTTCGTATGGTTAAAGAACTGACGAACTTCTGGATTGTTTGCGAACATGCGCTTATAGAAATGACTTGTGATGGCGACACCGTGGTCTTTCAAGACCGGTGCCGTCGCTTTGACAATTTCAATCGTTTGTTGATCTAACATAAATAGTTCCCCCTTTTTGAAAGTACACATTTATTATGTGAGTTTCATCACGCCAAAAGCAATATATAAAATACTTGTTTAAAACGAAGTTCAACTTTTCGCCTCGATTTCGCCACGTTTTTTTCACATCTCCGGACATCGCGCTTTCGAGGAATGTCCTGTACAATGGACGGATAAGAGGTGAACGATCATGCGGCTCACGCAAACGTGCGACTACGCACTACGAACATTAATGTACAGCGCCACCTTCTCCCATCGTCTCGTGACGATCCAAGAAGTGGCTGACCAATATCAAATCTCAAAGAACCACGTCATGAAAGTCGTCTATGAGCTCGGCAAACACGGCTATCTTGAATCGGTCCGTGGCCGCGGCGGCGGTTTCCGGCTCGCCCGCCCAATGGAAGACATCAACGTCGGTGACGTCGTCCGGACGATGGAGCCGCTCGAGCTCGTCGAATGCTTCGGCGAAGGTCGCTGTGTCATCGCACCGGCGTGTGACCTCCGGAGCGTCTTGAACGAGGCGATGCTCTCTTTCCTGCACGTGCTCGACCGCTACACGATCGCCGACCTTATGGCGAACCGGACGAATGAACTCGCACTGCTACTTGGCGTACAAAAGCCGACGGACATTTAGTCCGCCGGCTTTTGTTGTACAGGTGACTCTCAAACGTGACTGCGCTTTGTATAGTGGTTACCACCATCGCTTCAAGATTTTTTGGGCATATAGCTCATGTGACGTCATCTTGATAATCTATCCGCTGTTCGAAGACGCGTTCCCTACCTACCCGATTTACGCGCTCGCCTCGACGCTCGTTTACATGGCGACTTGAATCCGTGTCTACACGACGTAAGGAATTCACCTCGAATCCCTTTTTTTGTGTCGATTTTTCGTCGAGTCGGGCGTCTTGATTGCCAATTTTGTCTCGTCGTGCTTATATATAACTAAATGGTTATATACTAATTTGTTGAAGGAGTCTTGTCTTGTGAAAACCGTCGATTTGACGACCGGACGTGTGCAGAGCGTCATCTTGGCGCTCGCTCTTCCGCTCGTCGGCAGTTCGCTCTTACAGTTCACGTATAGTCTCGTCGATATGTTTTGGGTCGGTGCGCTCGGTAGCGACGCCGTCGCCAGTATCGGTGCGGCCAGTTTTTATATTATGCTTGGCCAGGCGATTCAGTCGTTACTTGTCGTCGGCGCCGGCATCAAAGTGTCGCAAGCCGTCGGCAGGCGGGACCAACAGTTGATCCAACGCTACGTCAAGGCCGGAAAACGAGGTAACCTCGTCCTCGGCCTGTTCTTCTTGACGCTCCTCGTCGCCTTTGGTCAGACGCTGATCGGCTTTTTGAATATGAACGCCCCTGACGTCGAGCGGCTCGCTTACAGCTACTTGCTCGTCAGCGCACCGATGCTATTGTTCTCGTTCTTCAACTTGCTGTACGCCCGCATATTCAGCGGTTTCGGCAATACGACGACGGCGATGCGGATCAACGCGACCGGGGTCACGCTCAACATGATCTTGTCGCCGCTCTTCATCTATCCGCTCGGTCTCGGCGTGCTCGGGGCCGGTCTGGCGACACTCGTCGCCAACGCCGTCATGTTCGGCTTCTTCTGGCATCGGGCTCGCGCGCTCTTTGACTGGGACGAGACGGTCGAACCCGTTCGCGCCGACTATACAGAGATCGTTCGCCTCGGCTTCCCGATGGCGACCCAACGCGTCCTCTTTACCGTCATCAGCATTCTTCTCGCCCGCATGATCGGATCCTACGGGACGGAAGCGATCGCCGCCCAGCGCATCGGCCTACAGATCGAGTCGATTGCCTACATGATGATCGGCGGACTGAACGGGGCGATTGCGAGCTATACCGGCCAAAATATCGGCGCCCGACAGATTGAACGCGTGCACGAAGGGTATCGCGTGACGACGCACCTCGGTATGCTCTATACCGGGCTGATCACGCTCGTATTCCTCTTCTTCCCGGACGTGCTCATCCGCGCCTTCGTCGATGATCCGACTACGATCGAAATCGGGGCCAGCTATTTACGTATCATCAGCGTCTCCCTCATCTTCGCCTCGCTCGAGATGATCGGGAACGGTTATTTCTCAGGACTCGGGCTACCGAAGATCCCGGCGATGATTTCTATCGTCTTCACCGTCGCCAGGATCCCGCTTGCCATCCTCCTCGAGCCGTATCTCGGCATCGACGCCATCTGGTGGAGCATCGCCATCTCGAGCATCGTTAAAGGGCTCGTCTCGGCACTATTTGTTCGACTAAAGAAAAAGGAAGTGACTTCACTTGCAGAAGCGATTTAAGCAATTATCCAAGCAACTTCTCACGAGCGGACGGTTCGCCATCGAACGCGAAATGCTACGTGTGACAACAGACGGGACGCTCGCCGTGACGAAACATCCGTCACGTCTCGGTGACAAAGCGACGCACCCGTATATTACGACCGATTTTTCCGAGAGCCAGATCGAACTGATCACGCCGACGTTCCCGACCGTCGAAGCGGCACATAACTTTTTAGAGACGCTGTATGACATCACGGCGCTAAATATCGGCGACGAGCGGCTTTGGCCACAGTCGATGCCGTGCCCGTTGCCGGACGGCGGCGTCATCCCGCTCGCCGACTTCGGCAGTTCCGGTATTGAGGCCGGCCGTTACCGTGAACATCTGCTTCACAAGTACGGGGCGAAAAAACAGCTCATCTCCGGCATCCATTTCAACTTCTCGTTCTCGGACGAGTTGATCGCCGCGTTATATGAAGGGTCTCCCGAGCAATATGACCGCTTCAAAAACGAGCTCTATTTGAAGCTCGTCCGCAACTATTTGCGCCTGCGCTGGCTCGCCGTCTACTTGCTCGGCGGAACGCCCGCCGTCCATACGAGCTACGAGGAACGTTGCGTCAGCCAAATGCAGGCGTTGAACGAGGACGTCTACTCGAATACGACGGCACTGTCGTACCGGAATAGTGACTGCGGTTATACGAACGTCGAACCGCTCTATCCGAACTATGCGACGCTCCCAGACTATGCGAGTAGCGTCCGCCGTATGATCGCCAAGGGCGACATCGCCAACCCGAACGAGCTGTACTCGCCGATTCGACTGAAGACGTCACGCGGCGGAAATGACCTCGACCGGCTCGAGAAGAACGGCATCGATTATATCGAGATTCGCAACATCGACCTCAATCCGTTCGAGAAGACCGGTATCGCACTCGATGATTTGCGATTCCTGCACGTCTTCTTGCTCTATTTAGCGTTGAAAGACGAGACTGACTTTGCGGACTGGCAAGCCGAGGCGTTCCGTAACCAACAGCTCGTCGCCAAAGAGGGCCTATCGCCGTCACTCGTCCTCGAACGTGATGGCGAGCCGGTCGCTCTGCAAACGTTCGCCCGTGATCTCGTCGCTGACATCGAGTCGTTCAACGCGCAACACGACCTCGGTTTTGCTGACGTCTTCGCGTCCGTCCGGGAACGGATTAACAACGTCGAAGCGACCTACTCGGCCCGGCTGACAAAAGTCATGACCGACGAAGGCTATACGACCTGGTCACTCCGCCAAGCCGAGACGTATTATGAAGATGCGTTCGCCAACCGGTTCCGGATGCACGGCTATACGGACATGGAACTGTCGACGCAAATTTTGATGAAGTCGGCCTTAAAACGAGGTTACGCGGTCGATGTCGTCGACCGGGACGACCAATTCATCCGTCTTCGTCACGGCAATCGGGTCGAGTACGTCAGACAAGCGACGAAAACGTCGAAAGATAACTACGTGTCGGTGCTGATGATGGAAAACAAGACGGTGACAAAACATGTGCTCGCCGAACACGGCATCCACGTCCCTGGGGGTGTCGAGTTGCGCAGTGAAGACGACTTGCGTAACGTCTGGTCCGCGTTTTCCGCTCAGCCGATCGTCCTGAAGCCGAAATCGACGAACTTCGGGATCGGCATCCACATCTTCAAAGACGGGACGACGCTCGACGAGGCGCTCGAGGCGTTCCGTCATGCCAACACGTTCGACGACGTCGTCTTGCTCGAGACGTTTTTACCGGGGAAAGAATATCGTTTCCTCGTCATCGGTGATAAGGTCGCCGGCATCTTGCACCGCGTCCCGGCGAATGTGACCGGGGACGGTGTCTCGACGATCCGTGAGCTCGTTGCGAAGAAAAATGAGGATCCGCTCCGCGGCAAAGGCTATAAGACACCGCTCGAGAAGATCGAGATCGACGACATCGTCGTATCGTTCCTGCGTCCGCAAGGCAAAACTCCTGACAGCGTCCTCGCTGACGGCGAACGTGTCTTCTTGCGCGAGAACTCGAACATTAGCACAGGTGGCGACAGCATCGACTATACAGACCAAATCTCTGACTTTTATAAACAGGTCGCGGTCGATTCGGCGAAAGCGATCGGTGCCACGATTTGCGGCGTCGATATGATGATCCCGTCACTTGACGCAGAAAATGACTACGGCATCATCGAATTGAACTTCAACCCGGCCATCCATATCCATTCCTTCCCGTACGAAGGGAAAGAACGTCCCATCGGCGAGACGGTGCTCGATTTGTTGTTTGACTGACCAGGTTGGAAGGATGCTCAATTCGGGAATAAGGACTACATCGTTTCAAGTCGGTGTACCGTACTTTCTCTAGAGAGGGGTCTGTCAAATGGGAACGGTCAAATCGCACATCGAAGGCTTCACGTCACAACTCGATCGTCTCAACGCCCTCGTCTCGAGATAACCAAAACCGCCCGCACCTCGGTTGAGATGCGGACGGTTTTTTGTTAAAACAGAAAATAACTGACGATCAAGATGAGTGTGAAGATGAACACCATCCCGATGGCGAGCGCGACGAGGCTCATCTTCGCCGACTTGAACTGCTGCGAGTTGATCGTGTGTACTTTCTTCAAGTACGACCGTGTCCCGACGAGGATCGTCGCGATACCGAAGATGATCGACAAGATGCCGATCGCCGTGATCAGTTGATGCTCGGCCCCGCTCAAGTTCTCACTTCGATAGTAATGAAAGTTCGTCACGAGGAAGCCGATCCCGATGACGGTGATGGCCGTACGGATCCAGGCGAGGAACGTCCGCTCGTTGGCGAGGTGTTGTTGAATATACTGTGAATCGACCGTCTTCTCTAAATCTAGTTTCATAACTTTCCCTCTTTCTAGCCGTCGTAGTCGATCAATCGATTTTTCAACGCGTACTGGACGAGCTCGTGTCGATGCTTGATTTGAAGTTTCTGCATGACGCGTCCTTTATGGTTCTCGACCGTCTTCGGACTGATGCCGAGTTTCTCTCCAATCTCGATATTTCCGTAACCGAGCGTTGTCAAACGTACAATTTCCGACTCACGCCGCGTCAGCACCGACTCTGTCTTTTGCGATGCTGCTTTCTCGATAAACGCTTCCGACAGAGACGTTGCATAGTAACGCTTCCCTTCCATCACTTGCTTGATGCCGTCGACGAGCTGGGCCGGATCACTATTTTTGGATAAATAGCCGGGCACACCGAGCTCGAGCGCGCGTTTGATGTAAAGCTCCTCATCGTGCATCGTGAGCAGGATGACTTTGGCGGCCGGTACTTCTTGCGCTAACGCTTTTGCCGTCATAAATCCGTCGAGTCCGTTCGGCATCGTGATGTCGAGCAAGACGACGTCCGGTATCGTCCGCATCGCTTCCTGGATGGCCGTCGTCCCTTCGGCCGCTTCCCCGACAACGTTGATGTCTTTATAGGGACGAAACATCAACTTCAATCCACGCCGGACGAGTTCGTGGTCATCGACAATCAGCACATCAATCGGTGTCATAGCGACCTCGCTCAATCGGAACGGACACTGAAATTTCAGTGCCTTGTCCGATGACTGATTCGAGTGTAAACGTACCGTGAATCGTTTTCGCCCGTTCTTCCATATGACGAAGCCCTAATCCTTTCGCCACTCTTTGTTGATCGAACCCGTTCCCGTCATCTTTAAACAGCACATCGATTTGTCCATCATGCTCGACGATGCGGCAGTCGATCGTACTCGCCTGTGCATACTTCATGCTATTGACGAGCGCCTCTTGGACGATGCGATACACGTTGATTTCGATGACGCGCTCATAGCGGTCAGCTAAACGAATGTCGGTCCGAAACGTGACGAGCGGATATCGGGTGGCAAAACTGTCAACTAACACGTTCAACGCCGAACCGAGCCCGAATTGATCCAGCTCGATCGGGCGCAGTTGTTTCGAATAGCCGCGCACGTTGTCGATCAGTCGGCCCACTTCGGCGAGTACGGATTCGATGTAGTCTTTCTTGTCTGGGTCGGATACATCGGACTGGAGCGCACCGAGGGCGAGGGCGATGCTGAACAACGATTGACCGACCCCGTCGTGGAGTTCTTGGGCGAGCCTTTCGTGCTCTTCCTCCCGGGCTCGAATCAATTCCCGCACCATCTGTTCGCGGAGCGCATGCGCTTCCCGGCGCTTGCGTTCCGTAAAATCGCGAAGCACGAGCAAATAGTACGTCGCACCCGATAGCGGATCGTTCAAGATTCGCGCCGTATTCATCTCCACGTCGACCATCTTTCCCGAATATGTCGGCATCTCTGACGTGAAGTACGGGGAGCGCTCATGTTGGATCAAGTAGCATCGATCTTCGTCCGGACCGATTTCACGTCGTTGACAAAATGAACAGTACGGGACAGGTTCTCCTAGCCGCCACCCGGTCAATTGTTCGGCCGCCTCGTTCATCGTGATGATGTTTCGATCATGGTCCATCACGATGACCGCGTCTTTTAAGACGTTTAAAATCTGGCGTTCAAAATCTTGAAGTGCCAATCCGCCCCCTCCTTTCTGTCTGGTTTCTCATTTCCTCCATCATACCCCCGCGGGTAATTGTTGCCAACTATTTGAGCATACAAAAACCGGACGTGATGCATTCACGTCCGGACCGGTTCATTATTTTTTTGTTTGTTCGGACAATACTTCGACCGTCGCCTGCATATACTTGAGGCCGTGCTGGACCGATGGCTCTTTCAGCCAACGAACGAGCGAGAACAACGTGATGTTGCGGTCGTCGCGTTCGGCCCGTGCCCGGATTTCGGTGAGCATCGTGCGCGTGGCGTCGGCTTTCTCTTTTACCGGTGCGACATATTCATCGACCCGTTGACCGATCAGTTCTCGTGTCTGCTCGTCCCCGTAGACGTCTTGTGCGAAAGCGAGCACTTGTTCAAGCTGGTTCGTCACCTGGAGCAACATCGGCAACTTCTCGGCGAGCTTGACCGCCGCCTCGAGCGTCTCGACCTGTAAATTCGATGAGTCGAGGAGCGTATCGACTTTTTGTCTCACTTGCTGGTCGTTCATCGTCGCCATCCCGAAATCGACGGCATCTTCGAGGCGGCGAAGCGACTTCTCAATCTCGGGCAATCGTTCGACGAGGGAGACGAGCGCTTGCTCGACGTCCGGCCGCGTCAACACAGATTCTAATGTCTGTTCTTTCGTTGTTGTACGTTCCATCGTCTTCTCCCCCTTTCTCACATCGTCCCTTTCAACATCCCGTTCCAATACATGACTGGAAGAAAGTCTTTTTTCAAGATGTACATGCTGTGGCGTTCTTTCGCCTGATTGAACGGCATCGACTCTTGTGGTACTTTCTCGTAATCGAACTCGGCCAAGATGAGCTTATTGTAGCCTGTGACGATCGGGCAAGACGAGTAGCCGTCATACGACGCGACCGGAACTTGGCCATACATGAGGTCACCCACATTTTTAGCGACGACGGGTGCTTGTTTCCGAATCGCGGCCCCGGTCTTCGATGTCGGTACATTCGTGCAGTCACCGAGTCCGAAGACGTTTTTATACTGTTTATGTTGAAGCGTGTACATATCGACATCGACCCATCCGCCCGCATCGGCAAGCTTGCTTTCTCGAATGAATGTCGGTGCTTGCATCGGTGGCGTGACGTGAATCATGTCATAGCCTACCTCGAACGTTTCACCGCTATCTAACTGTTCAAAGACAGCGACTTTGTCGTCTGCTTTAATCTCAATTAAATTGACACGGAAATGTGTGTCAATCCGTTTTCGTTCGAGTACTTTTTCGAGCGCCGTCCGATATTTGGCAACGTCAAAGATAGCCGGATTGGCCGATCCGAAGACGATTTTACTATTATCGCGGACACCTGTTTTCACAAAGTAGTCTTCCGCCATATACATAATTTTTTGCGGGGCCCCGCCACACTTCACAGGTGATGCTGGGTGCGTGAACAACGCGGTACCGCCCTCAAAACCCCTAAGGGTATCCCACGTGTAGTCGACGTGTTGATACGAGTAGTTGCTACATACTTGTTTCGTCCCAAGCGCTGCTTCCAACCCTTTGATCCGACCCCAATCGATCTCAATCCCCGACGCGACGACCAAGTAGTCGTAATAAATCGTCCCGTTGACAGCCGTCTCGACTTGATTGGCTTCCGGATCGAAGCTGACTACCTTGTCCTGAAGCCATTTCGCACCTTTTGGGATGAGTGTCGCCATGTCTCGCTCCGACTCTTCTTTTTTCGCGGCACCGGCTCCGACAAGCGTCCAAAGTGGTTGATAGTAGTGTTTCTCTTCAGGGTCGATCAGCAAAACCTCATCGGCTAAATGATGTTTTTCACGAAGCAGGCGAGCAGCGACGCTAATCCCTCCGGTGCCGGCTCCGACGATGACAACTCGATAATGAGTACGCATAAAGCAATTCCCCTTTCGTTTCCGTAGATGACCGACAAAATTATGTCAATTAAGTGAACTTACCCACGCCTTCAGCATAGTTGAAAGCGCATACAACTTATATAGGGGAAGTCCCTCAATTTCTCCCGGACTATAGGACGCAACTATGATCGTCGTCATCTAGTCATGAAGTCCCCCAGTTGTTTTCCCAGGCCAACCTGTGAGTTAAATCACTTCGCCCGACATGATTTCCTCATCAAAACGGCATAGGGGATTCCCCTCATTTGACGAGGAAAGTATTGACTCCATTATACCATAGGGGGTATAAATTGGTTATCTGATTTTTTTAGGAGGACTTTTTCACAATGACACAACGACCTTATCATCCGCTCTACTTCTTATCAGCACTCGGTAACGGCGGGCTCGCCGTCTCGTTCTTTATGTATTTCATGTTTTTGATTCCGCATCCGGATTCACCACTCCCCCATTTCGATCATTTGCGGGCCACGTTTGAGAAAGGAGGAACTGCGCAAATTCTCGTTGTCGCTGTCTCCTTCATCATCTTGGCGCTCGCGGTGAACCATTTCCGCCTGCTCATTTGGAACGTCCGCTCGTTCCACACGTACAAGCGAACGTCGGCTTATCAGGCTCTCAAAGGCACTCCGGGTGAAGTGGCGGTCATGGCCGAACCGCTTACATACGCGATGAGCGTCAATGTCGTGTTCATTCTCGGCGCCTTGTTCGTCCCTGGACTATGGGCCAACGTCCAATCACTCTTCCCGTTCGCCTTGCTCGCATTCTTGGCAATCGGCGTCTACGCGCTCGTGCTTTATGTTCAGTACATCTCCAACGTTATGGCGAACGGTAAATTTCCGGTCGACAACTTGAATCAATTCGGACAATTTTTAGGAGCGTTCGCGTTTGTCATGGTCGCTGTCGGTTTAGCGAGCCCTGCCGCGATGTCGACGACACCATGGGTCTATGTCACATCGACGGTCGCCTCCCTCTTGTTCTTAGCGCTCGTCAGCGGTATCCTCCTCTTCTTCGGCGGTATGAGTTTACGTGCCGTATTGGCGAAAGGTCTGGCCAAACCTGGCGCACCGACCGTCTGGTTACTGATTCCGATCTTCACGCTCACTGGAATCACGTTCGTTCGAATCTATTCGATGGTGTCGCACCGGCTACTCGAGACACATGTCAACACGGCGCTACTGTTCGTCGTACTCGGCTTCCTGTTCATGGCGAGCACTGCCGTCGGCTTGATCGGATTCCGTGTATTGCGTCGTCTAGACTATTTCAACGAACAGCCTGATGGCGCGGCGAGCTTCGGCCTCATCTGCCCAGGTGTCGCCTACGTCGTCCTCGGCATGTTCTTCGTCCACTGGGGACTCGTTCAAAACGACTTCATCACAGCGCACAGTCTGATGCACTACGTCATCTTGTCACCGCTCGTATTCGTCCAAGCGAAGACGATCCAATGGCTCATCACACTGTCGGTCAAACACCTTTCACTACGAAAAAACGCATCCAAACTTGAGGCTGCATAAGCATCGTTCCTCAACAAAAGCCCTGTCGAAACGATTGTTTCTTCAGGGCTTTTGTTATTGTTGATGGGAGAGTACCTCGAACAACTTGTCGAGCCGAGACGTATCGATATCTAAAAATGCATCCCCGACACTGATCTCGGTCGAACAATAGCCGTCATGTGGCACGACGTACCCAGTGATGCCGATGCCTGTCTCCGTTTGAACACGTTTAATCCAATTCGAGACGGTTTCTGCGTCCCCGTTCATGTGAAGATGGAACATGTTCGTCACCGGCACATCCGGCGTCGTCCAGACACCGTCGAGCGCATTGAACCTGGTTGCGAGCGCTTTGGCATGTTCGTAGTACGTTCCCATTCGGTCTTTCCTGAGCTCATAGTAGTAGTCGGCCGGGATGATGTACGGGTATAAGCCGATCAAGTCGCCGCCATAGCGCCGTTTCCAGATTCTTGCCTCGTCACAGAACGCTTTCGGTCCGGCCAAAATCGCCCCGGCGACACCGCCGATCCCTTTGTAGAACGAGACGTAGACGCTATCGAACAAGGCGCACACTTCTTCGGCCGTCTTCTCATAATATGGCAACGTCTCGAACAGGCGCGCCCCATCGAGATGCAGATGAACCCCCCGCTCCCGGCAGTGCCGGCTGATCGCTTCAAGCTCATCAAACGGCGGCAAATAGCCGCCGAGCTCACGTTGCGGCAACTCGACCAACAGGCAAGCGACGTCCGGTAACGCCTCCACTTCTTCAAGCGTCATCAAGCGGTCCGTGCCCCCGATCAAAAGCGGCTCGAGGTGATGCAGCTGTCTCAGTCCGTCTTGTTCATGAATCTCCAAGTGACAGAGCGGGTGATAGGCGACGCTTCGATTCCCTGTCTCGTCCGACCAGATGCGTAAGGCGATCTGTTGTGCCATCGTACCGCTCGGAAAGAAAACGGCGGCTTCCGTCCCGAGCCGCGTGGCGAGCTTTTGTTCGAATTGTTCGATGACCTCCCCCGTCCCATAATGGTCGCTCGTTTGCTCCGGGTCGGCTTGCTCAAACGCGCGCTGTAAGACGCCGACGTTCCGTTTCCCGTGCCCGCTCAGTTGATGCGTCGTCTGTTGATACGACGTCCGTAAATCCATGTCATCCCCTCCAAAAGAAGCCCCTTGCCACGAGACAAGAGGCCAAGATTTAGTCGCGTACGCGGACAATCAACTTGCCGCGTACTTTCCGCGTCTGGAGCTGTTCGAGTCCGTCTTTCAAGCGGTCGAACGGCAACACGTCGGTGACGAGGTCGTTCAGTTCACCCGTTTCGAGCAGTTTCATCAATTCTTCGGCCATATACGCCAAGTTGCGAATCGCGCGCTCGTCTTCGCTCGCATGGGCCGCACCGAGGGCGACTTCATGGATTGATGGTGACAGCGTGAACCCTTTCATGTTCGACATGTCAGGTGGACCGGCGATATGAGCGAGTTGTCCGCTGAAGGCGAGGCGGTCGAGATCGGCTGTCGCCACGTCGCGGCCGACCGTGTTCAAAATTAGATCGACACCACGGCCGTCCGTCAGTTCCATGATTCGTTCCGTCACGTCCTCGACGTTGTAGTCGATTGCGACGTCGGCACCGAGTGATGTGACCCAATCAAAGTTTTCCGGCGATGCCGTCGTGAATACTTTGAGACCGAGCTTTTTCGCGAGCTGAATCGCGTAGCCGCCGACCCCGCCCGCTCCGGCGTGGACGAGAATCGTCTCTTTGTCGCGCGTGTTCAGCTTCTGCATGACCGCTTCATACGCCGTCATGCCAGCACAGAGGATGGCTGCTGCCGCTTCGTCGCTCACGTCTTGCGGTACGACGGCACAAGCACGGGCGTCGACGACAGCGTACTCGGCGAAGCCTCCGTTGTTCGCGAGACTCGTATGGACGGCGACGCGTGAGCCGGTGATGATGTTGGCGATGCTCGAGCCGACTTCGACGACTTCGCCGACGAGGTCGACGCCGAGGATGTGCGGGTATGCCCAGTTCGGGTTGCCGTTCGTGCCGACTTTATAGTCGACCGGGTTCAAGGCGACCGCTTCGACTTTGATGAGCAGTTCGCCCGCTCCCGGGGTCGGTCGTTCGATGTCCCCGAGGTTCATATTATCTAGGCCAGGTTGTTCAAGTAGCCATGCTTTCATGATTAGTACGCTCCTTCCGAATATGTCAGTTCATACGAATGCGAGTAGATCTCGACGAGGTTGCCGAACGGATCTTCACAGTACACCATCCGGTACGGCTTATCGCCCGGGTAATACTCGCGGATCGGCATCCGTTGTTTGCCACCGTGGGCGACAATCTTCTCGACGAGCCCTTCGATGTCTGGGTCTTGGACGCAATAGTGGAAGATGCCTGTTTTCCAAAACTCGAAATTATTCTCCGGTTTCTCGTTGTTCGGGAACTCGAACAGCTCGATGCCGATCTTGTCACCGGTCGACATGTGGGCGATGCGGAACTTGCCCCAGCCCGGGCCGAACACGTCGGTGCACATGACGCCGATCGGTGAGTCATCCTCAACGACGTCCGACGGTTGCATGATCGTATACCAGCCCATCACGTCTTCATAAAACTTCACTGCTTCCGTCACACTGGGGACTGATAGCCCGATATGTGAGAATGTACGTGGATAAGTCAAATTGATCCGCTCCTTTTTGGTTGCTCATTTGGGTCGATAACGATAAGATACCTTCATCGTAGCAAGAAAAAAAGTACGCACATTGAAGTAACTACCCGAAAGCGAGGCGAACTGAACATGACGACCCCGTTCCCCGTCAACAAGGCGCTCGACATCATCGGCGGTAAATGGCGTCCACAAGTGTACTGCACGCTCGAGACCGGCCCGCGCCGCTTCTCGGAGATTCAGCGCGCCATCCCCGACGTCAGCCGCAAAGTGTTGACCGACCAACTGCGCGAACTCGAACAGCTCGGCATGGTCCGACGCGACGACTATTCGACCGACAAACAGCTCCACGTCGAATACTCCCTCACCGAGGAGGCGTTTAGCCTGCAACCAGCGATGAAGGCGCTCTGCTCTTGGGGCGAAACCCGAGACGAATAAACCCTCGCCAAGTCCAGGCGAGGGTTTTGTCATGACGCGAATAGGCTGATGAGGTTCCCGTCCGGATCGACGACGATGGCGTAACGTTGTCCCCAAAACGCGTCCCACGGCTCACGATGAATCACGTATCCTTGTTTGAAGATAGCTTCAAACAGTGTATCGAGCGCTTCACGGCTGTCGCACAGGAAAGCGAGCTCGACCCGATGCCCCGATGCCGGTTTCCATTCCCCATACACCGACTCCGCCACCTCGACTGTGTCAAAGACGAGCCGGACGCCGCCTTCGTCAACTTCAACGTGCGCTTCCCCGTTCATTGATGCTGGAATCGACAGTCCGAGCAGCCGATAGAAGTCGAGCGCTCGCTTCATATCCTCGACGACGATGCCGACCATATCTAGTTTGATTCCCATGTGGTCACCTCACTTCTTGAATTGATGGTACTATCGAAAGTGTAGCACCTATCCATCCTTTTGAAACGAGGAAATCACTATGACATATAAGTTCGCTTTGATGACACAAGCGCAGGCCGAAATGATCGCCTTCAGTTGGCATTACGAAGGAAAGTATGCTTTTTACGATATGGAGGCTGACGAAGACGACTTGGCCGAGTTTTTAGACACCGAACAACGAGGGCAATCGGTATTCGCCATCACGAACGATGGCGAACTGGTCGGTTTTGTTAGCGTGCATCAAACAGACGCCGATACGATTGACCTCGGTTTAGGCATGAAGCCAGGTCTGACCGGAAATGGGACCGGACGAGCGTTCGTCACCTCGATTCTTGATTTCATCGAAT
Source organism: Exiguobacterium sp. SH3S3 (assembly GCF_004337115.1). Classification (NCBI taxonomy): domain Bacteria; kingdom Bacillati; phylum Bacillota; class Bacilli; order Caryophanales; genus Exiguobacterium; species Exiguobacterium sp. SH3S3. Next base: position 118,126 of record NZ_SJUU01000007.1, read on the forward strand.
CTACGTTCGACCCAAATCGTATCACCTTGTCGGTTGCCACGTTCAACGCGCGGGCGATTCGCGTGTATGAAGCTTGCGGGTTTCGACAAGTGGCTTCGTTTCAACAAGACACGAACGGGAGTACGTTCGACTTCATCGCATTAGAACGCAAAAAGCGCCCTCAGGATAGATTCTGAGGGCTTTTCTGCTGCCCGGTGCCTTTGTCGACCAAGAAGATATGGCCATTTCCCGTCTCATACCAAGACGGTCACACTTCATCGTTCGGGCAAGCACGGAGCTGCTGTTTCACACGTGAATCGTTCCCCCTACATGGTGTGTGATGTCCGTCTCCGTCGGTTCGAACACGCCCGCTTCGGTGATGAGTCCGGTGATCAGTTCAGGCGGTGTGACGTCAAACGCCGGGTTAAAGACGGTGATCCCGACCGGCGCCGTCGGTTGTCCGCCGATATGGGTCACTTCTAGCGCGCTCCGCTCCTCGATTTGAATCACATCGTCCGCCGTTAAATCAAACGTCGAGTGCGGGGCCGCGACGTAAAACGGGATCCCGTAATGTTTAGCCAGGACGGCGAGCTGGAGCGTGCCGATCTTATTGGCGACGTGACCCGTCCGTGTGATGCGGTCAGCGCCGACGATGATGGCGTCGACTCCTTTCGCCTGAATCGTCCAAGCGGCCATATTGTCGGTGATGAGCGTGACGTCGATGTCGGCCCGGTCGAGCTCCCAGACGGTCAGGCGTGCCCCTTGGAGGAGCGGCCGCGTCTCACAAGCGAAGACGTTAAACGCGATACCTCGCTCTTTCCCGACGTAAAACGGCGCGAGCGCAGTCCCGTAACGCGACGTCGCGATCGCCCCGGCGTTACAGATCGTCAAGACGTTCCCCCCTGCCGGCAGCACCGTGAGCGCATGCTCCCCGATGGCCCGATACGTGTCGACGTCTCGCTCGAACAGCGCGATGGCCCGATGTTTGATGTCAGTCGCGATTCTTTCAAAGTCGTCTCCGACGTTGAATCCGAGAAGCGACTCGATCACGTTTTGCAGATTGACCGCCGTCGGACGGGTCGCGATCAATCGACGGCCGACGAGGTCGAGCCGGCGTGTGAAGTCCGGGTCATCCTGGAGGCGGACCGCTTCTTTCGCGAGCACGAATGCGCCGAAATAGGCGATGGCCGGCGCGCCTCGGACTTGTAACGTCTCGATGGCGTGCTCCGCCTGTTCGAGCGTCGCGATCGTCACGTACCGCTCTTCATGGGGCAGTAACGTTTGGTCTAAAATGACGAGCTCGTCCCGGTTCGGGTCGAAGCGAATGTTTTGGACTGTCATACGCGTACCCCCGCTAACAGCGTCACTAATTCATCGATTGTCCGGACATCGTGGCGCTGTTTAATGAGCGTCGTGCCGAGCGTGAGCGCTTCCCGTTTCCGCTCGAGCCGGACCGTTTCCGGTAACGTCTCGAGGTCAGCGACTCCGGCGAGACCGATGGCGCGGCGAATCAGTTCGCATCCGGCATAGCCGATCGTGTCGCTAAAGATGGTTTGAAGTAGCTCATCGACGAATCCGTCCGTGTTGAACGGTTCGACCGCCGTCTCAAACTTCGTCCGGAACGTCTTCTCAAACGTCTCCCATACCGTCAATACGTCCGTGAACCGTTCGAACCGTTTGAGTGGGTCATGGAACGTCGATAGCGTCAAATGGGCGACGATTTGCCCGATGTCAAAGCCGAACGGTCCGTAAAAAGCGAACTCCGGATCGATGACTTTCGTCTCTTGTTGCGTCGCGAAGATACTGCCTGTATGTAAGTCTCCGTGCAAGAGCGCGTCGTGTTTCGTGACGAAACCGACTTTCAGTTTCGTGACCTCCACTTTCAATTTCTGGTCACGCCAAAGCGCTTCGACGTCCTGACGGAGCGCGGTTTCGATGTTGTTCGATTCGGCATCTTTGTACGGATCGGTGAAGATCAGTTTTTCAGTGATGTCGCACAGTTCCGGGTTGTAGTAATCCCGTTCTTTCCGCTTCTTCTCAATCGGGCCGGCCGTATAGTCTGACGTCTCAAACAACGTCTGTCCTAAAAACTCACCGATGTGACGGGCGAGTTCAGGATACGTTTTCCCTTCCAAATAGCCCGTCCGGACGATATCAAAGTCGGACAAGTCCTCTAAAATCGTGTAGGCGAGCGTCCGGTCACTGCCGAGAACGACCGGGACGAAACGCGGGACGACGCTAGCGAATTCGCGCAACGCGAGCTGCTCGATCCACGCCCGTTCAAGTGTGAGCGGCCAACTCTCTCCGACGACTTTCGCATACGGTAGCGCCTGCTTGACGATGAGGCTCGTTTCGCCTTGACGGATGCGGAAGACGAGGTTCAAGTTGCCGTCCCCGATCTCCTCGCAATGCGCGATGCCCCCATCTTCGAGTAACCCTAACGTTCTGACGTGCTCGACGACTGTCTGTTCTGTAAATGGTTGATAAGCCATGTCTGTTTCCCCTTTCGGTATATTCCCCACAAAAAAAGCCCCTTTCTCCGCGAGAAAGAGGCACAGCCGTAACGGTTGTTCCTCTCATCTGTCAGACGTATGTCTGGTGGATGTAGCACCGTGCCTACTGGTCGGTTGCTGCGGCGTCATCGGGCCAATTCCCTCTGCCAACTCGCGATAAGAGTGTCATATTCGATTGTGTGAACTTGTTGTGATGAATGTTACTTACTCGAGCACCAAGTTGTCAACGTCAATTTTCGGACCCGGTGTTGTCTTTTCCCGGGCATATATAGAAACAATGAATTCAACTATTTTTTCTCAAAAAAAGGAATTGACGAACCGGATATTGTGTGACAAAATTCAATTAAATTTCACAACTTCAAAATACATTCTTATCAAGAGCAGACGGAGGGGACAAGCCCGATGATGTCGCAGCAACCGACCCGATTGGGCACGGTGCTAATTCTTGCAGCGTAAGCTGAGAGATAAGAGTTCATTTTTTTATGATGACCTCTTGCCTCGGCATGGGGTCATTTTTTGTTTGACCGGAAGGAGGAACGAACATGAGTATTACTGCCACATATGAAATCAGCCGGACGAACCGCGTCGCGACTGTCGCCGAGAAAATCGCCCTTGAACTGACCGTCGGCACATGGACGGAACTGCCCCACCTAGAGCAAGAACAATTAAAGGCGTATCGGGGTGAGGTCGTCTCAACGACGCACACGGAAACGACGAGTCGCTTCACAATCCGTTATCCGCTCCATAACGTCACGCCCGACTTCTCATCCATCTTGACGACGACGTTCGGGAAATTATCGCTCGATGACTCGGTACGCTTGATCGACTTGACGTTACCCGAAACGCTTGCGTCTGAATTCCCCGGAGCAAAGTTCGGTGTTCAAGGCGTTCGTGAGTTGCTCGACGTCCATGATCGCCCGCTCGTCATGAGCATCTTTAAAGGGATCATCGGCCGTGATTTACGCTTCTTAGAACAGCAACTTCGAGACCAGCTCGCCGGCGGCATCGACATCGTCAAAGATGATGAAATCCTATACGATAATCCGCTCACTCCGTCGCTTGAACGAGCTAAAATCGGGGCGGCCGTCATCCAAGAACAGTTCGAAACGACCGGGAAACGTTCGCTCTATGCCATCACGCTCAGCGGTCCGGTGTTCGGGCTACGTGACCAAGCGCTCCGCTTGATCGAGGCGGGCGCGACGGCACTGTTGTTCAACGTCTATACATACGGGCTCGACACACTCCGCGAACTCGCGAGCGATCCAACAATTAACGTCCCGATTTTGGCGCATCCGGCGTTCGCCGGCGCCTTGACCGGCTCGATCAGCCACTCGCTCTTGCTCGGGAAATTGTTCCGCCTCGCGGGGGCCGACTTGACGCTGTTCCCGTCCCCATACGGTTCACTCGCGACACCGTCCGATGAGGCGTTCGCGATTCGGGATAGCAGTGCTCGGCCGCACTGGGCGAAGCCGATTCTACCGGTCCCGTCGGCCGGCATCCATCCGGGGCTCGTCCCGGACATCATCCGTGATTTCGGCACAGACGTCGTCATCAACGCCGGCGGCGGCATCCACGGTCACCCAGACGGCGCGGCTGCCGGGGCCCGGGCGTTCCGACAAGCGATTGAGCAAGTAGTGGGCGTGGCGAGCCAGACGAACGAGCTCGAGGCCGCGCTAAAGGCGTGGTCAAAACAATGACGATTCACATCTTGTGTGACTTCGACGGGACGATCACGGCCGAGGACAACATCATCGCTTTGATGCGGGCGTTCGCACCGCCCGAATGGCACGCGCTCAAAGACGACGTGCTCGCTCAAGACATCTCGATCCGCTCCGGGGTCGGACAGATGTTCCAGCTGTTGCCGAGCGCTGACGCTTCGGCGTACCGTGACTACTTGCTGGACCGCATCACCTTGCGCCAAGGTTTCTCGACGTTTTTGGCAGAAGTCCGGCAACAAGTTTGGAAGTTCGACGTCGTCAGCGGCGGCATGGACTTTTTCGTGTACCCGATCTTGCAAGACCACGTCGCGCCGGACCACATCTACTGTAACGTCGCCGACTTCTCGGACGAGACGGTACGCGTCGACTGGCCCTACGCCTGTGACGCGCATTGCACGAATGATTGTGGTTGCTGCAAACCGACAATCGCCCGGACGATCGTCGATCCCGTTGATCGCTTGATCGTCATCGGTGACTCGGTGACCGACTTCGAGATCGCCAAACGGGCCGATTTCGTCTACGCCCGCGGGCAACTCATCACGCTCTGTGAAGCAGAAGGCATCGCCTACGCCCCGTTCGAGACATTCGACGACATCACCCATCACATGAAGGAGGTGCACGTATGAGCGTGACCGCACGTTGGCTTGAACTCGCCGACATTAAAGATGAACTCGCCGCGCGCGACTGGTTCCCCGGAACGAGTGGCAATTTGGCGATTCGTGTCTCCGACGACCCGCTGACCTTCCTCGTCACGGCGAGCGGACGCGATAAACGAAAACGGACCGCGGACGATTTCGTCCTCGTCGACGCGGCCGGTCGCTTGCTTGGCGAACAAACTGGTAAACCGTCCGCTGAGACGCTGTTACACGTCGAGGTGTTCAACAAGACTGCGGCGACGTGTTCACTCCATGTGCACACGGTCGACAACAACGTCATCTCCGAGCTCCATGCCGTGAACGGTGAGGTCGTCTTCACGGGGCAAGAGATCATCAAGGCACTCGGGTATTGGGAAGAGGACGCGGTCGTCCGGGTCCCGATCATCGACAATCATGCCGACATCCCGACGCTCGCGGCCGCCTTCGCGCCTCACGTCCATTCAAGCGCCGGTGCCGTCCTCATCCGTAATCACGGCATCACGGTCTGGGGCGAGACGCCGGCTGCGGCGAAACGTTATTTAGAAGCATACGAATTTTTGTTCAGCTACACGTTAAAACTACGCGCCTTAGGCGTCCATTCATAAGGAGGAACTATCTATGGCAACTGTCTATTTCCAACAAACCGAAGAACGTCTCGTCGACCAATCTGAAGTGAACGTATTTTTAGAATCGCGCGGTATTCTGTATGAGCAGTGGGACATCGCTAAACTTCCGGTCGCGCTTCAAGAAAACTACGAACTGACGGACGACGACAAGCAAGCCATCCTCGCAACGTTCCGTGACGAGATTCAAGACGTGTCGGAGCGCCGCGGCTATCAAACGGCCGACGTCATCTCGCTGTCTGACGCGACACCGAACTTGGACGAACTGCTCGTCAACTTCCAAAAGGAACACCATCATACGGACGACGAGGTCCGCTTCATCGTCAGCGGGCACGGCATCTTCGCCATCGACGACGCCGAACGTGGCTACTTCAACATCGAACTCAATCCCGGCGATTTGATTTCGGTCCCGGTGAACACGCGCCACTACTTCACGCTCCAAGACGACCGCCAAGTCGTCGCCGTCCGCATCTTCGTGACGACAGAAGGCTGGGTGCCGATCTACGAGAAGCAAGACGTGACTGCCTAACAAAAAATCCTGCCTTCCGCATACGCGAAAGACAGGATTTTTTTAATGCTTGACCGCTGTCGGTTTGGAAGAGAACCAACCCCAAACAGCAATCCCGACCATGACCGACCAGAAGAACAGTGTCCAACCTAACGAGTGGACAAAACCGTCTGGAAGACCCATGAACGCGAACGGTGTACCGGCAATCAGTTCCTTGAAGCCAGGGTGTTCGAGGACGAGTACCGTCAACTTCACACCGACCCAGCCGACGATGAGGAAGGCGGCCGTCTCAAGTGTCGGACGTTGATGCAGCAGCTTCACGAAGACGCGGGCCGCGAATCGCATCAAGATGACCCCGATGAGTCCACCCGTCAAGACGACGAAGAATTGACCTGAGTCGATTCCACCGATCTCTCCAAGACCGAGCGACGGCAAGCTGACTGCGAGTGCGACCGCTGCCAAGATCGAGTCGACCGCGAAAGCGATGTCGGCGAACTCGACTTTTACGACCGTCCACCAAAACTCTTTTTTCGTGACCGGCTTCTCGGTAATTGCCGTCTCTTCTTTCGCCTCGGCGGCGAGGTCTTGTCTTGGATCCATCTTGCGCGCCTTGTACGTCATATATAGATGTCGCGCGCTCATCCCGATCAAGTAAAGGGCACCGAGTGCTTGGACTTGCCAGACGTTGATTAAGAACGAGATTAAGAATAATGCGATGAAGCGGAAGACGAACGCTCCTAATAAACCGTAGAATAGCGCTTTCTTCTGTTCTGTCCGCGGCAAGTGCTTGACCATGACGGCCAACACGAGCGCGTTGTCTGCAGATAGTAGCCCTTCAAGACCGACGAGTACGACGATGATCCAGGCGTACTGCAGGATTAACTGCCAATCCATTTAAAAACATCCCCTTTTTTTGTGTGTTCTTTCATATTTAACAGTGATCTATTTTTAAGTTCACAGGAACATTTTATTTCTGTGCGTAAATTAAATCAATCTTCTTTCGTTCAATGTCTGAAGTTTTTTCCGCAGAACAGGTTCAAAGCATGTTCGCGAAGCAAAATGATACCCAGTTTGTATCCATTTCGTGATAAAATCCTAACAAGAACGAGTGGCGGTCATTTGCCCTCTTAAAAAAGGAGAATCCGATTATGTCTACAAGCCATGTCGCTTTACCTACTAAAGCAGAACGACATAAACTATTCGGCTCGGTCCCGCCGGTCAAAGGTACGAAACCGACAGAAAAAGATAAAATGGTCGATCTTCAAAATACACCTAAGAACTTCTTGTTCGCACTCGACAGCGTCGGGATCTCGAACGTCAAACATCCCGTCAACATCGAAACGCCAGACGGCATCCAAGCGACGGTCGCAACGTTTGAATTAACGACATCACTCGTCCAAGATCGTAAAGGCATCAACATGTCACGCTTGACGGAACAGCTCGACGCGTACCATACGCAAGGCTGGACGTTATCAAACCGCTCGCTCATCGAGTTCGCCCAAGAACTCGCCGAGCGTATGGAACAAACGGAAGGTCAATTGACGGTCCGCTACCCATGGTTCTTCAGCCGGAAAGCACCGGCGACGGGCCTCAGCGGTCTTATGAACGCTGACGTCATGCACAACGTGACATACAACCTCGAGACAGGTATGGCGAGCGTGACGGTCGGTCTCGTCATCAACGTGACGACGCTATGCCCATGTTCAAAAGAGATCAGCGAATACAGCGCCCATAACCAGCGCGGCTACATCACAATCGAAGCCGGTCTTGACGAAGCGTCGCTCGACGGCTTCGACTGGAGACTCGCATTGCTCGATGCGGCGGAGTCGAACGCATCGGCACCACTTCACCCGGTCTTAAAACGTCCGGATGAGAAACGGGCTACAGAAATCGCTTACGAAAACCCGCGTTTCGTCGAAGATATGGTCCGCTTGATTGCAGCCGACTTGTACGAGATGAAACAAGTCGTCAACTTCTTCGTCGAATGCCGAAACGAAGAGTCGATCCACCAGCACGACGCCATCGCGTCAATCACGTTCGATAAACGTGACAACTAAAAACGAGTGAAGCCAGATACTTGGCTTCACTCGTTTTTTTATACACTTTGTATGAGGCGGATCGTCAACAAAAGGACAATCAGGACGATCCACACCGCCCAGATGGTGCGCCATCTGTTCCAGTCGAGACGCTTCACGAACGCGTATACCGTCAAATAGAGGACGATCAAGAGCGGAATGACGACCCACGGATTGTCGAGCATCACGCTTCGACGTCACCGTCCCAAGCGAGCATGCCGCCCTCGACGTTGACGACTTTGAACCCTTCCGATTCCAAATAGTCGCACGCCGTCTGGCTGCGTCCGCCCGAGCGGCAGATGACGTGATAGACGTTGTCTTGCGCGAGCTTCTCGGTCACGCCCGGGAATTCAGACAGCGGATAGAGCGGCACGTTCGGGATATGGCCCGCGTCGTACTCGTCTTGTTCGCGTACGTCGATGATGTGTAGCGACTCCCCGTTCTCAAGCTTTTCACGTAATTCGGTTGCATGGATGCTTTGCATGCTGTTTCCCCCTTAAATTGTTATCCCCTACTAGTTTACCTCAGTTTCGTGTCGGACAAACTCCAATTGATGATCGTCTCGTCATCGCAGTAGAAACCTTTCAGACCACAACGTTCGACCATGTCACTTACCCAAGACTGACTGCCGCAAAATAAAGTGAAGTGGCTATCCCATGGCGGTACGATGAGCCAATCATGCTGATAGCCGAAAAACGTGCGATGATTCATGTGCCATGTATCGGCTGCAAGAACTTCTCGAATATTGATAAGATGGCGCTCCGTACAAAATTCGTCGCCGCTCCATATCCATTCTTCTCCCGTCTCCAGAAGCGCCCTTAATACCCGATTCTTTAAGAAATCAGACAGCTCGCCTTCGCCAGGTGGGAGCAAATTCTCGCGCTCGCAAAATTCAATGATTCGATTTGCGCCTTCTTTATCTTCGGCATGCGGTTTCAACGCCCCAATCATCGTTCGGAGTGCGTGATCGATACGTTTGACGTCTTCAAAACCAAGTTGGCGGCGCATATCTTCCCATGCGACGGCATGAAAATGCTGTTCCACTTCGTTTTTGTTCAGCTCGACATATCGGTCAATTGCGGTAGGATCTTCTATCGGTCCGAGAAACGGATGGTACGCGACGAACACTTCTTCAAACACGCCCTCATAGTAAGTTTTAATCGGAAAATCATCTCCACCGCCGAACATGGCGTAGCGATGTCCTTCCGGTAAAGTGATGGCTCCCTCAATCTCCTCCATGTGACCGCCTCCTTTTCCAATAGTTTACAACTATGCATCAAAAAAAGCATCCTCCGCTGTGGGAAGATGCTTCTGACTTACGCTTCGTTGCGCTCGTCAATCGCTTGTGCCGCTGTGATGAGCGTCAATTTATAGACGTCTTCTTCATTACAGCCACGCGACAAGTCGTTGACTGGCTTGTTGAGACCTTGCAAGATCGGTCCGATCGCTTCGTATCCACCGAAACGTTGAACCATCTTGTAGCCAATGTTCCCGGCTTCGAGGCTCGGGAAGACGAACACGTTGGCGTTACCGGCAACTTCAGAGCCCGGTGCTTTCTTCGCTGCCACGCTCGGGACGAACGCTGCGTCGAACTGAAGCTCACCATCGATTGGAAGGTGTGGCGCTTTCTCTTTGGCGAGACGCGTCGCTTCGATGACTTTCTCGGTTTCAGGCGACTTCGCCGAACCTTTCGTCGAGAAGCTGAGGAGCGCGACTTGCGGCTCGATGCCGAACGTCTTCGCCGTCAACGCTGACAAGTAGGCGTTCTCGGCAAGGTCGGCCGCGTCCGGTGCGATGTTGATCGCACAGTCCGAGAAGACGTATTGCTCATCGTCACGTACCATGATGAACACACCTGATGTCTTTTTGATGCCTTCTTGCATCTTGATGATTTGAAGTGCCGGACGGACCGTATCGGCCGTCGCATGCATCGCACCCGAGACAAGACCTTCCGCTTTGCCCGTGTGGACGAGCATCGTACCGAAGTAGTTCACATCTGACGACAACAATTCACGAGCTTGTTCAGCCGTCGCTTTGCCTTTACGGCGCTCGACGAACGATTCGACGAGCGTGTCGATATCTTCGTATGTCGCTGGGTCATACTGCGTCAAGTTCGAGATATCAAAGCCGTGTTTCGCTGCGACTGCATCGATGTCCGCTTTCGGACCGACGACGATCGGGTTGACCATGCCGTCATTTTTTAAACGGACTGCAGCTCCAAGGACGCGCTCATCGACGCCTTCTGCTAAGACGATGGTCGGACGAATCGGGCTGACTTTTTGCTTCAACGTGTCAAATAATTTCATGGTAAGTGAACTCCTTTTCGATTGGAAGATATCTATGTTTTCTCTTTAGGACACATTTGTCCGTATGCGTGTTTTATTATACACAGTCCTTTTTTTAAAATAAACTATTCTGCCCATATCGTCATAAATCGCTTGAAATCAGTCATTATATGAATAGAACAGTTATGTATTTATGACTGATACAGGTTGCTGTGAAGCCGTTTACATTTCTGCGTCCGCTTTTCACCTTTCCTCGTCTCGATTGTGATTAGCCTCACAGACAGCGCCAAATTTGCCAGGCTGTAAAGTGTCTGTGGTAAAATAAACAGCGAAGCCAAGTCTTGAAAGGAGTTTTTTCATGTCAGAACGTCCAGCACCGACAACCGAAACACAGCACGCAGCCGCCACATTAGACGGTTGGTATACGCTCCATGATTTCCGCTCGATCGATTGGACACGTCTAAAAGCAGTCGATAAGGCGGCGCGTCAAGAAATGATTGAGGAGTTCGTCGCCTTCCTCGCCTCGCTTGAAGACGTCGAAACACGCGGAGAAGGCAGTCACGCCTTCTATTCAATCCTCGGTCAAAAAGCGGACGTCGTCCTCATGGTCCTTCGTCCGACGTTCAAAGAGCTCGAGCAAGTCGAACTCGCCCTTCGTAAGACGAAACTGTACGACTTTATGATCCCATCGTACTCTTACGTCTCGGTCATCGAGCTCGGCATGTACCGTGGCTCTGGTGACGGGGATCCGTACGAGAACCCGCACATCCGCTCGCGCTTGTACCCAACGTTGCCAAAAACGGCCCACATCTGCTTCTACCCGATGAGCAAAGCGCGCCGTGACGAGGATAACTGGTATACGCTGTCGATGGACGCGCGGAAAGACCTCATGTATCGCCACAGCATGATCGGCCGCAGCTATGCCGGCAAGATCCAGCAGTTCATCGGCGGATCGACCGGATTTGACGGCTGGGAATGGGGCGTCACGCTCTTCGCGGAAGACTCGCTCCAATTTAAGAAGATTGTTTACGAGATGCGTTTCGATGAAGTCAGCGCCAAATATGGCGAGTTTGGTGACTTCTACGTCGGAAACATCCTTCCAAAAGAAGAACTCGGCACATTCCTCGGTTGATTGAGGTTTACGCATCGACTCCCTCGGGAAACATCGTTGTAGAGGCACTTACAACAATGATCAATGAGGTGAACAACGATGCGCGTGTTCAAGGAATCAGATCGAGACACTGCAAAACGTTTAGATTCGTTCATTGAACGAATGGCCCCGACAGCAGAGCTAGTCCAAATTCGATTTGAACAACAATTACAACATACACAGCGAAAGGGTCAGGCGAAAGCCTGACCCTTATTTTGTCTTCGCGTGAAGCGCGTCGCCAAGGAACGTCGCTAATTCAAGCATGCCGTATTGACCTGCCTGCGCTTCCGCGTCCGAGTTATAGTTCGTGTTCGTGTTGACGTCGTACGCATAGACGTTGCCGTCACGGTCTTCGATGATCTCGATCCCCGCGACCGCGATATTATTTGTTGCTAAGAACGCTTCTAACTGATCGATGATCGGGTCGGCAAACCCGTCGACGATTTCAAATTTGGCCGGCGGCGTCTCGCCGACCGGACAGAATTGGTCTTCAATCGAGCACGCATCCGCCGGGCATAGTTCGAACCCTTCCGACGTGTCGACCCGTACCGCGTAGAGGAACTTTCCGCCGATAAATTCACAGCGCGTGATGAACGGTTTCGGCGCTTCGATATATTGTTGGATGAGCGTGATGCCATCGACCGAGTCCTCGAACGTCGGTCCGTACACATACCCTTTCAACGCCTCAATCGAATGGAACAGCTGCACGCCAAGCCCTTTACCGGCCCGGTTATGCTTCGTGATGAACGGGCTCATACCAAGCTTCTCGGCCGCCTCGATGATTTGTTTTTTCCCGACGGCAGCGATCGTCCTCGGCACACGGATCCCTGCTTGGCGAAGCGCCGTATATTGGTTGACCTTGCTCACTTCGAGGCGAATCGCCCGTGTCCCGTTGAAGACGGTCCGTCCGTTCGCCTCGAGCCAGGCAAGTACCCCTTCCGTCAGCTCTGGCGCGTAGCGATGCCCGCGCGTATGTGACGAGGCACTCATCCGGTTATAGAACACACCATCCGGCGGCGTCGCTTCGATATCGATGATTCCTTCATCTAAATGCCACAGTTCATATGGAAGCGATAACTCCTCGAGCCGTTGGACGAGATGGTCCGTCCACTCATTGTTTTCATGCAAGACGTGAATTTTAGCCATATGAATCCCCCTTTGATACTCCTAATGTACCACACCGATATCCGACTATTCCAATTAGCATAATAGATGATACGTTCATTCTTATTTCATAACGGTTTCATGGTATAATGAACTTAATAATCTATATGAAAAGTGACAATTTCAAAGGGAAGTGATGTGTTTGACCGCACCTATTTTAAGTACAGACGTTTCAATCCTCTTGTTCGGCCTCCTCCTTGTCGCAGGAGTTTTGGCCACGCGCGTGTCGACCCGTTTTGGCCTGCCCGCCCTGCTTTTGTTCATGGGCATCGGCATAATCATGGGCAGCGACATCACCGGCTTAATTTTCTTCGATGACTCGAACCTCGCCCAGATGATCGGGATTTCCGCTCTGATCGTTATTTTGTTCGAAGGTGGTCTGCAGACGAAATGGGCCTCGTTTCGGAGTGTCCTCGTCCCGTCCGCCTCGCTCGCGACGATCGGCGTCTTATTGACGGCCGGGCTCGTCGCCGTGGCCGTTCGTTTCGTATTCGGTTTCGACTGGATTGAATCTTTCCTGTTCGGTGCCATCATCGGCTCGACCGATGCCGCCGCCGTGTTCGCCGCCTTCAAAGGAAAGAATATCTCGCCGAAAGTCGGCGCGACACTCGAAACCGAGTCCGGCACGAATGATCCGATGGCGATGTTTTTAACAATCCTCGCTCTCGACTTCATGTTGAAACCGGAAACGACGATTTGGGACGGCATCTGGATGTTCATCCTACAGATCATTGTCGGGGCGTTCGCCGGGTACATGCTCGGGAACCTGTCACGGCTCATGCTCAATCACTTGCGCCTTGAATCAAGCAGCCTGCACGCCGTCCTCATGATTTCGATGGCGTTCATGACGTATGGTGTGGCCGCCTACTTCGCTGGCAGCGGCTTGCTCGCCGTCTATCTTGCCGCGATGATTGTCGGGAATGCCCACACCGCCCATGAAGTGACCATCGTCCAATTTTCGGAGGCGCTCGCTTGGATCATGCAAATTATCATGTTCGTCATCCTCGGGCTTCTCGTCTATCCGAAACAACTGTTCGACCCAGAACTCATTTGGAAAGGGCTGTTGATTTCATTTTTCCTCATGTTCGTCGCCCGTCCGATCGCCGTTTACTTATCGACGATCGCGATGCCGTTCACGCATAAGGAAAAGCTGTTCATCTCCTGGGCCGGCTTAAAAGGAGCGGTCCCGATCGTACTAGCGACGTTCCCGCTCATCGCCGGGATCGACAACAGCCAACTCATCTTCAACGCCGTCTTCTTCGTCGTCGTGACGAGCGCGTTGATTCAAGGAACGACGCTCACACCACTCGCGGCCAAACTGAACCTGCTCGGCCCGGATAAGATCCGCTCGCCGTATACGATCGCGCTCGTATCGAGTAAACAGTCACAGCATCAGCTCGTTCCGTACGTGGCGACAGAAGCGTCATCAATGATTGGACGCACGCTCGCCGACATCACGTTACCGCCGAACACGGTCGTCAATGCGATCGTCCGCAAAGACTATCTGATCCCGCCGACCGGACAGACGAAAATTGAGCCGGGCGACTTATTGTACGTCCTCGCCTCGACGTATCGTCACGACCAACTCGATCGCAAGTTCGGCGAAGACGGGCTTGAACGCGTCGAGCTATGAACGAACAAGGACCGTGCCTCAGGGCACGGTCCTTGTTTTATGATTTGACTCGACGCGCCGATGCGATCAATTCGGCGACGTCTTGCTCGCGTCCGGCGTGGAGCGCCTCGACGATGAAACTGCCGACGACGACCCCGTCACACGCCTCACCGAGCGCTTGCACTTGGTCTTCCCGATGGACACCGAATCCGGCGAGTACCGGGACCGGAGACCGTTCTGTCAATGACCGTAAATGGGCGAGCAGTTCGTCCGGGAACGCGTCGACTTTTCCGGTCGTCCCTTTGAGCGTCACCGCGTAGACGAACCCTTCGGCCTGACTTAAGATCGTGTCGATTCGTTGTTTGTTACTCGTCAATGTGACGAGCGGGACGACCGCGACCCCGTTCCGTTCAATCCCCGCGAATAGTTCGAGGCTCTCTTCGAACGGCAAATCGGGGATGATGACACCGCTGACGCCGCATGCGGCCGCACGGTCGAAGAACGGCTGGATTCCGAACCGGAACACCGGATTCAAGTATGTCATCAGGACGATCGGGACTGAGAAACGCTCAGTTCCTTCTATTAAACAATCCAACACACTAGAGAGTGTCACCCCGGCCGCGAGGGCCCGCATCCCGGCCGCCTCGATGATCGGCCCGTCCGCTACCGGATCTGAGAACGGGATCCCGAGCTCGATCGCCGTCGCGCCCATCGCTTCGAGCCGCTCGATCGTCGGAATGAGTTGATCGAGTCCGCCGTCTCCAGCCATGATGTAAGGGACGAACGCTGCCCCGTCTCTATTTCGAATCGCTGTCTCTAAGCTCATTTCCGTCCCACCCTTTCTCGAATCGTATGCACATCTTTATCACCTCGGCCGGACAGACAGATGACGAGCAGATCGTCCTCGTCCATCGTCGCGGCGAGCGTCTCGGCATAGGCGAGTGCATGTGACGACTCGAGTGCCGGGATGATGCCTTCATGTCGACTGAGTGACATACATGCCTCTAACGCCGCCTCATCGGTGACCGCCGCGTAACGGACACGCTCGATGTCTTTCAAGAAACTATGCTCTGGTCCGACCCCAGGATAATCGAGTCCAGCCGAGATCGAGTGCGCTTCTTGGATTTGTCCGGCCCCGTCTTGCAGCACGTACATGAGCGAGCCGTGGAGCACGCCGACTTCCCCTTTGGTGAGCGTCGCCGCATGCTTGTCCGTATCGACGCCGCTTCCTGCTGCCTCGACACCGTACAAGGCGACGTCCTCGTCATTCAAGAACGGGTAGAACATCCCCATGGCGTTGCTGCCACCACCGACGCAAGCGATGACGGCATCCGGCAAGCGTCCGGTCTTGTCTAAAATTTGGCGCCGCGTCTCTGTTCCGATCACACTTTGGAAGTCACGCACCATCGTCGGGAATGGGTGTGGTCCAAGGACAGAGCCCATGACGTAGTGCGTATCGTCAACGTGTTTGACCCAGTAGCGTAACGCTTCGTTGACCGCATCTTTCAACGTTCGGCTGCCTGACTTCACCGGAATGACCGTCGCCCCGAGCAGTTCCATCCGAAACACGTTCAACTCTTGCCGTTCGACATCGACCTCACCCATGAAAATCGTACATTCTAAGTTGAGCAGCGCACACACCGTCGCCGTCGCCACACCATGTTGTCCGGCACCGGTCTCGGCGACGATTTTCTGTTTCCCCATCCGCTTGGCGAGCAGCGCCTGCCCGATCGTGTTGTTGATCTTATGGGCACCGGTATGGTTCAAATCCTCCCGTTTCAAGTAGACGTTCGTCCCGAGGCGTCGGCTCATGTTCTCCGCATAATAAAGCGGGGTCTCCCGTCCGACGTATTCGCTGAGCAACGCGTCGAAGCGTTCTTGAAATTCAGGATCTAACTTCGCTTCCTCATAAGCCACCTCGAGTTCTTCAACGGCCTGCATGAGTGTTTCCGGTATATATTTTCCTCCGTACGGGCCAAACTTCCCGTTCACTGGTTGTGTATACATGGTGTTTCCTCCTTGGCACGTCTGATGAACGTGCGAATTTTATCGATATCTTTCTCTCCATCTGTCTCGACGCCGCTTGAGACGTCGACCCCGTCAGGCCGTACGTCGTGCATCGCTTGTTTCACGTTGTCGGCCGTCAAACCGCCGGCGAGCCAGAACGTTCGCTGCGGACGTTCCAACTGCAACCAGTCGAGCGTCTCCCCGCTCCCGGGCGTCGGCGCATCGAGTAAGACGATATCCGCCTCCGTCTCGCTGCTCGCTTCGATGATCGGCAGATTGAACTGTCGGAACGTCTCAAGCGGCAACGTGCGCCGGTGCAGCTGGATATCCGTCAATCCACAAGTGATTGCCGTCTCGACCTCATCAAGCGTCGGGTCGAGAAACACTCCGACGACACGGACGTGATTCGGGATCAACTGCCGTAGTCGTTTCGCCGTCGTCACATCGACTTGGCGTGAGCTGTTCGCGAACACGAAGCCGATCGCATCGGCCCCGGCTTCAACCGCCGCCGTCACACTTTCTTCTGTTTTCAATCCACATATTTTAACGAACACGTCTTCAACTCCTCAATCAACGCCGTCGGGTCATCCTGTCGCATAAGCGCCTCTCCGACGAGAATCGCTTTGGCTCCCGCGTCTCGCAGTCGGCTCGCTGCTTCGCCGGTGCTGACTCCGCTCTCACTGACGAAAGCCACGTTCGGATAACGCTTCATCAATTCAACCGATGTCTCGAGCGATACGTCGAACGTCTTCAAGTTCCGGTTGTTGATGCCGATCAACACGTCCCCGAGTTCGAGCGCCGTCTGGAGTTCGGATTCATCGTGCACTTCGACGAGCACGTCGAGGCCGATCAGGCGCGCGTGTTGCTTCAACGCGTGCAGGCGAGTCGGATGTAACGCCGCGACGATCAACAACGCCACGCTCGCGCCGGCCGCTTTCGCCCGGTTGAGTTGTCGTTCATCGATGATGAAGTCTTTACACAGGACCGGGATATCGACGGCGTCAGCGACTTGGCGTAAGTCATCGAACGACCCGTTAAAGTACGTCGTATCCGTCAGCACCGAGATCATCGTCGCACCGGCCCGTTCGTAAACCTGAGCCCGTTCGGCCACATCGAGTTCGGCTCGAATCACGCCTTTTGATGGGGACGCCCGCTTAATTTCTGCGATGATATGAAACCCGTCCGCGACTAACCGCTGTAACGAGATCGGCTCCGTCGCCGTGACCGTGACGTCTTGCATCTGGTTGACCTCTTCGATTTTCGTCCCAATAATTTTCGTCAAGTAGCTCATGCGCCCACCTCCGTTTTTTGTAGTTGCTTAAGGACGCGGACGGCGTGGCCCTCGTCGATGCTTCGGCTCGCCTCGGCCACACCTTCACGCAACGTCTTGACGGCACCATATGTGCATAACGCGAGTGCCGCATTCAACAAGACGACGTCCCGCGCCGGTCCGGCCGCGCCGTTCAAGACGGCGACGAGCGTCTTCGCATTCTCTTCGGGTGTACCACCTTGTAGCGCCGACAGCGGCGCCCGCATCAACCCGACGTCTCGCGGGTCGACTTGATATCTCGCCGTCTGCTCTCCGTCAAAGAAGAGTACCTCGTTCGCACCAACGAGGCTCGCCTCGTCGAGCCCACCGGCCCCATGGACGACCATGCCCCGTTCGACTCCGAGATGGCGCATCGCCGTAGCCATCTTCTCAATCAAGTCTGGATGGTAGACGCCGATCAATTGCCGTCTCGGCTTGAGCGGGTTCGTCAGCGGACCGATTTGATTGAAGATCGTCGCCGTCCCGAGCCGTTTTCGCACCGGCATGACATGTTTCATGATCGGATGGACGTGTTGGGCGAACAAGAAGCTCAAGTTCGTCCGCTCAAGTTCAGCTAACACGTCGTCAGCACTTTGGACGATCGGGATATTCAACGCCTCGAGCACGTCGGCGCTACCCGACCGGCTTGACACGCTCCGATTCCCATGTTTCGCGACCGGGATACCAAGTCCGGCGAGAACGAACGCGACGGTCGAACTAATGTTGAACGTGTTCGCTCCGTCACCGCCGGTCCCACAAACGTCGAGCACAGGGAGCGTCGTCTCCGGGAACGTCGCCGCTTCACGGATATAATCGGCCAGCCCCGCCATCTCTTCGGCCGTCTCGCCGCGTGCTTTCAATGCGAGAAGCACCTCGGTGATTTGCGTTTCATCCGCTTGAAACAACTCGGAAGCCGCCTGTTTCATCTCGGTCGTCGTCACTTGGTTCGTCAGTAGTCGTGTTAACATGTCCGTTCCTCCTTAAGCGATTTGGGTATAAAAAAACTCCATACGACGTCTGTCGTATGGAGGACGGTATGGACCGCGGTGCCACCTCTCGTTGGATCAATCGATCCCACTTTCCGATGCTATCACATCGTATCCTGATAACGGTGGAAGCCGTCACGGCCTACTAACATTCAGCCGTGCTCTCATGAGCCCATTCACGTGACGGTCTCGGTCAGGATCCCACCACCCCTGACTCTCTGTACGAGACTTCTTCACGCTACTCTTCTCAATCATCGATTTAAGATTTAATTTGAAAAACAAAAAAGGGTCACTCGGTCCAACTCACAGCTCACGCTATGAGAAGGACGAGTAACCCCGTGGTGCCACCTTCGTTGGTTCATGTCGAACCCACTTCACGGACAATCATCCGCTTCCCCGTGATAACGGTGGGTAACCCGCTAAAGCCTACTAAAAATTTCGGTTTAGAGCTCGGAAGTCCATTCGCGACGTCCCACATACTGATTCACACCAACCATCAGCTCTCTGTCATGCGGGGACCGTCGTTACTTCTCTTCGTCGACGCCTTTGTTCGTTTCAGTTAAGTTAACTCGTACTATACCGTTCCCGATTCATCCTGTCAAACAAAAGTGTGCAAAAAAACTTTGCTTCTATAAGTGCGGACGAATCGACCGCATGTTTCAGAACGTCGCAAGTTGACACGTGATTTTTTTGTCTGCTATAGTCGTCCCCAACAACACTTCACTCAACTAAAGGAGATTTGACTTTGGAAACTAGCAAACTAAAACGTGAACTGTCGACCCGACAGCTCACGATGATCTCGCTTGGCAGCGCCATCGGAACGGGCCTCTTCCTCGGAAGCGGCCTCGCCATCCAAACGGCAGGACCGAGCGTGCTCGTCAGTTACGCCATCGGGGCGTTTATCGTCCTCTTGCTCATGGGTTGTCTCGCCGAGATGACCGTCGCTCATCCGACTTCGGGCTCGTTCGGCACGATCGCCGAGCGTTATGTCCATCCGCTCGCTGGCTTCTTGGTCCGTTATTCGTACTGGATCGCCAACGTCCTCGCAATCGGGGTCGAAGTGAGCGCAATCGCGATTTACATGCGCTACTGGTTCCCGGATGTGAACGGATTCGTCTGGGTCGCCGTGTTCGGCGGATTGCTCATCTACGTCAACGCTCGGCACGTCCATACGTTCGGGACAACCGAATACTGGTTATCATTCATCAAAGTCACTGCCATCATTCTTTTCATCGTCCTCGGTGCGGCCGCACTGTTCGGCCAACCGGGCTCACCGATCGAATCGATCACGACCGGAAATGAAGGGTTCTTCGCTTTCGGATTTTACGGCATGTGGGTGACGATCTTCATCTCGCTCTTCAGTTTCCTCGGGACAGAGCTCGTCGCCGTCACGGCTGGCGAAGCGAAAGACCCGGACCGCGCCGTACCAAAGGCGTTGCGGGCGACCGTGTTCCGCTTGACGTTCTTCTATTTGATCACGATCGCCATCATGCTCATGCTCATCCCATGGCAGCAGGCCGGTATCGATCAAAGCCCGTTCGTCCTCGTCATGCAGCAGTTTGATGTGCCTGGCGCGGCTAGCATTTTGAACTTCGTCATCTTGGTCGCCGCCTTGTCGGCGATGAACGCGCAATTGTATGCCTCGACGCGCATGATGTACTCACTCGCCGAAGCCGGCGACGCACCGCGTATCTTCAAAAAAGTAAGCACAAGCGGGATTCCGATGCCTGCCTTGTTCGTTTCGACAGGCGGAATCGTCCTCGCGGCATTGCTTCAAGTGTTCATGGAGACGTCGTATCCGTTCCTCATGGGCATCTCGATGTTCGGGGCGATCTTCACATGGTTCATGGTCTTCGTCTCACACTTATTCTTCCGCAAAAAATGGACGGGGCGTAAACTCCCTGTCCGTATGATTGGCTATCCGTTCTTACCGCTCCTAGGTGCCGGGCTGTTGCTCAGCTTAATGATCACGACATGGTTTACCGATTTCAACATCTTGCTCAAGTTCGGGATCCCATGGTTGGTCGGCTTAACGATCATCTATCTCGTTCGCGAGCGATTCCGTATGACTGACACAAAACAAGACGACATCGAGCAAGCTAAGTGAACTACTCACCACTTATTTGCTTCGCAACTTGAAGTGGGAGCTTCTTGGGAAGACCGTGCTCTTACCAGCCACGGTTGTGGACCAAGCTCGTCGGGCAGTCCCTGCCCTGGAGTGTTTCAGTCGGCGAGACGCAACAGGTTGAGGCTCGCGTTGACGTCGCGGTCATGGTGCGTGCCGCATGCGGCGCATGTCCACTCGCGGACGTGCAGGTCCTTCTTGCCGCCGTTCTCGCCACAGGCCGAACAGACCTGGGTCGAGGCGAACCACGGGTCGGCCTGGATCAGTGTGCGGCCGTGGAACCTGCATTTGTAGGCGAGCTGGCGGACGAACTCGCCCCACCCGGCGTCCCCGATCGACTTTGCCAGGCGGCGGTCCTGCATCATCTCCCTCGGTTTCAGCGTCTCGACGACGACGACTTGGTTCTCGTCGACGATGCGTCGTGACAGCTTGTGGAGGAAGTCATGTCGGCGGTTCCGTACCTTTTCATGCTTTTTGGCCAACAGGAGCCGCGCCTTCTCGCGGTTCCGGCTGCCGAGCTTCTTGCGGGAGAGCGCGCGCTGCGCTCGTCTCAGCCGTTCCTCGGCCTCGCGTAGGTTGCGCGGGTTCGGAATTGTCTCCGTCACCATTGCGTCGTTCGTCATGACGGCGAAGTGCCCGAGGCCGAGGTCGATCCCGATTTTGTGCTCGGCCGGGACCCACGGCTCGTCGGGCTGCTCGACGAGGAGCGACACGAAGAACTTGTCCGTCTTCGTCATCGACACGGTCGCGGAGCGGATCTCGCCGTCGAAGATTCGGTGCTGTGTGAACCGGATGAACCCGACCTTCGGGAGCCGGACCCGGTCCCCCTCGATGCGGATCGTGCCGTGCTGGTTGTTCGTCGTGTAGGACGCGCGCGCCTTTCGTCTCGACTTGAACACCGGGAAGCCGGCCGTCCCGGCGAAGAACTTCGCGAACGCCGTGTCGAGGTGCAGCTTTGCGTTGGCGAGCGCGAGGCTGTCCGCCTCACACAGGAACGGGAACAGGGGCTTGTAGGAGGCCGGTGTCGGCGGCTTCCGCTTCGACCCGCCGCTCGCCTTCGTCTCCTCGTGGATAGCGATGCGGTCCTCGAGCAGCTTGTTGTAGATAAAGCGGGCGCAGCCGATCGTCCTGACGAGGAACTCGGCCTGTGCCGCGGTCGGGTGGAGCCGGTATTTGTAGCCCTTCAGCATGTCTGCGCCTCCTCTCGACCGATGATCGTGATGAACGCCTTCCTCATCCGATACCCGCGGCGGGGGAAGGGAAATCTGACGGAATCACGAACTTCCGTTCGTCATATCTGTCACAGGGATGGCCAAGAGGTTTATGTACGGGCGATTCATCTCCCACCTACGCTGGGCTATGCCCCAGACGCTTAGAGGTGGGAGAATTCTCGCTTAATTATGTTAAAAATAGTGCCTATCCGCAATGGATGGGCACTATTTTTCCGCAAAAACGAGCACCCGTCGCGATTGACGAGTGCTCGTTTGTTTAGGATTAGAAGAACTGACGTGGGTTGACGGTGCTACCGGCGCTCGAAGAAGAGTACGAGTAGCTGCCTTGGTGGATTTCAAAGTGAAGGTGCGGGCCTGAAGAGTTTCCAGTGTTCCCGAGCGTTCCAATGTTTGACCCTTGCGTCACACGCTGACCAGCGCTAACTGATACCGAGTTCATGTGCGCATAGACAGTCGTCCAGACTTGACCGCCAATAACGTGGGCGATCATGACGTGGTTCCCATAAGCGCCACCCCATCCAGCCCGGATGACCGTTCCAGTTGCCGAAGCCCGGATCGGTGTACCGACTGGTCCGGCGATATCGACACCGTTATGGAACGAATAGCCGAACTGTCCGCTTGCCGGTCCGAAACCTTGCGAGAAACGACCAGTCGTCGGTTGAATGAATTTCGCGCTCGATGGTGCCGGTGCCGAAGCTGTCGGCGTAGTCGGTACCGGTTTAGGAGCCGGTGCCGGTTTTGGTGCCGGCTTTGGTGCTGGCTTAGGCTTAGGTGCCGGTGGTGCAGCCGGTTTAGAAGCTGTCACATTATTTTGTGTCGTTTGGTTTGAAGACGACGATGACTGGGAATTAGTATTACTGTTCTGCTTTTTCTGAGCAGCAGCTTGTGCAGCCGCAGCTTTAGCCGCTTCTTCTTGACGTGCAGCTTCAGCTCTCGCTTCTTCGGCTTGTTGCGCGGCCGCTGCTTTGGCAGCCTCAGCTTGGCGTGCCTCTTCAGCTTTACGAGCCGCTTCTTGACGTGCTGCCTCTTCCGCACGACGACGCGCTTCTTCTTCTTCACGGCGCTGTGCTTCGATTTCAGCTGCAATCGCCTCTTCTTGAGCGATCAACGTCGCTTCGATTTCTTGTAGGTCGAAGATTTGCGTTTCAAATTCGATATTTTTCTCTTCAAGTTCTTTAATGCGAGCTTCACGCTGTTTCATCTTCTTCTCGAGTTCGGCTTGACGCGCTTCAAGTGCTTTCTGTTGCTCTAGAAGTGAGGCCCGCTCTGCTTTGAGTGCGGCTTGTGCTTCTTGAAGAGATAGACGTGTCGCTTCGTAGTCGTTGAACAACTCTTGGTCGCTACGTTGGATCGTACCAGCCGTGATCATGCGTGTGATCAAGTCAGAGAAGTTTTTTGATCCAAAGATGAATTCTGCCCAGTTGATTGAACCGCCACCGTTCGTTTGCATCGTGGCCATCCGCTCTTTCATCATTTTTTCTTGAGCGATCATCTTTTTCTCGTAACCTTTAATGTCCACTTCGAGATCTTCAATCTTCATCTCTGTACGTTTGATTTCTTGGCGTTTTGCCGCTACGTCGTAGATGATGTCTTGAAGCTGAGCGTCCATTTTGTTGACTTCTTCTTGTACCTTCGAGATTTCTTTAGTGTTCTGTTGAATTTTCGAAGACGTATTCGATTGATTCTGTTTGACGCTATTTCGTTGCTCTTTAACTTTTTTCTGTTGCTCTTGCTTCTCTTTGATTGTCGTCGAGGCATCGGCTACCGAGTGCGTGCCGAGGAGCAAGGCGCTCAGCGTAAGTGCTGAGACAGTACGTTTCCAATTAATCAATGCAGACATCCTTTCTAATTTGACGGGCTAGTTTTACATACTCTATTTAAGTCGGTCGTTTTTCTATGTAACAAAAACGATTAATTTTTTAGTTTCAACACGACTAATTATATCGAAGTGTCGAATGTTTTCCTGTTAAAGTTATATTTCACTTTGATTACGACAAAGAAGAGGGAAAGCCGTTGGCATTCCCTCTTCTTTGTATTTCAACGTTTTTTCGATTTTTTATGGTTTGAAACGTTTCTGTAATAGTAATTGAAAACCGTAAATCATTTACCTTATTTCAAAAAAGCATATTCCAGCATTTTTTCTAAACTCATCCATTCCCAAAAAAAGTAAAAATGGTCAGTCTGACTTCTCGCTCAAGGCGAAGATGACAGGACTGACCGAACGTTCGTTGCGGGTGTGAAATCGAGGGGTCTCACACGTCTAAGGATACAGACGAAGTGTTAACGCTCGATGGATATTTCGTTACAGTTTGAATGCACCGATAATGACGAACACCCATGCCGCGATGAAAAGAACACCGCCGATTGGTGTGACCGCTCCAAGTTTCGTGATACCTGTAAGCGCCATGACATACAAGCTGCCCGAGAAGAACAGGATACCGGCAAACATGAGCCAACCGGCTGTGTTGAATTGACTGATGCTCACTTTCGTCAAAATACTAGCAAGCGCAATGATGCCGATCGCATGGATCATGTGGTACAAGACCCCCGTCTGCCAGTTCGCGAGCATATTCGGCGCCAGACGCTCTTTCAATGCGTGAGCCCCGAACGCGCCGAGCGCGACACCGAGCGCCATCAAGGCAGCACCGGTAATGAGTAATAATTTCATATGATTTCCCCCTTATCTCACTTTTCGTGCTGGTAAATTCCACTTCCGATAGTAGGATATCACTCGAAGCGTCGCTACGACAATCAATAACGCATACACCGGAAGTCCGCCTTCGAGCCGGAAGTAGTACGTGACGACCGCGATGATGATCGCCCAAATCGCGTACACTTCCGCCTGCAAGACGAGCGGTTTCCGTCCGGCAAGCAAGTCGCGGACGACACCACCGCCGACTCCGGTCAGGACGGCCGCCGCAATCGCTGCCGACAACGGCAAATCCAATTTGATAGCCACTTGCGCCCCTTGGAAAGAGAACGCGACCAAGCCGATCGCGTCGACGATGACGCCCCATCTTTCCCAATGCGGCAAGACGACGCTCGGGAGCAGGAAGATGAGGAGCGCGACGAGAAAACAGAGAATAAATAAATCGTTTTGTTGCCAAATCAAACTGACGGGGTTGCCGAGCAAGACGTTACGGATTGCCCCGCCGCCGAAAGCCGTCGTGAAGGCGAGCAACCAAACTCCAAAAATATCGTACTTTTCGTCCATCGCGATGATGGCTCCACTCGCCGCGAACGCAATTGTTCCAACGACGTTCAATAATTCCCACTCCATAAACATCCCTTGCCCTTTCTCGAAAGCATTATATGGTAAAGTAAAGATACAAAAAAATCAGATCAGTCGAGCGACTGCTTGTAAAGGATGTCGGTATTTTTATGAAACGAATCGCCTTGTTCCGCATATGGATCATCGTCACAATGTTTGCCCGATTCATCATTAAGATTTATGCATTCTCACGCAAACAGCAGCAAGGTCTCGCCTCTCCGGAAGAGTACGAGGCGCTCATGTTGCAGCTCGCCCGCGAGTATAAACGTAACGCGCTCCGCCTAGAGGGACTGTTGATCAAGCTCGGTCAATTCTTGTCGATCCGGGCCGATTTGCTGCCGCCGTCCGTCCTCAATGAGTTGTCCGAGCTCGTCGACCGCGTACCGACGTCAGGTTGGGATAAGTCTCGTGCCATCCTCGAGGCCGAATGGGGCGTACCGTACACCCAAGTCGTGAAAGACGTCGGCATCGACGCCGTCGCCTCCGCCTCGATCGGGGAAGTCTACGGGGCCACGCTCCTTGAAAACGGGAAACGGGTCGCGCTCAAAATCCAGCGTCCGGACATCGAAAAAATCATCCGCACCGACTTCAAAGCGATGCGAATCGTCACGACGATGCTCAAACGGACGCCGCTCGCCAAATCGACCGACTTAGATAGCTTATATCGCCAAATGATTTTTGTCATCGGGGATGAACTAAATTTCCAAACCGAATTAAAAAACGCGCTGTATTTCAAAGCGAAGTATGCTGAAAACCCAAACGTCTACATCCCGGGCTACTACGATCATTTATGTACGAATCGGGTATTGACGATGGATTGGGTCGACTCCCGTCGCATCACAGATATTGCGTTCTTAAAAGAAAACAATATCGACCGCTCCGCTCTCGCCGAACGGCTGTTCACGATGGCCGCGGAACAGCTATTATTCGGCGGACAGTTCCACGCCGACCCCCACCCTGGTAACGTCCAGATCCGGGCCGACGGAACGATCATCCTGCTCGACTTCGGCATGGTCGGATCGTCGACCGCGCAAGACATGGCGACGATCCGAAAGATCTTGCAGGCGTTCATCTCGCTCGATTACGACGGTGTCGTCGATGCCCTCGAAGACTTGCGCTTTTTGTTGCCGACGGCGAATAAACATAACATCCGCCAAGCAATCGAAAAGGCGGTCACATTCTATTTAGAGACCGACATTGATACGGTCGATACAAAATTGATCGAAAAAGTGCTGCAAGATATCCAACTGCTCGTGAAGAACGAGCCGATCCAACTGCCGGCCGAGTTCGCCTTCTTCGGTCGTGCCGCCTCGACGTTGCTCGGGATTTTACAGATTCTCGACCCGAAAATCGATTTGTTCACGCTCGGTAAACCGATCGTGATCCAATGGCTCGAATCAGACGGGACGACGATCCAAAACCGCTACGTCATGACGGCGCTCAACTACGGCAAGAAACTGTTGAACGTGCCGCCGTTGCTCGAGAACTATTTGAAAGAGCCGACCCGGAAACGGTTGTCCGAGCAGGTGATGTTCCAACGCGAGCTCGAATCGAAAGAATTGCTCCATCGCCAGACGTTCAACTCGGGCGTCATCGTTCTCGGATTGTTCGTTGGTCTGTTCGGCTATATCCGGCCTGATGAGTGGCTGTTTTGGTCGGGTGGTGTCGTCTCCGTCGTCGCCTACTTTAACTCAAGGCGCCTCGGTCGAAAGATTCGCCATTTGGCCCGCCAAGATTTTCGTGTCTGATCCCGTCACTCATCTGAGTGACGGTTTTTTGTCGTGCCCCGCTGTAAAATTGTGTATGTTTTTTTAAATCGGGTACTTTTACAGTGTGACACAGACGAAAGGGGAGAACACGATGCGAGCTGAGAACAACTTCATTAACGGTGACTGGATCGAGACGAATGAGACAATCGAGGTCCGGAATCCGGCGACCGGTAACGTAATAGCAACCGTGACAAAGAGTGACGAGACCGAGGCCGGCCTCGCTGTCGACGCGGCCCAGGCCGCTTTAAAAGACTGGCAGCAGCGGACAGCCGAAGACCGGGGCGCCCTACTGCTCGAATGGCATCGCTTGATCGATGAAGAGACGGAAGCGCTCGCGCGAACGATGGTCGAAGAACAAGGCAAACCGCTGAAAGAAGCGATCGGCGAAATCCGCTATGCCAACGGATTCATCGAGTGGTATGCCGCGGAAGGACGGCGCGTCTATGGTGAGACGATTCCTGCTTCTTCAAAAGAGAAACGCATTTTCGCGATCAAACAACCGGTCGGCGTCATCGCTGCCATCACGCCATGGAACTTCCCGGCGGCGATGATCACCCGCAAATTGGCACCGGCTCTAGCAGCCGGTTGCACCGTCGTCTTGAAACCGGCCTCGGCGACACCGCTCACCGCGATCGAACTCGTCAAATTGGCCGAGAAGGCCGGTTTCCCGAAAGGTGTCATCAATCTCGTGACCGGCAGTGCCGCTCGTATCGTCAACGTTTGGCAGCACGACCCACGTGTACGCAAGCTGACGTTCACCGGGTCGACCGAAGTCGGCAAGACGCTCATGCGCGGTGCCGCCGACACGATGAAGAAAATCTCGCTCGAGCTCGGTGGCCACGCCCCGCTCATCGTCACGGCGAAAGCGGACCTCGACAAGGCCGTCCCACAAGCGATTGCGACCAAGTTCCGTAACGGTGGACAGACATGCGTCTGTGCCAATCGGATTTACGTCGAGAGTTCGATCGTCGACGAATTCTCGGAGCGGTTCATCGAGGCCGTGCAAGCGCTCAAGGTCGGGAACGGGCTCGACGACGGCATCGACATCGGTCCGCTCATCGACGAGGCTGCGGTCGAGAAAGTGATGAAGCACCTCGAGGACGCCCAAATCCGTGGGGGTGAGATCACGGGCGGCGAACAGCTTGACGGCTTGTTCGTCCGCCCGGCCGTCGTCCGCTATGCGAACGAGGATATGCTCTGCATGAACGAGGAGACGTTCGGGCCCGTCGCCCCGATCGCTTCGTTCAACACGCTCGACGAAGTCATCGAGCGGGCGAACGCCACGCCGTTCGGCCTCGCGTCTTATATCTTCACACAAGATATTAACGAGGCCCTTTACTTGGCGGAATCGCTCGAATACGGGATTGTCGGCGTCAACGATGGCCTGCCTTCGACCCCGCAAGCGCCGTTCGGCGGATGGAAACAGAGCGGTCTCGGCCGTGAAGGCGGTCATCACGGCATCGAAGAGTTTTTAGAAGTGAAATATATTTCGCTCGGACTATAAAAAAACGCCTGTTGAATTTTTTTGAACTGAACCCTGAATGATAGACACTTGATAAAAAGTGCTCATTCAGGGTTTTTTGTGTGCGGTCGAATCGATATAATGAACCTATTCATTCAGACGGGGGAACGCATCCATGAGTAAAATCATCT